>NZ_ASSC01000098.1 GCF_000520735.1 Paenibacillus forsythiae T98
TGTGGTTGAAGACGAAGAAACAGCTCTGAAGAAACTCGAAGCTGCTGGTCACTAATAAAAAAAAGCGAACAAACTTCGCGTAACAATAGAGTTATCCGGTGAATGGAGTGGAGACAGATCATTCACCGGACTGAATTAAACGAAGTATGCCTTGCAGGAGGCAATATCCTGCATAAACGAAAAGGAGGGTCAACGTATGGGGCTCGATATTGAGGCGAACAAAAAGTTAGTTGAGGAAATCCTGGAAGCCTATCCCGATAAAACGAAAAAAGACCGTAAGAAGCATTTTCAGATTAACACTGAGGAAACTAAAGAATCCTGCAGCTGCTCTCTGAAATCGAATGTTAAATCCCGTCCGGGCGTAATGACGCCGCGCGGTTGCTCCTATGCAGGTTCCAAAGGCGTGGTATGGGGACCAATCAAGGATATGGTGCACATTTCTCACGGCCCGGTTGGCTGTGGACAATACAGCTGGGGTACTCGCCGCAACTATGCGAACGGTACACTGGGTATTGACAACTTCACCGCTATGCAAATCACAAGTGATTTCTCCGAGACGGATATCGTCTTTGGCGGCGACAAGAAGCTGGAAATCATCTGCCGCGAGATTAAGGAAATGTTCCCGCTGGCTAAAGGTATCTCTGTTCAATCCGAATGCCCGATCGGTCTGATTGGTGACGATATTGAAGCAGTATCCAAGAAAATGACCAAAGAACTGGAAATGCCGGTTGTTCCAGTACGTTGCGAAGGTTTCCGCGGCGTCAGCCAATCGCTTGGTCACCATATCGCGAACGACGCTATCCGCGACTATGTAATGGGTAAAGCGGAACTGGCCGAAACGGGTCCTTACGATGTAAACATCATCGGTGACTACAACATCGGCGGCGATGCTTGGGCTTCCCGTATCCTGCTGGAAGAAATGGGTCTTCGCGTAGTTGCCCAATGGTCTGGCGACGGTACGCTGAACGAGCTGCAAGTTGCTCACAAAGCAAAATTGAACCTGATTCACTGCCATCGTTCTATGAACTACATGGTTACTCACATGGAGCAAGCTTACGGAATTCCGTACCTGGAGTACAACTTCTTTGGACCTAGCAAAACTTACGAAAGCCTGCGCGCAATCGCTGCGAAGTTCGACGCAACGATCCAAGAAAACTGCGAGAAGGTTATCGCTAAATACAAACCGCAAATGGATGCTATCATCGGCAAATACAGACCTCGTCTGGAAGGCAAGAAAGTTATGCTGCTGATCGGCGGTCTGCGTTCCCGTCACACCATTGGCGCTTACGAAGACCTGGGCATGGAAATCGTTGCTACAGGCTACGAATTTGCTCATAAAGACGACTATGAAAGAACCTTCCCTGATATGAAGGAAGGATCGATTATCATGGACGATCCGACTGCATACGAATTGGAAGAACTGGCACAAAAACTGAACATCGACCTTATGGGATCGGGTGTTAAAGAAAAATACGTATACCACAAAATGGGTATTCCGTTCCGTCAAATGCACTCCTGGGATTACAGCGGTCCGTACCATGGCTTCGACGGCTTCAAGATTTTTGCCAAGGATATGGATATGACTGTCAATAACCCGGTTTGGAGCTTGTTTGATAAGAAAGCAAAAGTACAGCCAGAGGGGGCGAGCGTATGAGCAACGAAAGAATAGACATTCCGGATTATAGCAGCTTGTTTGCGGAAGAACGCTATATTCAACAACGGGAGAACAAGAAACAATTTGAAGCGCCTTGCAGCGATGAAGCAAAAGCTGAAGCTCTTGCTTACTCCAAATCTGCGGAGTATCTGGAAAAGAACTTCGAACGTAAAGCAGTTGTTATCAATCCTCATAAAGCTTGCCAACCGCTTGGAGCAGTTATGGCAGCACTTGGATTCGAAAAAACGTTGCCGTTCGTACACGGTTCCCAAGGCTGTAACTCTTACTTCCGCAGCCATTTGAGCCGTCACTTTAAAGAACCGACGCCAGCCGTTTCCTCCTCGATGACTGAGGACGCAGCTGTATTCGGCGGCATGAGCAACATGATCGACGGTCTGCAAAACGCCGTTGCTCTGTACAAACCGGAAATGGTCGCTGTATGTACCACTTGTATGGCAGAAGTTATCGGTGACGACCTGTCGGCCTTTATCGGAAATGCTCGTCAAAAAGGCGCAATCTCCGAAGATTTCCCTGTAACCTTTGCTAATACTCCAAGCTTCATCGGTTCGCATATCACAGGATATGACTCCATGATCCGCAATATCCTGGCTCAATTGTTCGAACGCTCCGGCCAAGCTGCCGCTCCGGGAACAGGCGAAGAAGGCGAGAAGCTGAACGTGCTGCTCGGATTCGAGCCTTACACTGGAAACTTTGCGGAAATCCGCAAAATCCTGAACGCTTTCGATACGAAGTACACGATCCTTGGCGACCACAGCGGTAACTATGATTCCCCGGCTAACGGAGAATATGAATACTACTATGGCGGAACGAAGCTTGCCGATGTTCCTAAAGCCGCTAACGCGCTGGGCTCGCTCGTACTGCAAAAATACACGCTGAAGAAGACTCAAGACTATATCAGCGGAACCTGGAAACAACAAGTTGCTTCCTTGTCCACTCCGCTCGGCGTAAAAGCTACAGATAAACTGATCGAAACCATCAGCGAATTGACTGGCCTTCCGGTTCCGGAATCGCTTAAAGAAGAACGCGGACGCGTGGTTGACGCTTATGCCGATAGCCATCCTTATCTGCATGGCAAACGCGTTGCTCTTGCTGGCGACCCTGACCTGCTGCTTGGCCTCATCGGATTCTGCCTCGAAGTCGGCATTGAGCCGGTACACATTCTGTGCTCGAACGGCGACGTGGAATTTGACGACAAGAAATGGAAAGCAGAAGTTGAAGAGCTGCTGGCAAGCAGCCCTTACGGTTCCGAAGCAAAGGTTTATGTTGGCAAAGACTTGTGGCACCTGCGTTCGCTGCTGCTTAACGATCCGGTTGACCTGGTTATCGGCAGCTCGCACGTTAAATTCGCCGCCAAGGATGCAGAAGTACCGCTGGTCCGCGTAGGCTTCCCGATCTTTGACCGTCATCATATGCACCGCAATCCGATTATCGGCTACCAAGGAGCACTGAATCTGCTGACCTTGATTGTCAATATTGTCCTTGAGCAACTGGACAATAACCCATCCGGGCTCGTTGATTTGGTTCGCTAATTAATTAGGTAAAAAAGGGAGCAGATTTATCATGGATAAATCTGCTCCCTCATCCTATTTACAGAGAGAATATGTTATAATTTGTACATCACAGATTTGGAATAGCGCAAAATGTATACGGCTTGGGGTCCAAACGTTTCTGTTCTATTCATTCCGCATTCATTAATCAGTTGTTTTAGCCGGGTTGGTTGTAAGATTTAGAGCACTGAGCCTTAGCGAAGGAGATGATGATCCAATGGAGCCTATTCGAAAGGAAGAGATAGACGATCAGGCCTGCGGGAGTCTTGCCCCCAAATCCAAGCCATGTCCACGGCCGAAACCGGGTGAGGCAGCCGGAGGTTGCTCATTCGACGGAGCGCAAATTACATTGCTCCCGATCATGGATGCTGCGCATCTCGTTCATGGACCGGTTGCTTGTGCCGGCAATAGTTGGGAAAGCCGAGGAAGCCTTTCGAGTGGCCCCAGCCTCTCGCAATATGGCTTTGCGACGGATTTGACCAATAATGACATTATTTTTGGCGGAGAAAGAAAGCTGAAAGACAGCATTGACTATATTGCCGGGCGTTTTGCGCCTCCGGCTATCTTTGTATATGCGACATGCGTTACGGCGCTGATCGGCGAAGACATGGATGCCGTCTGCAAAGAGGCTTCCGAGCGTCTCGGAATCCCGGTGGTTCCTGTGAACAGCCCCGGCTTTGTCGGCAGCAAGAATCTCGGCAACCGGCTCGCGGGCGATGCTTTACTCCAATATGTTATCGGTACGGGTGAACCGGAACTGGAAGCTTCTATGGGCGTGAACCTGATTGGCGAGTACAACATCGCCGGCGAGATGTGGGACATTGAGAAGCTGATGAACCAGGCGGGAATTACGCTTTTATCCCGAATTACAGGCGATGCCAGATACAAGGAAATTACCTGGGCCCACCGCGCCAAAGCCAATATGGTAGTATGCAGCCGCGCATTGCTCGGATTGGCGAAGCAGATGGAGTCCAAATATGGCATTCCCTACTTCGAGGGTTCTTTCTATGGTGCCAAAGAGACCACCTACTCTTTGCGTCAAATGGCATTTCTCCTGAATGACAGGGAGATGGAGCGCAGGGTAGACCGGTTGACAGAACGCGAAGAGAGCCGGTTGTCGCATGACCTGCGTCCATACCGCAAAATACTTAAAGGCAAGAAAGCCGTTCTCTATACAGGCGGAGTAAAAAGCTGGTCGGTTATTTCGGCGCTGAAGGAGCTGGGAATCCAGGTCGTTGGTGTCGGAACGAACAAAAGCTCGGATGAGGATGTGCAGCGGATCGCTGACAGAGTCAGCGATGATACAGAGTATATCCCGGAAGGCGGAGCCAGCCGTATTATCAAGACGGTAAGAGAGCGCAAAGCCGACATTATGATTGCGGGCGGACGGAATATGTACGTAGCCATGAAAGAGCAAATTCCGTTTGTGGACATCAACCAGGAACGCCATAAGGCGTACGCCGGCTATGAAGGCCTGCTGCGGCTGGCCAAGGAGCTCGTTGATTCCATCGCCAATCCGATTTGGAAGCTCGCCTCCTCGCCCGCTCCTTGGGACAAGGAGGGCAGCTATGACCGTTAAGAGAAGAAGCAAGCCGGTATCCGTTAATCCGCTGAAAATCGGCCAGTCTCTCGGCGGTATACTGGCGATGCAAGGATGTTATCGGGCCATGCCCGTTATTCATGGGGCTCAAGGCTGCTCCGCCTTTCCCAAAGCGCTTCTGACCCGGCATTTCCGTGAGCCGATAGCTGTTCAGACTTCCGCGCTGCAGGAGATGGACGTTATTTTCGACGCAAACCATAATTTGGAGGAAGCCCTGACTTCAGTTTTATCCAAGCATCGTCCCGACATTATCGGGGTCATCGGGACTGAGCTGACCGATGTCGCAGGGGTGGATTACCAAAGCATGCTGAAGTCTTACAAGAGAGAGCGGAATATGCGCGGAGGGCTTGCTTTCTCTGTAACGCTACCGGATTTTCGCGGATCGCTTGAATCGGGATTCAGCGTAACCGTGGAAGCGATGGTCGATGAGCTGATTCAGCAGGCCGGTCTCCGGGGACAGCGGAACGTGAATTCCCGTCAGATTACGCTGCTTCCGGGTTCATATCTCACACCCGGGGATGTAATGGAGCTCAAGGAAATCGTGTCTTCCTTTGGCTTTGAAGTCATCGCGCTTCCTGACATATCAACCTCTCTGTCCGGGCATCTTCTGACCGGATTCTCACCATTGACCCGGGGCGGGGTTCCTTTGGATTCAATGCTGCAGAGCCTGCAGTCGGGACTTACCATCGCCTTCGGCGCAAGTATGGAACGCCCGGCAAGAAGACTGCATAACGCTCTGGGGACGCCTTATAAGGTATTCCAGGGAACGATGGGGCTCAAGGCTTCCGACGAGCTGCTTAATTTCCTGCATCAAATCAGCGGTGTTCCCGTCCCTATCCGGTACTGCTGGCAGCGCGAGAATCTGCTGGACTGTATGCTCGACGCACACTTCCAGTTCGCTGGCGTATCCGCGCTGGCCGCGCTCGAACCGGATCATCTGCGCTCCGTATCGGAATGGCTGGATGAGCTGGGGGTTGAGCAAAAGGCGCTGATTACTTCGTATGAAACGCCGGCGGTAGCCGAGTTGGAGCGCGAGGTATGGGTCGGGGATCTGGACGACGCCGAGGTGCTCGGAAGCGGAGCCGATTTGTGGATCGGAAGCTCCCACGGAATTGCGGGAGCGGAGCGTATCGGAGCGGCTTTCCTTGCTGCGGGGTTCCCGATTTGGAATGAACTCGGATCGTATATGAATGTATCCGTTGGCTATCGCGGAGCAATGGAATGGACCAATAAAGCAGGCAATCTATTAATGAGAAGGGAGGCGGATCATCGTGAAAGTCGCGTTCGCCACAGATGACGGAGTACGTGTAAATGCCCACTTTGGGCAGTGTTCGATGTTTGCCATTTATAATCTTACTAAGGGTAGTAGCGAGCTTCTGGAACTGCGCAGAATACCTGATATCGCAGCTCAGGACGAATTGGGCAAGATTGACGGCCGGATTGAGGTTATCGAAGACTGCACGCTGATCTTTCTCATGCAGATTGGAGCATCGGCGGCTGCGAAGGTGACCCGCCGCAAAATCATGCCGGTCAAAGTGCCTTTCGGAAGTCCGATTGACGAGCAGGTTAAACGGCTTGAGGAGATGCTGCAGGGCAAACCGCCAATGTGGCTGGCCAAGGTTCTGCGTGCGGAGGAAGAGGAAGGAGCTGGGGTTAATGGATCAAATGGCTAACGAAGCCGCATCAGCGAGCGCGCAGCCGGCTGACGGAGCTCAGGCGCGGCCGAAGCGCCGCTCCAAACCGGCTCCCGATCCTGAAAAGGCGGAGCGTCTTGTCCGCCGTCTCAACGATCTGCTCAGCGCGAGCGATTATTTTGGCCGTTATGCTTCCATGACTCCCGAGGAAAAGATTGCGAAGCTGTTCCTGGTATCGGCAGAGGATAAGGCTAAATCGGACATTAACTGCACGGCGACCGATGAAGTCCGCCTTCAGGTGCCGGTATTGTTTCAGGCCATCGCTGGCGTAATGGAGGAGAAGAGCGGCCTGATGATTCAAAGCTCTGCAGAAATTAATATCGAAGGATTCGGCCGCGGACTGATCTACAGCGGCCGAATTATCCTTGTCATGAAGAGTCTGCGCGCAGGCTTTCCCTTCCCGTTCACTTCTCTGGAGAAGACGGTGGCCTATGGGGTTGCTTGCTTGGATGAAGGCCTTGCCTTCCTGGATAAATATAAGGAACAGACTGCTGTTCACGGATTGCTCAGTCTAGAGGGATAAACTTCATTGTCAAGAAACACCTCCGATCCTATACTATAACGAAACTATTAAATCAAGAGCGATAACGGAGGTAGAAGACGATGGAGCAAGGATCGACCGGATTGTTGGAACTGGAACGGTATGCACGGCAGTTGAAGCTGTTGGGGGAAGACGGACAGAAAGCGTTAAAAGACGCGACGGTAATGATCGCGGGTATCGGCGGCCTTGGCGGTACGGCAGCCATTTATTTGGCGGCCGCAGGAGTTGGCAAACTGATTCTCGCGCATGAAGGGAACATTCTCCTTCCCGACCTGAACCGCCAGATTCTTATGGATAACGAACATTTGGGAATGGAGCGAATGAGCACCGCGATGGAGCATTTGCGGCGGCTCAATCCCGAGATGGAAATCGAGGGTTACAATTCCAAGATTGAGTACGACAAGGCAAAGCCTTGGGTGGAGAGCGCCGATATTGTCATCGACGCCCGGTATGATTTTCCGGAGCGGTACGTATTGAATCGGCTCTGTGTTGAAGCTGGCAAGCCGATGGTAGAATCGGCGATGTACGGATTTGAAATATCTTTGACAACGATGGTTCCCGGAGAGACGCCATGTCTGGAATGCCTTTATCCCGATAACCAGCCTCAGTGGGAGCCTTTTGGATTTCCAGTTTTGGGCGCCACTTCTGGTATTGCGGGTTGCTTGGCTGCGCTGGAAGCCGTAAAATGGATTACAAGGGTAGGGCCGGCCTATACCGGCATTATGTATCGCTTTAACTCACTTGACTTTAGCACTTACAGTGTCCGACTTGCCCGTAATCCGAATTGCGCTTGCTGCGGAGAAGGAGGTAAACCGTGAAAAGTCTCAAGCTATGTGATACGACCCTAAGAGATGGCGAACAGGCGGCTGGAGTATCATTCACGAGGGCGGAGAAGCTGGAAATTGCAAGATTGCTGTCGGAGTGTGGTGTAGAGCAAGCGGAGATCGGCATTCCGGCTATGGGGGTTCGGGAGCAGGAGGATATTGCGGCGATTGCCGCTCTCGGACTTCCCATGAAGCTGATGACCTGGAATCGCGCGCTCAAAAGCGATATTGACAAGGCTTGGGCGACAGGGGTGAATTGGTGCCACATTTCAATTCCTTCCTCTGAAGTCCAGCTTCGGGGCAAGCTCGGTCTTTCCCCTGCTGAAGGCTTAGTCAAACTGCTTCATGCGGTGGAATATGCGCGGGGGCTGGGGATGGAAGTATCGGTCGGTATGGAAGATTCATCTCGTGCGGACATGGATTTCCTGGTGGAACTGATTAATACGCTATATAAGGAAGGCGGTATTCGCTGGTTTCGCTATGCGGATACCGTTTCCGCGCATCATCCCGGTCAGATGGCTCAGCGGGTAAGCACGCTGCTTGGAGCCGTGCCGGCGGATGTGGAACTTGAGGTGCACTGCCATAACGATTTCGGGTTGGCTGTCGCGAATACGCTAAGCGGCATCGCCGCAGGAGCAACGTGGGCGAGCACGACAGTGGCGGGAATCGGCGAGCGTACAGGGAATGCGGCGATGGAGGAAGTTGCGCTGGCCTGGCGCTATTTGTATGGCGGCCGCAGCGCTATTCGGGCTGAACTGCTTGGTCGGATTGCCGATGTGGTAATCAGGGCTTCGGGCCGCAATATTGGGGATTCCAAGCCTATTGTAGGGAAGCTGGCGTTCACGCATGAATCTGGTATTCATGTGGATGGACTGGTGAAGGATAGGGAAACCTACCAGACCTTTAATCCCGCCGAAGTCGGCAGAGAGCATCTTTTTGTGCTCGGCAAGCATTCCGGAACGGGCGGCGTTGCCCATGTACTTGGCAAGCGGGGAATTGAAGCGGACCCCGAGACGGCGGCCAGACTGTTGGTGCGTGTCCGGGAATATGCCGAAACCAGCAAAGGCAATGTGCCGGAATCTCTGCTGCTGGAATGGCTGCTTGAAGAGCAGCAGCAAGCACAGAATGCGGTATGAAAAGACGGCGCTGGTAGTGTCTCCTAATGAAGGCAGGGCTGAAGCAGCAATGAACAACCTATTATTCAAGATCTAAGGGATTGATTCACGGGATAAGTTTTTCCTTGCGAATCGGTCCCTTTTATGTTCGGAACGCTGAAGCCCGAGTATCATGACTGACGTCGAAATGAATCAGAAGTTGTCCGATGCTCAAGAACGGAGTGACTTGCAGCTTTGAGTTTACCGGCAAAAGGGGGTAAAATAATCGGTACATTTGCAGATACATAGCGGGATAAATGAAAACGGACTTTGTGGGAGGAGAAAGGACATGAGTGAATGGTATGAGAAAAGCTTTGGCGAGGATTATCTGATTGTATACAAGCACCGGGACTTCGGAGGGGCGCGGAGGGAAGTCGAGCGGATGATCGGGTGGCTTGGCCTGCCGGCGAAAGCGAAAGTGCTGGATCTGTGCTGCGGCATGGGGCGGCATTCTCTTGCGCTTGCGGATGCTGGCTTCGAGGTCACAGGAATTGACCTGTCGGAAGCGCTGCTGCGTGAGGCGCGCGCTCAGGACGGTGCGGAGCGGGTTGCCTGGGTCCGGTCGGACATGCGTGAGCTGCCGCTGGAAGGCGGATTTGACGCGGTAGTGAATTTGTTCACATCCTTTGGTTACTTTGAGGAAGACGAGGAGCATCTGAAGGTGCTGCGGGAAATTCGGCGGGTGCTGGAGCCTGGAGGAAAGTTTATTATTGATTTCCTGAATCCTTCCTATGTCATTGCTCATTTAGTGCCGCATTCTACCCGGGAAGACGGAGATAATCTGATTGATGAGAAACGGCGGATCGAGAACGGCTATGTGAAGAAGGACATCGTTCTGACCTCTAAAATAGATGGAACGCCGCGGCAATACCATGAGCGGGTAAAGCTGTATTCGCTGGAGAAATTTCGCGATCTGATTGCGGCAGCCGGACTTTCGCTCGAAGCGGTGCACGGCAGCTACGACGAAGAGGAATATGAGGCGGAAACCTCGCCACGCATGATTTTCGTGGGGACTCGTCAGTAGGTATATAGGACTTGGAGTGTGGTGGAACGCGGGAAAGCTGGCTTGCCCGTCACCATTGCCATCCCGATCATTACCGTTTGAATAAGCGGGGACATTGAAGCGCAGCAAGCAGAGCGGTTTGGTAGGAGGGTCCCCCATAAGTGTTCGCAAGAGATGGAAACAACGCAAAAACGACCTTAAAATCCATGATTAGGTGGAGGATTAAGGTCGTTTTTTTAGAAATTGAAAAATTTCAGCTTCCGGATATAGGAGAACAACTGCCGCTAATGGGAAATTGGACGATCGCTGCAAATGAAGCAGCTATATCAAGCTTCGCTATTTTGCCGCTGCTGCTCCGCGTCCAGATGTTCGGATGTCTCCTCGCTATCCTCCGGCTCATGCGGAAGTCCCAATTCCTTCTCCCTCTCAGCCTGCTTGCGGTGGGCGATACGGCTGCTGGCTGCGGCTGCGATGGCCCCGACAATATCATCAAGGAAGGTGTGGACCTTCCCGCTGCTTTTGTCATTCAGTCTTTGCAGAACGCCGGGAGGCTTGAGCTTGTCAATATAGCCGTAATTGGTAAAGCCTATACTGCCATATACGTTAACGATGGAGAAGGCCAATATCTCGTCGACCCCATAAAGACTTTCGTCATTTTCAATCATTTCCTGAAGTGGGGAAAGCAGCTTGCCTTCTTCCGCCAGCAGATCGAGCTGAATACCGGTCAACACGGCATTCTGTATTTCCCGCTTGCTGAGCACCCTCTCGATATTGTGAATGCATTCCTCCATGGTTAGGGATGGGTAATATTTCTGCTGAAGCAGCATGACAAGCTCCGCAATCTCCTCAATCTTTACCCCGCGTGTGTGAAGCCAGGCCCTCGTTGCCTGTGCGACGGCTTTGCTGTTCAGACTGTAAGGAATTTTCACATCGGCCATGTTCAGTCACCCCGCTAAAAAGTGTCGTTGATCGGACGTCTTGCCGGCGGCATGGCTTCCCATACTGCGCCGTAGTCAAATTGTACGTGTACAGGAAGTATTTGTCCAGAAGAGAGGACTTATTCGGAAATCCTCCGCATGAAGGGATGAAGAAGTCAGTTGCAGCATCCGGGCAGATATTTGCCATTTCGGGATAAGCTGTTGTTATTTTTTGGCCGGGGGGCTCGTATACATAGCAGTACAAACCGTATCGATAACCTTGAAAGGGGCATAATCAAATGAAAAACAAGCAAAAGCTTGCCTTGGCTTCCGCAGCCTGCCTGCTGGCGTTTCCACTGGTGCTGTCCGGTTGTGGCTGGTTCGGTTCGGACCAGTCGGCCGCTATTGATCCACCGCCAGGGGATGTGGAGGAACAAATGCTGCAGACGAGCGGCAATACGCTGGATACCGGGGTATTCGCACCTGTGGCGGAGGATGGAGCAGACAAAGGGGCAGCCGTCAACGGCTCAGACGGAGGGACTACCGATTCAGGCGCTGCGGCGAATAACGCCGCAGCCGGAAGCGAAAAGGCCGCTTCTACAGGGGATAGTGCTTCTACTGCTGCGCGTACGACCGTATTTTTGCAGAATGATAACGGTCTGCTGGCTCCGGTCGCGCTCAGGCTTCCTGAGTCAGGCAAAGACGGGGCCCTGAAGCAATCGCTTGAGGCGTTGGTTGACGGTGGAGCCTACTCCGCCGATCTGCCTGACGGCTTCCATGGTGTGCTGCCCCAGGGTACAGAAGTAAAAAGTGTAACGGTGGATCATAATCTCGCCGTGGCCGAGTTAGGCGGCAAATTTGGCACGTATGCTCCGGCCGACGAACGGAAGCTGATGGAGGCGATTACGTGGACGCTGACCGGACAGGAAGGAATCAAGGGAGTCCAGCTGTCGATTGACGGCAAGAAGCTGAATGAAATGCCGCTCAAAGGAACGCCGCTCGACCGGCCGCTCACGCGCAGCATAGGAATCAACCTGCCGTCCCAAGGTCCGGTTTCGATGAACTTCAGCGCCGTTACCGTTTATTTCTCTGCGGCTTCTCCGGGAGGCGTCCAGTATTATGTTCCGGTGACCCGCTTTGTAACGCCGGGACAGGACACGCTCAAAGCAGCAATGAACGAGTTGATTGAGGGCCCCGATTCAGAGAATGGACTGGAAACGGTGATGACCCAGGAGACGACGCTTGATTCCGTCGAGAAAGGGCAAAACGGAGTGGTCACGGTCTCTCTGAACGACGATATGTTCGATGACGGCAGTCAGGTTCCCGCCGAGCTGCTGGAGTCCGTGGTGCTGACGGTTGCCCAGAACTCGGACGATTCTTTGGTTCAGGTTCGCATGAACGGCAAGCAGACGGTAACCGGAACCGACAATGTCGATTACGGAAAGCCTGTATCGGCGCCGGAATATGTGAACGAGCTCCCGCTGTAAGCGCCTGTCGATGCGGCTATGCTCTGACAGTCAGATGCTCCGCGAACGCTTCGGATGAAGGAAGGCCCCGTTTCTGCCCGTCGCTGCCGAGCCGCAAAGGGTGAAAAAGATGCTTTTGCGCCTGCACTTTGGTAGAATAAAGGATGCTTAAACGAAGCTCAAGCTATACAAATGTAGGAGGCAGACAAGATGAGATCAAATGGGCGAAACGACGACCAGCTCCGGCCGCTGAAGATTACGACCCAAACCAATAAATATGCCGAAGGTTCCGTGCTCATTGAAATGGGAGACACCAAGGTCATTTGCACGGCCACCGTGGAGGAGAAGGTTCCTCCGTTTCTGAAAGGACAAGGAAAAGGCTGGGTGACAGCGGAGTATTCGATGCTGCCGCGGGCGACGCAATCACGCAACCAGCGGGAGTCGGCGCGCGGAAAGCTGACCGGACGCACGATGGAAATTCAGCGGCTCATTGGCCGGGCGCTTCGTTCTGTCGTGAATTTGCAGGCGCTGGGTGAACGGAGCATTACGCTGGACTGCGATGTCATTCAGGCGGACGGCGGTACGCGGACCGCGTCGATTACGGGTGCTTTTATCGCGCTTACGTTTGCGGTGAACAAGATTGTATCGCAGCACCGGCTCAGCGTGTTTCCCATCACCGATTATTTGGCGGCGATCAGCGTCGGCATTGTCGGAGACCGGCCGCTGCTGGATCTGAATTATGAAGAGGACTCTAAGGCCAAGGTTGACATGAATGTTGTTATGACCGGAGGCGGCGAATTTGTTGAGCTGCAGGGAACAGGGGAAGAACGGCCATTCTCGCGGAAGGAACTGGATCATCTGCTGGGTCTGGGCGAACAAGGGATTCTCAAACTGATCGCCGCCCAGAAAGAAGCGCTGGGACCTATCGCGCTCAAAATTCCATCCGGCCAGGCCGGACAAAAGGTGTAATATGAACTCCGGACCCGATATTCTGATTGTCGCAACCAAAAATCCAGGCAAGGTGCGGGAATTTCAGCATGCTTTTGCGCCGCTTGGCCTGACGGTAAAGAGCATGTTCGATTATCCGGAGCTGCCGGACGTGGTGGAGGATGGAGCGACCTTTGCGGAGAATGCACTGAAAAAATCGAAGCAGATCGGTGAAGCGCTCGGCCTGCCCGTGCTGGCTGACGATTCGGGACTCTGCGTGGATGCGCTTGACGGCCGTCCCGGCGTTTATTCCGCCCGCTATGCGGGCGAAGGAGCGTCGGACGAGGATAACAACCTGAAGCTGCTTGGCGAGCTGGAGAGACTGAAGCAGGGGGAGGATACCGGGCAACCGCTGCTCAGTACGGCAAGGTTCGTCTGCGCGCTGTCGTTGTACGACCCGTCCACAGCTAAGGAGCTTACGGCGGAAGGCGCCGTGGAAGGCTGGATTACCTCCGAGCCGGCGGGCGGAGGAGGCTTCGGCTACGATCCCTTGTTCTATCTTCCGGAATTTGAGAAGACGATGGCCGAGCTTACGCTGGAAGAGAAGCAGTCGGTCAGTCACAGGGGGAAAGCGCTAAGGCTGCTGACGGAGAATTTGGCAGCCCAGGGCGGCCGCTACACCGGAAAATAAAGCTCTATAAGCATGGCCCCGGGTCTTTAATGGGACGTTAGCCCAGATCAGACCGAGGTCACTGAAAAACCTGGCTTTTACAAAGAGCTGAAAAGAACCTATCAAAAAAGACGACACTCATTCACGTATTTCCGAATGAAGGTCGTCTTTTTACTTGCGATTACAGGAGGAGATGGCCCTTACTGCTCCAGCAGCTTCAAGATTCGTTTCAGGTTCACTGCAAATATCGCCATCGCTCCTTGTATTTCCATGCCGGAGAGACCCGAGGAGGATGCAACATCATACCCGTGTCTATGCTTAAGTTCGCTGTTCTTGGCCTCAATTTTGTATCGTTCTTTGGCCTTCATCTTAAACGCTTCACTTTCCTGAAACGCGCCTGGGCCATATGCTCCTGGCTCTTTACACTTACCGAATAAGTTTTGCTCTTCGCGCCTTCCTTGTAGCAGCCTTCGCGCAGTGGGCAGCGTTTGCACTTCTCCACGTCAAAGTAATACGTGTCTACCCGGTTGGCTCCCTGCCCCTTCTTCCCCTGTCTTGCCCGGCGTATCGCCAAGTGTCCGGCCTTGCATACATACAGGCCCGCATCCTTGTTAAATTCAAACTCATCTTCTTTCTTCCGGTTCCCCTGGGTAATGAGCGGATTTAATTTCGACACCAGCTCGATCTTATTTCGTTCACTGTATGCCAGATTGTCTTTTTCCGAATAGGCCGTATCCCCAATCACCGTCTCTACTTTCATGCCTGCCGCTCTGCTTTTTTCAATCAGTGTCTTTAGCTGCTTGCCGTCGCTTTGCTCGCCGGTCGTAATCGTCGCTGCCGTAATGATTCGCTCCTCGCTCATCGCGATATGGGTTTTGTACCCGAAAAATGAAGTGTCCGCACTTTTGTGGCCGACTTTGGCATCCGGATCAGTGGAGGTCTGCAAACGCTCCACATCGTCAGCGATCGTTTCTTTTAGCAGGTTGAGCGGTTCCCTCACCTTAGGTATTTCAGTATAACGCCCATCCTCTTCAAGCACGGCCACCAACTGCTCGCAATAGCGTATTTCATCCTGAATACCCTCCGTGACCGGTTTGGAGGGGAAGAGGCTTTTCATGGACTCATCCAGCGTGTAAATGACCTTTCTCAGTTTTTTGGAACGCTCTCGGAGCACTTCTTGCGGCGTTTTTTGAGTATAGCGAGCTTTCGTGTGAGTGGCGTCTACAATAATGGATTTGCTACGAATGACTCCTTTTTCAATGGCGATTTCCACCGTTTTGCCGATGAGCTGATCCAGCAGCTTCATGTCCTTGAGCCGCAATTTTCGGAACTTGGTGAGCAGGCTGGGCTCGATGACGGCTTCCTCCGGAGCCATGTGCAGAAAAAACTTGAAAGACAAATCTGTTTTCGAGCGCTCCACCAGATCGACGTCAGACAAGTCGAAGATGGATTTCAGCAGCAGATATTTAAACATCCGGATCGGGTCCTGCGCAGTCCGTCCGTTGTCGTGGCAATAGCTTTTGTTCAGTTCCTCGTAGACAAAGGTGAAATCCACCAGTTCGTCCATTTTCCGCAGCATGTTATCTTTGGGAATGAGTATATTGTAAAGTTCGATATACGGGCTCAAGGTCAAGCTTTGTTGCTTCGGAAGCATCGGGATCACCATCCTTCGATTTTATACGCTAATTATACCGAAAAAAGAGACAGCCTCTTCATAAAAATGAGAAACTGTCTCTTTTTGGAGTTCAGGGACTTTTTCAGTGACCTCATCAGACCCGGGGTTTGTTTTCTTCCGGATTTCATTTTACAATTACGCTGTTTTCGGCTAAAGTAGGGACACGGACACCAATATCAGATCCGCGCTGTGTCCCCTTAGTTGTCCTATTTTTTATTTCGGGATTCAGGGGAAGCGTTAGACAGCGGGAACATTCATAAGGAGAGAAGATCGTGGCACAAAAAGAACTTTCGCCTTTTGTGGAATTGCTTGGCCTTGAGCGTCATGTCGAGGGCGGCTGGTTTAAGGAAATCTGGAAATCTTCCGTTCAAATCCCTCGGGATCTCCTGGGAGAGGACTACTCGGGTTCCCGTCCCGCAGCATCAACCATCTATTTTCTGCTGCATCCGGGCGAAATTTCTGAGTGGCACACTGTCCTGTCGGATGAGCATTGGCTGTGGCATACCGGCAGCCCGCTCGTGTTGAGCCTTGGGGGGAATGGAGATCGTCCCGGCGATGTGCAGGAAATAATACTTGGCCTTGATATCGCCGCAGGCCAGCAGCCGCAAGCGCTCGTACCTGCAGGCGTATGGCAGGCCGCGAGACCGCTCGGAGACGAACCGGTGCTTGTGTCTTGTGTCGTGGCTCCGGGGTTCCATTACGATGATTTTCGGCTGATCGACAAGCCGGAGAAATAACAGGGCTCTGCCGGAAGCAGCCGGGCCAGAGAAATGCTGTGGAAGCGGAGCGAAGGCTCCGTTTTTTACTGTGTGGGAAGCGCCTAACTTCACGGATTCACGTTCTTTTGCAAGAGGAGGGCGCTGTATTTTTGGAATGCCGGGAATGAATCTGCTATACTTGATTTTGGAAATTCTGCTTAGATGGCAGCAGAGGCGGTTAAACATTTTTGTATGATTACAACCATATTTGAATCTGGAGGGAGAAGCGATGAGTTTGTTGAATGGCCCGTTTACAGGCGGACCTACTTTGAGTGACGGCGTAACAATGCCATGGCTGGGACTTGGCGTATGGAAGACCAAGGATGGCGACGAAGTTATTCATGCGGTCAAATCAGCGATAGAAATCGGCTACCGCAGCATTGATACGGCCTCGGCGTACAAGAATGAAGATGGAGTTGGGCAAGGTATCCACGAGAGCGGCCTACCCCGCGAGGAGCTGTTTATTACCACGAAAGTGTTCAATAACGAACAAGGGTATGAGCAGACGCTGCAAGCCTGCGAGTCGAGCCGGAAGAAGCTGGGTCTGGATGTCATCGACCTGTACCTGATCCACTGGCCCGTCAAGGACAAGTTCCGCGAGACATGGAAAGCGCTCATTCATCTGCAAAAAGAGGGCTATGTCAAATCAATTGGCGTCAGCAATTTTCAGACTCATCACCTGAACGCTATCATTGAAGATACGGGTGTCGTGCCTGTGGTGAATCAGGTGGAGTTCCATCCCCTGCTGACCCAGCGCGAGCTGCTGAAGTACTGCCGCGAGCAAAGCATTCAATTGGAAGCCTGGAGTCCGCTGCTTCAGGGCAACCTGGATATTCCGCTGCTGCAAGATCTTGCGCGAAAATATGAAAAAACGCCTGCACAAATCGTTCTCCGCTGGGATATCCAGCAGGGCGTGATTACGATTCCGAAATCGGTTAATGCCGATCGTATCCGAGAGAACGCCGGCATTTTTGACTTTACGCTTAGTGATGAAGATGTTCTGGCCATCGAAGGGTTGAACAAGGACCATCGCTACGGTCCCGACCCGGATAATTTTAATTTCTAAAAGGACGCTTCGCTTGTCCAGGCCATAGATTTGACGAAAAGGACGCTGCCCGCCGCTTTCCACGGCGGGCAAAGGCGTCCTTTTGTTTTTGTTGGGTGCCTGCTATTTATGGTTGGGCACGGCGGCGGCCAAGCGTTCTCATTAGAATAATGCCGTGAAGAATAACGAGCATACTGCATGCCATCGCCATGACTTGTCCCGCCTGGTCGCTTGCTGTCAATGTATCAAAAATACCGTGCCAGATGACGACCGGAATAATGCTCCAACGGCTTCCCGCGCAGATCCAGGCGAGTACGACAGAACCGTAAGCGAGGCTGATTGCCCAACCGATAACGCCAAAACCCATGCCGAGATAACTCTCGTTAAACCAGAACGCAGGTAAATGCCACACCATCCAGACGACGGCCACGATCAGAGCCGAGGAGAACAAGGAGCGGCGGCGGTGGAGTTCGGGCAGAAGAAAGC
>NZ_ASSC01000099.1 GCF_000520735.1 Paenibacillus forsythiae T98
CGTCTCCGATGCTGCGCAGCGGCTTCCGCTCAGGGTAATAGATCACGTTCGGGATTTGCGCTTCATGCCGGGCGAGAATCAGGAATCGAACTCGGTTTTGGCCGAGGCCACCGATCTCCCCAAGGTTATGATCCGCTCGGATGCTTATCGCGTAGCCGTATTTCTCAAGAAGCTTCGTGATCTTCCGCAGCAGCGACTTGCCACGGGAGCTGATCCGAGGCACGTTTTCCAACTGGATCACCGCTGGCATGGCGCCGCCGTATTCCTCACAGGCCCGCAGGGCCAGCTCCAGTCCATGAACCGTCAGGTAGTTAAGCGCCTGATATTGCTCAGAAGCGGCCTTCCCCTGCGGCAGCAGTCCGCTGAGTCCCTTGCAGGGCGGGCTGGAGAATAGGAAGAAGGGTACCTGTTCCTTGAAGGCTTGCCAGATATCCCAGGCCGTCATTTCCCGCCAATCCGGCGGAGGTTGATGACCATGCCAGGCCTCATACTGCCAACGCTGGAAAAGGTCCATGCACACCGCCGTCTGCTCGCCGGTGATCAGGTCATGATTTCGACAAGCGACGGGGTCACTGTCAATCGAACAAAGTAATTTGAATTTGTAGAGTTGT
>NZ_ASSC01000100.1 GCF_000520735.1 Paenibacillus forsythiae T98
CTGCTCGGCGATACGAACAGCGCGCTGTGCGCCATTCTGGCCGAGCGGATGGGCATTCCGGTCATTCATATGGAAGCCGGGAACCGCTGCTATGATCTGAGGGTGCCGGAGGAGAAGAACCGGCGCGTGATCGACGCCGTCTCAACGATCAACATGCCCTATACGCCGCAGAGCAAGCGGCATCTGGCGGCCGAGGGCATTCCGAACTCGCGGATCATGCTCACCGGCAACCCGATCCATGAAGTGATGACGCATTATGCCCCGCAAATTGCCGCCAGCGATATTCTGAACCGGCTGGGACTTGCGCCGGGGCAATATTTTCTCGTCACGGCACACCGCGCCGAGAACGTGGATCGGCCCGAGCCGCTGATGGAGATTATGCAGGGCCTTAACCGGATCGCAGAGCACTTCGGAGACCGCCTGATTTGCAGCATCCATCCCCGTACAAGGTCGAAGCTTGCGGATTCCTTTCCGCTGCAGATGCATAGCCTGGTTGAATTTTACGAGCCGTTCGGCTTCTTCGACTTCGTCGCTTTGGAGAAGAGCGCGCGCTGCGCCATAACCGACAGCGGCACCGTCCAGGAGGAGTGCTGCCTGATGGGCGTGCCGACGGTCACGATCCGCCGGACGACCGAGCGTCCGGAGACGGTGGACTGCGGAAGCAATGTTGTATCCGGCGTGGACAGCGAAAGTATTCTGCGCTGCTCCCGGCTGATGGCTTCGATGAGCCGGGGTTGGAAAGTTCCGGACGGCTATCTGGACCCGGATGTATCGCACAAGATCGTCAAATTTTTACTTGGAGGGAACCTGTATGTTCAATGATCAACGGATTGCGGTTATCGGCGGCACCGGTTCCTGGGGACATGAGCTGGTCCGGCAGCTTCTGCCGCAGAATCCGAAGGAAATTATCATTTTCTCGCGCAGCGAATCCGCCCAGGTTGCCATGAGCCGGGAATTCGAGGACAGACGTCTAAGCTTTGTCATCGGCGATATCCGCGACAAGGAAGCTCTGATTGCGGCATGCCGGGGTGTTGATTATTTGTTCCATCTGGCGGCGCTGAAGCATGTCCCTGTCTGCGAGGATCAGCCCTACGAGGCGCTCAAGACCAATGTTATAGGCACGCAGAATGTCATCGAGGCGGCCATAGCGAACAAGGTGGACAAAGTGATCTACATCTCGACCGACAAGGCGGCCAATCCGTCCAACTTCTATGGCATGACCAAGGCCATCGGCGAGAAGCTGATCGTCTATGCGAACCTGCTCGGGTCAAGCACCAAGTTCGTCACGGTTCGCGGCGGCAATGTTCTCGGAACGAACGGCAGCGTCGTCCATTTGTTCATGAAGCAGATCCGGGACAAAGGCGAGGTGCGGATTACCGATTTCAACATGACCCGGTTCTTCCTGACGCTGAGCGACGCGATATCCCTGCTGTTCAAAGCCTCCGAGGTCAGCGTAGGCGGCGAAATATTCGTCATGACCATGCCGACCTGCCGGATTGTCGATTTGGCCGAAGTGCTGATCGAGGCCTCCGACAGACAAAATGTAAATATAATCGAGACCGGCATCCGTCCCGGAGAAAAAATCAATGAAATCCTGATGAGCGATTTCGAGAGCCTGACGACCGTAGTCTATGACGAGCAGTATCTTGTCATTCTGCCCACGCTTAATATGCCTCATCTGAAGCTGCGGTATCAGGATTGCGAGCCGGTGTCCTTCAGCAGCTTCAGCTCCGTGAACAACCTGATGTCCAAGCAGGAAATCAGGAACATCCTGATCCGGGGAGGGTTCCTGCAATGAAGCTGCTGATCCTTGGCGGAAACGGCATGGCGGGGCATATGCTGGCAGATTACTTCCGCCTTCAGGGAAAGCACCGGGTATTTCACACCACCCGGGACAGAAGCGACGAGCAGGGACTCCTGCTGAACGCGGACGACATGGCCGCCGTGGAGAGGACGGTGAGCATCGTCTCTCCCCACTGCATCATTAACGCGCTGGGTGTGCTTAACCGCCACGCGGAGGAGGATAAAATCGCGGCCTATCACATCAACGGCTTCCTTCCCCACCGCCTGCGCCGGGCCGCCGACGCCGTGTCCGCCCGGCTGATCCATATCAGCACCGACTGCGTGTTCGACGGAACGCGCGGCGGCTATACGGAGGAGGACGCGCCGGACGGGACCTCCGTTTATGCCATTACGAAGGCGCTGGGCGAGGTTCGCGCCCCCGGCCATCTGACCATCCGCACATCGATTATAGGGCCGGAAATCCGCAGAGAGGGCATCGGCCTCATGAAATGGTTCCTGGCGCAGTCCGGCCGGGTTCCCGGCTACCGCCGTGTCATGTGGAACGGGGTGACGACGCTGGAGCTTGCCAAAGCCATCAATACGTTGCTGGATTCGCAGGTGTCGGGCCTGATTCACCTGGCCCACCCTCAGCCGGTCAGCAAATGCGAGCTGCTCGGCATGATCCGGACGGCCTTTCACAAGACCGACGCCGAGATTGTTCCCGAGGACGTTCATGAGCAGGACCGGACGCTGGCAAGCACGCGCCCGGACGCTCGCTTCCATCTGCCCTCCTACCCGGATATGCTGAGCGAGCTTGCGGACTGGATGCGGCAAAGCGGGAGATATTCATGACCGGCAGAAAGCTGCTGATTACCGGCGCCGCCGGCTTTACAGGCCGCCATGCCGCGGCCTATTTTGCGGCGGAGGGAGCGGAGGTAACCGCCGTGCTGCGAACAGCGGTCCCCGGCGAATCCCGGGAACCGCTGTTTCCACTGAACGTCCGGACCTATATTTGCGATCTGAACGACGGCGAAGCCGTCAAGAAGATGATCAAGGATACCGCTCCGTGCGAGGTGCTTCATCTGGCGGGGAAGAATTCCGTACCGGAATCGTGGCACAGCCCGGTTCAATATCTGGAAACGAATGTAATGGCGGCTGTATATCTTCTTGACGCGCTGCGCTCCTGTACTGAAGTCCGCTTGCTGGTGGCAGGATCGCGGCTGAAGTTCAACCCGGGAGCCGGAGCGGCGCCGCCCCATCCGTACAGCCTCAGCAAGACGCTGGAAGAACTGGTGTCCCTGTCCTGGGGAGTGCTGTTCAGGCAGCAGGTGCTGATTGCCGAGCCCTGCAATCTGATCGGGCCGGGACCGTCCACGGGCTTTTGCTCGCTGCTTGCCGGGCATATCGCCCGTAGCGAGCAGGGGAGCGTCCAGCCGCCGTTCCGG
>NZ_ASSC01000101.1 GCF_000520735.1 Paenibacillus forsythiae T98
CTGCTCGAATGTGACCGGAATCGAGACGCCGTACAGAGACCTGGCCGCCGTCATGCACCGTCATGGCGGTCTGTGCTTTGTCGATTTCGCGGCAAGCGCGCCCTATACGGGCATCGACATGCACCCGCCGTCGCCGCTGGAGAAGCTGGACGCCATCTTCTTCTCGCCGCATAAATTTCTCGGCGGACCGGGATCGGGCGGGGTCCTGATATTCGATGCCGCGCTCTACGGCAACCGGCGGCCCGATGAGCCAGGCGGCGGCACCGTTTCCTGGGTAAGCCCGTGGGAGGGCCCCCGCTATTCCCGGGGAATTGAGGCCAGGGAGGACGGCGGAACCCCCGGCTTCCTTCAGGCGATCCGGACCGCGCTGTCCCTTCGGTTGAAGGAGCGGATGACGACGCAGCGCATATTGCGGCAGGAGCGGGCGCTGTGCCGCCAGCTGCTGGACGGACTTCAGGGAATACCGGAGATCACGGTGCTGGAAGGCGACGCCCGCCACCGTCTTGGAATCGTCTCCCTGACGGTCCGGGATATGCATTACAACCTCGTGGTCAGGCTGCTGAACGACCGCTTCGGCATCCAGGCCCGGGGCGGCTGCTCCTGCGCGGGCCCTTACGGGCACTACCTGCTCTCCATCGGCCGGGAGGCCTCCGCCCTTATGAGCAAGACGATCCAGAGCGGCGATCAATCTCTGCGTCCCGGATGGGTCCGCCTGTCACTGCATCCCGTGATGACCTCCGCCGACGTCGCCTTCATCCTGTCGGCCTTGAAGGCGATTGTGGGCAACAGGGAAGACTGGCAGGGGGGGGGGGCGGG
>NZ_ASSC01000102.1 GCF_000520735.1 Paenibacillus forsythiae T98
ACTGCTCCGGCTGATTCCGGCTCTCCCGGCGGCGCCGGAGGGGGAGCAGTCGGCGGAGGGGCGACGCCGTCTCCCACTCCATCGCCGCTGCCTTCCGCCGCGCCCGATCCGTCAGCGCCCGCGCCTTCGGCGGTCCCGACGGCGCCGAAGCCCAGCCTGACTCCCGCTCCGGAGCCGGCTCCCAGCACGGCACCCGGCCTCCCGTCTCCTCCGGCCGCGCTGTCCGCTTCCGTCTCGGATGGCGCCGCGCTGCTGAGCTGGAAGGAGAATGACGAGAGCGGCATCATCGGCTACAACGTCTATCTGGA
>NZ_ASSC01000103.1 GCF_000520735.1 Paenibacillus forsythiae T98
GCGCTCTCCGGCGGCGGCGATCAACGACAGCAGAATCGTAATTGCGGCGAGCAGCACACACAGACCGGCCAATAAACCGACAAGCCGGGAACCTTGATCGACCGCGTTCACCACATCCGACACGGCCTTGCTTGTATAGGCAGCCTGAACTCCACTATTGCCGTCAAGCGTCTGCTTCAGATTATGCGCTCCAAGCAGCGTCGCCGGCTTCACCAGAACGGCTGTAATCTCCCGGTCCTCCCCTTGAAGCTCATGAACCGCCCAGGCGTAATCGACGGTGGTGAACACTGCCCGGTCATCCGGCGTGTTCAGCGTAGGCAGGATGCCGGTCACCGTATACAAAAAGCCTTCATGTGAATGTTCTTCCTCTTCTCCCTCTCCTCCACCGGCATGGCTCCCGGTCGCCTCTTCAGCGGAATGATGCTCCCCTTCCTCCACAAGCCCATGAGCGCCCGTGAACGAATCACCCACATGCAGGCCAAGCGTCTGCGCGACATGCGATCCGACAACCGCTTCTCCTGTCTTCGCATATAGCGCCCCTTCTTTCAGCTTGCGGTCGCCGTAACGTGTCAGAAAATACTCCGGATCGATGCCGACTACCGGAAATCCGTTGTAATTGTCTCCAGTCGTCATCGCATACGCCTTGTCCACGCCCGAATCGCTCTTCGCCTGATCCAGCACGCTGGCCGGAATATTTCCGGTAGGCGCGCCGATATGATAGAACGTATTCAGCACAAGCTGTGTTTCGCTGCCCTCTGCGCCAATGACGAGGTCAAATGGGCCGTATCCCTTCTCCGCCCCCTGCTCAACGCTGTCCCTGAACAGCGAGAACAGAACGATAAAGGCGACGGTCGCCCCAATTGCGCAAACAGTTAGAAAAGAAAGAAAAAGCCGATGGCGGATATTGCGCATCGACAATGAAAAAAGATTCATCCGGTGCTTACCTCCTGTGCGCCGCCTCTCCCGGCTTGATGCCCGGCATGCTTACGGATACGGTTCAGCTCTCTTATGTCCAGACATTTCGGAAAGCGCTGCGCCATGTTCAGGTCATGCGTGACGACAATCAATGTCTGCTGTCCGTTAGAGCTTAAGTCCAGCAGCAGTCGAGAAATTTCGTCGGCCGTCTCCCAGTCCAGACTGCCGGTCGGCTCGTCCGCAAGCACCAGCGGCGGGTTGTTCACAAGCGCTCGGACAATCGCCACCCGCTGCTGTTGACCCCGGGACAGCTGGGAAGGCATATGCTGCCCCCGGTCCGGCAGGCCCACTCTCTCCAGCCACTCGGAGATGAGCTTCTTTCTCTGCTTCGCAGGCATGCTGACGTTCATTGCGATTTCGATATTCTGACTGGCGGTAAGAGAAGGAATGAGGTGAAAATCCTGCAGCACATAACCGATGCTCATGGCCCGAAGGCGATCCCGCTGCGATTCCGTCATGCTGTGCAGCGGCTGTCCCTCCAAGTGAATCTCGCCCTTGTCCGGTACCTCGATTCCGCTAATTAAATGGAGCAGCGTGCTTTTACCGGACCCGCTGGGTCCGGTAATCGCCACCTGTTCACCTGATTCCACCTGCCAAACCGGAATATCCAGAATCGGCAGACTGCGCCCGTCGATCCGGAAGCTTTTGCCCAGGCCGGAAATTTGCAGCATGCTCGCTCCCCCTTAACGCAGCACAATCCGTTCGGAAAGCGAATCCCACTTCAGATTTTTGCCGGTCAACTGGCTGAAAGCGGACAGCGGAAGATATACGGTTCCGTTATCGTTATCTACCGTGAAAGATACAGCCTTGCCGTTTAGAGTCGCTGTCAGAGCCGACATGTTGATATTCAGCGTGTTTTTGCCAAAAGCGGCCTTCGAAACGGCGGAGCCGCTGCTGTAGCTTCCTCCAAGGGCTTTAATCAGCGCAGCCACGGGGTACAGCACTTCGTTATCGCGGTTGATTTTAAACTTCGGATAGATATATTTCGATTGAAGCTCGGCGGTTCTCTTGTCCAGATTAACCCCTACAATGGCGGCAGAAGCTCTGGCGATCTGAGTGTTGTCGACCTGTCCTTTAACCTTACCCGCGATAGGGCCATATGCCCATACTCCGACGTCGACGGCAGAATGCCCGTGTCCGGACCAGCCGACCAGCAGCCTTTTGGAAATAACGGCATTGTAGGCGCCCTCTTGCTTGTAGGAGGAACCGTCGCCTGCCAGAATCGCTTGCACCTCTTCGTCGGTCAGATCGTTAAATCCGGTATTCTCCGCCACAATGCTGCGGATTTCCTCCGGGGTCTTGGCCTCGGCAAGCTTGCTGGCGATGGACTCCGAAGAATGCTTCTGCTTGTCCCACAGGTCGATATTCAGCTCATAGATATTGTCGCGGGACAGGGACAAACCGCCCGTTTCATGGTCAGCGGTCACGACTACGGATGTGTTGCCGTCCTTCTTGGCGAATTCGATCGCAGTCTTGAAGGCGGCGTCGAAATCAAGCGTCTCCTGCACAAGCGTCGGGAAATCGTTGGCATGTCCGGCATGGTCAATCCGGCCGCCTTCGATCATCATGACGAACCCGTTCTTATCCTTGGACAAAATCTTCAACGCAGACGAGGTCATGGCCGCCAGGCTTGGAATTTCAGCTGTACGGTCCGGGGTATAGGCGACATGGGAGCTGCCGAACAGACCCAGCGCTTTGGTCGTGGAAGCCGGAAGAGCCTTCAGCGCGCTCGTATTCTCGACCACGGTATACCCTTTCGCTTTGAAATCGGGCAGAATATTTTTATCCGTCCGCTTGCCTTTCTCATCCTTGGTCACAAAAAATTGCTTGCCCCCGCCAAACAGCACATCCACGCCGCTATCCAGGTACTGGGAGGCAATGGCCGATTCGTTATCGCGGCTGCGGACATGCGACGCGTATACGGCAGGGGTGGCGTGGGTGATTCGCGCGGTGGTCACAAGACCGGTCGCCTTGCCGCTGCTCTCCGCCGCTTCAATCACGGAGGCGAAAGGCTTGGACACATCCGCATTAGATACGCTGATGCCCGCGTTGTATGTCTTATGGCCTGTCGCAAAAGCCGTGCCGGCGGATGCCGAGTCCGTTACAACCCCCGACACCACGGTGCCGCCGTCTTCGCCGCGGTCCGCATATGTAGTGGCCTGTCCGACATAATACGGGTCGAGATTGAGATGCTTGACTCCCTTTTTATACTGTTCATAATAACGGGTCGCCGAGATTTGCGCGGGTCCCATGCCATCGCCGATCAGGACGATCAAATTCTTGGACGGAGCTTTGGCGGGCGCCGGTGTCTTGGAAACGCCTTGCG
>NZ_ASSC01000104.1 GCF_000520735.1 Paenibacillus forsythiae T98
CGGCGGCGGCCGGAGGATTGACGGAGTCATAGACATCACCCGCCATCATAATGAGGTCCGCCCGCTCCTCCCCGGCAATGGCGACCAGCTCGTCAACGAACGCCTCCTGTTCCTTCTGCCTGCTTCTTCCTTCCAGCGTTCGGCCCAAATGCCAGTCGCCCGTATGCAAAATCCGCATGTTTCGCCTCTTTCCCGCCCTGACCGGGCGATTGTGAATAATTCCAGCCATACTTCCCGTTCACGGGCTGTATCAGGGCATACGCTCAGGGCAGGACTTGCTCAAGCCGGGCGGTGCCCATAATCTGCCGGTATTGCCCGCGCTACACGCGAACCGCATGGCCGCCGTCAAA
>NZ_ASSC01000105.1 GCF_000520735.1 Paenibacillus forsythiae T98
CACAACTTTGGCCAAGTAGGCGGTTTTGGCTTCCAGATGCAGCGTAATGGATACTTTCAGCCCTTTGAACGGCTGCTCCGCTTCGAACTGCTCACGGACCCGGTTCAATACAGGCATATGCTGGCGAACCCAGTCAATTTTAAGATGCCCGCCGGGAGCAAGTGACATATCGGCTACAATACTATTTTGCTTAGATAGGGAACTCATTGAATAACCTCCTACATATGAATGATGCGGTGCGTCCCGCTGTAATCCGTCGGCAGCTCCATCAGCCCGTCCAGCCAGGACCTGCCGTATCTGTTTAAATAATAGTTGATATTGTACACTCTTTCCTGCAGCTTGCCCAGCGGCATCAGCGAGCGTTCTATCCGCTCCCATTGCCGCAGCGCGGCTTCATTCTGCTTGGCCATGGCGTCCTGCACTTTATGCTGCAAGAAGGAAATCTGATCCAGTATTTTCTCCTTGTTGCTGCCGCCCAGCTTGATGAGTCCGACCTGAACCGTGCCGATTTGTTCGATAAGAGGGTCGTACATAGCGGCGAAAGCGACTTTTGCCTCTTCGAACCGTCTGGCCAGCTCCAGCTCGTCCTGAGCTTCCAGCCACCGGCGCTTCTTCTCCTCCAGTCCTCCCTGAACATCGGCGAACGTCAGTCCATACTTCTCCAAATGCTTGTGCAGCGTGCCCTCCACGATCGTAAAAGACATGCGGGGAATGATCAGCGGCATTCGAAATCCCATCTGCGCAAAAGCCCTGCCGGTAATCCCCCAGTAGGAGATTTCTCCTTGTCCAAGCACAGTCGCCAGCACAGGCAGAAGATAGTCCTGCATCAGCGGCCGGGTCAGCACATTGTTGCTGAAGCGTTCGGGATGGCGGTCCAGAAGGTCCAGCAGCTCCTCGCGGGAGAAGGAGATCGTGTCTTTGCGGTCGGTGAATAGTCCGTCCTGTTTGATCAGCAGCAGCCGCGCGCCTTCATGGATATAAAAAAGATTCGCGCTCCCGGCCGTCACATCGGCCTGAAGCTGAAATCCTTCCTCCTTGATGTCGGCAGCCGTTTGATGGTAGGATGCTTCAAGCCTGTCATTGTTCTCGATCAGCGAGCGGAAGAACGGCCGCTCCAGCCGCCGCAGCGCCGGGTCCGCCGAATCCAGCAGCACCAGACCGTATTTGCCAAACAGTGAACCCATAATTTTCGCAAAAGCGCCGCTCATGCCGCCTTCACGAGAGGCGGTCCGCATCAGCTCCATCATATCCGCCTTGAATTCGCTCTCCTGAAGCAGCTCTTCCAACTGCTCAAGAGGGCCCTGCCAATGCTCTTCTTCTACATTAATATAGCTGACCGGGGAATGTCCCGCATCCGGAAGCTCGATTTTCAGTTTCTTCACTTCCCCCGACCGGTTCAGCACATACGTATGATTAACCTCATCCCAATCGTGATCCTCTCCGGCAATCCAGAAGAGGGGCACAACCGGCCGGCCCAGCTCCCGGCTGGCCTCCTTAGCGGCGAGAATAGCCGTGATCGCTTTATAGATCACAAGGAGCGGGCCTGTAAACAGGCCGCTTTGCTGTCCCCCGGCAACGACCAGCGTCCCCGGCTGCTCCAGCAGATCAAGCGATGCCCTTACTTTCTCATGGTTATTATACCTTGAATTATAGGCCCGCAGCACTTCCGCAAGCTCGCTCCGGTCAGCCCGGAGGTTCTCGCTCTGATCCAGCCAAGCAGCCCGCAGCCGCTTGTTCTCCTCCGTAAGAAAATCGCCGCCGTACAAATGAGCCACCGTTTCATAGCTATCCATAACCCTTCGGGCGAGCGCCGGCCCGCCCGGCAGCGGCTCCGGTACAACATTCATCCTTAAGTGCCTCCTGTTCTGCTCCGCCGTAAGTATGTACTCTCAGGTCGTGCTCAAACTTCTTTTTGATTGTATCCAATGGACGCCGCCGCGTCAAAGCTCATTCTCAAATTTCACCATTTCTATGCGAAAAAACCGGAGTTTCCGGCCGCTCTTGGAGAGCAGCGGGAAGCCCCGGAATGTTCACGCTTGTCCTTTGGGACAAGAAAGATAAGCTGCATCGAAGCTCAGGCGTATGCCTTGGCTACCCAGTGGCCCTTCGAAACCTCAACTAGCTGCGTTTCCTCTTCACTTGACTGCTCATCAGCCGAGTAAATCGGGCTGGCCAGCTCATCGTGCATATGCAGACGTTTCTTGTTGACTTCAATTTCAGGATCGGGAATCGGAATAGCCGACAGCAGCGTCTTGGTGTACGGATGAATCGGGTTGGCGTACAGCTCTTCACTCTCGGCCAGCTCGACCATCTTGCCCAGGTACATAACCGCCACACGGTCGCTGATATGCTTAACCATGGACAAATCATGCGCAATGAACAAATACGTCAAACCCAGGCGGGTCTGGAGCTCTTTCAGCAGGTTGACGACCTGGGCCTGAATCGATACGTCAAGCGCCGAGATCGGTTCATCACAGACAATGAATTTCGGATTAACCGCAAGGGCGCGGGCAATCCCGATCCGCTGGCGCTGGCCGCCGGAGAATTCATGCGGATAACGCGTGGCATGGTCATGGTTGAGTCCAACCATATCGAGCAGCTCCTCGATCCGCTTCTTCCGCTGGGCGCGGCTTCCGGCCATGTTGTGAATATCCAGCGCTTCGCCGATAATATCCGACACCGTAAAGCGCGGATTGAGCGACGCGTAAGGGTCCTGGAAGATCATCTGCATGTCCCGGCGCATCGCCTTCATCTTGCCCGGCGACAGCTTGTAAATATCCGTGCCGTTAAACTTGACGCTTCCGGCGGTCGGCTCGTACAGACGCAGAACCGTGCGGCCCGCTGTCGTCTTGCCGCAGCCGGACTCGCCCACCATGCCAAGCGTCTCGCCCTCGCGGATCGAGAAGCTGATATTATCAACGGCTCTCAGTACCTTGCCCTGGCCTACATTAAAGTATTTCTTGAGACCTTCGACCTCAATCAGTTGCTTGCTCAAGATTGTTGCACCTCCTTGGCCATCGGGTGCAGATTCCAGCAGCGCGCCGTATGCGTTTCGCTGAATTCCGTTGTGCCCGGATCGATTCTTTCGCAGATTGACATCGCTTCACTGCAGCGTGCAGTGAACGGGCAGCCGATCGGCGGCTTGATCAGATCGGGCGGCGTGCCGACAATCGGGATCAGAGGCTCGCCTTTCTTCTGGTCGAGGCGCGGCATCGAACGAAGCAGACCCTTCGTGTAGGGGTGCTGCGGATTTTTGAAAATCTCCCATCTCGTTCCCGTCTCCACCACTTCGCCCGCATACATGACGATAACCCGGTCGCACATGCCGGCAACAACGCCAAGGTCATGCGTGATCAGAATGATGGAGGTGCCGAGCTTTTGCTGCATATCCTTCATCACGTCCATGATCTGCGCCTGGATCGTTACGTCGAGCGCCGTTGTCGGCTCGTCCGCAATGAGCAGCGCCGGACGGCAGGCAAGGGCAATCGCGATCATAACCCGCTGCCGCATACCGCCGGAAAATTCATGGGGATATTGATAAAAGCGGGCCTCGGCATTCTTGATGCCGACAAGCTTCAACATTTCAATACCCTGCTGGGTCGCTTCGGCCGCTGACATTTTCTGATGCTTGATCAATACTTCCGTGATTTGCTTGCCCACTTTGATCGTAGGGTTAAGAGAGGTCATCGGGTCTTGAAATATCATGCCAATGTCTTTGCCGCGAATAGCTTCCATTTCTTTAGTGCTTTTCTTAAGAAGATCCTGTCCCTGAAAAATAATTTCGCCCTGCTTCACTTTCGACGGAGGCGAAGGAATCAGCCGCATAATCGATTGGGCGGTAACGCTCTTTCCGCTGCCGGACTCGCCGACGATCGCTACCGTCTCCCCTTTGCCGATCTCGAAGTTCATGCCGCGGACGGCCTGTACTTCACCACCCTTTACAAAAAACGAAACATGCAAATCTTTCACCTGTAAAATCGGGTCCATCATCGTTCACCTCCTATTTCTTCAGTTTAGGGTCAAGCGCGTCGCGAAGGCCGTCGCCAAAAATGTTAAAGGCCAGCATCGTCACACTGATCAGGATCGCCGGGAACAGCATGCGCCATGGGAAGGCGAGCCAACCGGTCAACGCGTCACTGATCATTGAACCGAGCGAGGCTTTCGGAGCCTGTACGCCGAGTCCAAGGAAGCTCAGGAAGGCTTCCGCGAAGATCGCGTTCGGGACAGACAGCGTAACCGTTACGATAATCGGTCCGATCGCGTTCGGAAGCAGATGCTTGAACAGCAGACGGTTGGAACTGGCGCCCATCGAGCGGGAAGCGAGCACGTACTCGCGGTTCTTGAGCTGCATAATCTCGCCGCGCACAATCCACGACATGTTAATCCAGCCCGTAATCGTCAGCGCCAGGATGATCGTCCACAAGCTTGGCTCCAGCACAACCAGAAGCAGAATAACGACCAGCAGGTATGGAATGGAGTACAGAACTTCAGAAATTTTGTTCATGATGCTGTCGGTACGGCCGCCAAAGAAGCCCATAATGCCGCCGTATACTACACCGATCAGAAGGTCGATCAGGGCTGCGGCCAGACCTACAATCAAGGAAATTCGCGCACCGTACCAGGTGCGGACGAACATATCGCGGCCCAGATCGTCGGTCCCGAACCAATGAGCTCCGGAAGGCGGCTGGTTCGTATTCAGCAAATCGTTTGAATCATAAGTATAAGGGGTCAAATGAGGGCCGATGATGGCGCCCAAAATAACCAATACGAGCAGGCCCAATGAAGCCATAGCCATTTTGTTCTGACGCAGCCGCTGCCAGGCGTCCTGCCAGGCCGACAAACTCTCGCGCGAAATAACCTCCGCCTGCTTCTCGTCCACGCCAATCTTGCGGAAATCTTCGGGCTTCAGGTTAACGCCCGGTGGAACCATATGTTGTTCTGATGCCATTTCTTAGCCCTCCTTCCCCCCGGTCAGTTTAATCCGCGGATCTACAAACACATAGGCGACATCCGTAACAAAGCGCGTTACCATAAGCAGAATACCGTAGAAGATCGTAATCCCCATAATGATCGGATAATCGCGGACACTGATCGCTTCGACGAACTGCTTGCCGATGCCGCCGATGCCGAAAATCTGTTCGATGATAACGGAGCCGGTAACGATATTGGCCGTCATCGGCCCAAGATAGGTCACGACCGGCAAAATACCGTTTCGCAGAACGTGGCGGAAGAGGATCACAATCCAGCTCAGACCTTTGGCCTTCGCCGTCTTGATGTAATCGGCATGCAGCACTTCAAGCATGCTGGAGCGGGTCAGCCTGGCGATAAACGCGGTCGGCTGGGCCGATAAAGCGGCCACCGGAAGCACATAGTCCAAAGGGTCATTGAAGCCCATGACATCGACCCAACCCAGCTTCGAAGCAAAGACGTACTGAAGCACCGTGGCAAGCACGAAGCTCGGTACGGCGATCCCGAGTACCGCCAGCACCATCGCTGCCGTGTCGATAAATTTGCGGTGATACAGCGCCGCCAGCATCCCCAGCAAAATGCCGATAATAACCGACACGATAATGGCGACAATTCCGAGCTTTAATGAAGCGGAGAAGGTCTGGCTAATAATATGCGATACGTCCTGATTCAGGCGCTTCATGGAAATTCCGAAATCACCCTGTATAATATTGCCCAAATATCTTAAATACTGCTGGTAGACGGGCTTGTCCAGACCGAACTGCTCATACAGCCGCTGGCGGATTTCATCCGGTATCTTCTTCTCGGCTGTGAACGGATCACCCGGAATGGCCTTCATCAGAAAAAACGTTGCCGAGATCAGCACAAACAGCGAAACCAGCATATAGAAAAACTTGTTTGCAACATAGCGTACCATGCCCGTCAACACCTCCTTCGACATTTTTTTCACAACACAATTTGATTTTATGCAATAATTGACCAGTTGTCCATTTATCTATATTTGTAATTTACCCATAACTTTTACAAGTGAGCGGACATGTAAGAAGAAACGGTGGTTTGTCCCTGGCAAGGACGTCATCCGTTTCTCGTAAAAATATAAGGCAAAGGATAAGCGCGGCTGATAAATGCTTAACTTTCAAAAAAAAAGGGATATATATGGAAGTCCACATATATATCCCGAAGTGCAAGAACTACTTCAAGCTTAATAGTAATCGTTCAATCTTAGTGCTCGAGCAGATAAGCGCGAGTCAGATCGATTCCGCCGCTGAAATCAAGCGTTACGCCTTTCAGGTAAGGCTTGGTCAACGCGTTATTGGTGTAGTAGTAAATCGGAATCAGGATCATATCGTCCTGGATGATCATTTTCTCGGCAGCCGCGAACTTCTCTTGACGAACCGCAAGATCATCCGTAGCTTTTGCTTCAGCAATCAGCTTGTCATAAGCAGGGTTGGCATAACCGGTGTCGTTGTTGCCGCCCTTTGTTACCCACATGTCGAGGAAGGTCATGGGATCATTGTAATCCGCTATCCAGCCCGCACGGGCAACCTGGAAGTTCTGATGCTGACGGTTCTCGATAAATACCGCCCATTCCTGATTCTCCAGCTTCACGTCAACGCCCAGAGTTTTCTTCCACATATCGGCGATTGCCAGGGCAAGCTTTTTATGATTTTCACTAGTGTTATAAGACAATGTAAAAGTTGGCAGTTTGGTCAGACCTTCTTCCGCCAGACCTTCAGCCAGCAAGGCCTTGGCTTGTGCATCATCTTCAGTAAAGTAGTTGTCTTTAATAGCCGAACGGTATTCGCCGTTGGCGCCAGCGATACCCGGAGGAACATAGCCGAAGGCCGGCAGTTGTCCGCCCAGCGTAACCTTGTCGATCAGCGTCTGACGGTCGATCGTCATCGCAAGAGCCTTGCGGATTTTAGCGTTGTTGAAAGGCTTCTCGGTTACGTTGAACTCGTAGTAGTACACACTTGCAATACCTTTTCTGTTGAACTCATCCGGATACTTCTTTTCAACAATCGGAAGCTGGTCCGTCGGAATTTCGCCGTTAGGACCGCCTGCACGGTCCAATTGGCCGCTCTCGTAAGCCGAAAGCTCGGTTGCACCGCTGTTCACGAGTGAGAAGTCGATTTTGCTCAGTTTAATAGCATCTTTATCCCAGTAGTTTTCGTTCTTCGTTACTTGCAGCGTCTGTCCGGTCGTCCACTCGGACAGGGTGAAAGGACCGTTAACGATCATGCTGTCTTTGTTTGTTGCCCATTTCGGATTGCCTTCAATCGATTTATGAACCGGATAGTAAGTATAGAAGGACAGAAGTCCAAGGAAGTAAGGAGTTGGTGCCACAAGCGTTACTTCGAGCGTCTTATCGTCCACCGCTTTAACGCCTACTTGGCCAAAGTCGGTGATTTTCTTGTCATAGTACTCTTGGGCGTTCTTCAGGTAGTACAATTGGTATGCGTAGGGCGCTGCTTCAGGAGCGGCAGGATCAAGGACCCGTTTCCAGGCGCGAACGAAGTCTGCGGCTGTTACAGGGTCTCCATTGCTCCACTTGGCGTCGCGCAGGTGGAACGTATATACTAAACCGTCCGGGGAAATCTCCCATTTCTCGGCGATGCCCGGTTCGGCTTGTCCAGTCTCATCATCCATGCGGGTCAAGCCTTCGTACAGGGTCTTCAGGACCGTGTTGGCCTGGTTGTCTTGAGCAAGAGCCGGATCGAATGTCGGAGGCTCGGAGCTCAGGTTGATTTTAAGCGTTTGATCGGCGGCAAGTTTCTCGCCCGACGCGTCCCCATCCGTTGCGGCTGGCGTGTTGCCCGCAGTGTTGCCGGTGTTCGTGGCAGCATTATTGCCACCGCCGCATCCTGCAAGCACAGTTCCGATAACAAGAACGAGTGCGAACAAGACTAAAAGACTTTTACTCTTCTTCATCTAGCAGTTCCCCCTAAATAGTGGTATATGGTTTATGATTATACAACCAGTGGTCAAAAAAATCTAGAGGAATGTACCCGGAAATAAAGTTTTTTAAATTTTCCAAAAGTTATGTGACATCCAGTCTCTGGAAGTGTGATGTTTCATGACATTACCTGCAAAATGTATTTGATCATTCCGATAACCATGAACAGCACATAGCCTGCCCCCATAACCAAAAAACCGAGCCGCCAGACTACCCGGAGCAATCTTTTCCCATCCACCTTTCCCTTCAGGCGATTCTGCGCGCCGCCGATCAATCCCGCCGCAATCAGCACAAGCAGGAGGATCAAGTAGAAGCCGAACCCCGAATGAAAAATATTATTGAACAGCGCAGACACGGAGAACAGCAAAAATACGGTCGTCACATCCATAGCCAGCTGAAGAGCCGGCTTCTTGCCCCGCCCCATGGCGACGGAGATATAATAGACGAGCAAAAAAGGCAGCACAGGCAGTACGCTCAATACGATCAGCGAATTGCGGAGCCATTCCAAGCGGCTTCACCTCTCCTTTACAGTCATGCCCTCCACCATCCTGATTATCCATCGGTGCGCGGGAACCTCTACGCCCGACCGTTCCGCCAATTCCACCAGACTGCCGTTGATCCAGCCGATTTCCGTCTCCCTGGAGGCCAGAACGTCCGCCAGCATGGAGGACAGATTCCCGGCTGTGGCGCGGCATACCTCCAGTATGTCTTCCCATAGGCTGGATTCGCAGGCAATTCCGCAGGCGTCGTAGACGGAAACCGCTTCCTCGTATAGCTCTCGCATCATGCTCATACGGAGACTGGAGGACAGCAGCTCGCCGTTAGGAATACGCCATACGGCCGTCAGCGGATTGATTACGGCATTAATCAGGAGCTTCCGGAATATCATAGTTTCCACTTGATTCGACATAGCTGCGGAAAATCCTGCTAATGCCAGCGCATCCGTCAATTGAGCAGCAGTAGCGGCTGTAGTATTCCGTTCAGTCCCGCTCTCCCCCCATAAACCGATAAACGTCTGTCCCTTCCCGGCGTGAACGACCCGGACCGGGGACTCCCGCTTCGCTCCCTCCGTCGTTACAGCCGCATACAGATGGGCTGCTGGCAGCAGCTCCCGGAGCAGCTCCATATGTCCCCAGCCGTTCTGAAGGCACAGAAGATTCAGCTCACTTTCCCGGAGCGGCGCAAGAAGCTCCGGCAGCCTATGGCGCAGCGGCCCTTGTTTAACCGTAAGCACAAGCCAGTCTCCCGGCGACCTGGGGTATGCCTGCGGGAACCTGCCGACCGGAACCGCTTCAATATCGCTGCCCGAAATCCGGATCGGCTGCCTTCCGTCTTCATAGCTTATCGTAATACCGCTCTCCGAAAGCGCAGCGCATTGCTCCTCGCTTCGGCACCACAGCCGGACGCGGCTTCCGGCGCGGGTCAGCCCTCCCGCCAGCAGCAGACCGAGCGAGCCCGCGCCGATAATATCGATTCTCATAGCTCCATCCACCGTCCGATGCTCAGTTTTCGGACCCCGCGCCGCGGGGTTATTTATCTAGTATATCGGACGGAGAGCAAAAGGAAAATCCCGCCAGCTCGGCATCTCTTCAAGCCGCAGACGGGATTTCACAGGTCTTGCTCTCCTTCATTCGATCCGTTCCAGATTTCCGTTGGCGTCCATCTTGAAGCGGTTCTTGATCTCCTCTTCTTCTTCGCTTAAGAAGGCGAGCCGGCGGGCGCGGTCCATGATCTGGATCAGCGCCTTGTAGTCGTCGTTAACGACGCGGTAATCGCTTTGGGCCGTGTTCACTTCCTTGGACAATCTCTCATTCTCGGCTCGAAGCTCCGACAGCTCCTCTTCCTTGTCGCGAAGATCCCTTTCCAGCATTTTCAGCTGGCGGCCCGCCTCCTGGTGAGTCCCTTTCCACTGTCTCAGAAACCGGATCACGGCATCGATGGACAGGGAATTCTCGGCTCCTTCATTTCCGTAAATCTCTTCACCGTCACCAATTATGAAGCCGGCTACCTGCGCTCCTCTGGACGAGGTTTGTTTTTTCAGATAGCTCCTTTTCTGGCGCTGGCTTTTCGCAATCGAAATCGCTTCCTCATAGCTTTTGCGCACACTGCTGTTCCAGCGAAATCCGCAGGCCGCCGATGTCCTGCCGATTCTTTCGCCCACTTCTTCAAATGCGGCCAGCTGTGTGCTGCCCTCCCGGATATGGCGAAGGGTAACCTCCGCCAAGATGAGATCGTCTTCCTCGCTCCAGGCATCCTGTCTAATGGCTGTCATAAAGCCAAACCTCCTAGTAACATCTTGAAATAACCATCTTCATAACCGGCGGTCCCGCCAGCAAGTGAATGGGGATAAAAGCAGCTTACTCCATTCCTATGCCTCTCATAGAGTTCATAGAATCTATTTGATACTCTTTTGTATTTCCATTTTGGCTTCCGCTCATACGCTGTCCGGGAAAATAGCGCTCATCCCACCTTCCGCCATGGTCAACAACCTAAGTCACACACCTTGAGAAAATCGTCCTTTTTCCCATTGTATTCGTTTACACTATTTTATCCGCCGGGTATAATGATTATAGGCAAATCCGCTCGTTCCAACCTGAGGAGGGGGATGATGAAGTGGCTCGGATGTTTCGGGTACTTGGATTTTTCACGCTGGTGATCGGCCTGATGGCTTTTGCCGGAGAAATGGTTGAAATGGCTCTGCTGTTCTTTTTGCAGACCGCTTTTTTCGTCATCCTGGGGTATATGAAATTCACGGAAAAAACCTACATCCTGCTGTTCTGGGGCTATATGATCGTCGCTTTTACAGGCTTCAGCTATTGGACGATCTTCGAGATGGGCCTTCCCCTGTGATCAAGGCGTCTAGCTCTGAAACTGACAACAATCAAGACCCCACGCGGTGTGGGGTTGTTTTGTGTGCCTTTATATAGGCCCCCGGCCTGAAAAGGGGTATGATATTTTTACAGGATCGAACATATCATACCTAGCATAAGCCAAAATCTTACAAGGAGGTGAGGGCGGTGCTCTTCCGCATACGATTGGCTGCCTTTTTGTCCATACTGCTCTGCTGTTTGCTGCTGATTCCGCCTTCGTCCTATTCCTCTGCCGATCCGGAGCCAAGCCTGCTGGCCGCCGCCCCTTCCGCTTCCCCGCCTTCTTCCATGCCCTCTTTTCCGGACAATGAGGAAGCCCGCAGGCTGATGCAGCAGACGCTGTCCGCGACTGAAATCGAAAAGGAAATTAGGCGCATCGGCGCCGAGCAGCGCGCGCTTGAACAAACAACGGCCGAACTAAACAGCCAGGCAGACCGGAAAAAAGCCGATATCGCGGACAAAGAAAAACGGGCGGGCGCCGTTGTGCGCGCTTACTATATGGGGGACAGAGACCCTCTGCTGACCGCTCTGCTGTCCGCAAGGACGCTAAGCAAATGGTTCATTCTGCTCGATTACTATGAGATGGTTATGGGTCGGGACAAGGAAATTCTGGCGGAGTATGAGAAGGAGTATGAAGCTCTGCGGGCCACGCTGGCTGCGGCGGAGCGCTCTGCGGTCGAGCTGGCGGAGCTGAAGAGCGCCTTGGAGAAGCAGAAGCTGCGGGTTGAGGCTTTACATAAGGATATTGACAACACGATTCAGAGCAGCGGCAATCCGGAGAATATGGCGGCGCTGCTGGAGGAGTTCACGGCATACTGGCAAAATATCGGGATGCATGAAGTCAAGACGTATTTCAAAGCGCTGTCCGCGGCGATGAATGATCTGCCTCAGTTCGTGGAGGGCCGTGACGGCGTCCTGACCCGCCGGGGGATGACTTACGAATTGAATCTGAAGGAAGCCGATCTGAACGAATTTTTGCGTTCCCGGAACAAGCTGTTCGACAATTTCGCTTTTACATTCGAGAGCGGTTCGGTAATCGCCTCCGGCAAGAGCGGGGATTTGTCGCTTCGTCTGCAAGGGCATTACACCGTACAGGAGAAGCCGGTCAACGCGCTGATGTTCCATGTGGACAGCATCATCTTCAACGGCCTTGAACTGCCCGATACGACGCGCAGTTCACTGGAGGAGGAATTCGATCTTGGCTTCTATCCGTCCAAGATCGTCTCATTCCTTCGCGCCTCCGAAGTGGACAGCAAGGACGGGGTGCTTCTCGTGAAGCTTAAGCTGTCGCTCTGAGATTAATACGCTGGAGCAGGATCACTCCCCTCTCCCCCGAGGGGAGACGAGAGCGCCTGGATAAATCCCGCCGTATCCAGCTTTCCGGTCAGCAGCAAATTCGCGGCCGCCGTTATTTCGCTCCAGCCGGCCTGAAGCTCGCCGTCCGCGCCGCCTCCATCCGTCAACAGGCCGCCAGCGTCAAATGGAAGACTGACTTCGCCCGGCAGCCCGCCCCGGTACGACTCCTCCGCCGCTGGCAGTCGCCCGGTGCTCTCCAGCCAACTCAGCTGCGATCTCGCCGACGTTATATATGAGAGCCAGTCGGCGG
>NZ_ASSC01000106.1 GCF_000520735.1 Paenibacillus forsythiae T98
GGCAAGCTGCTGAAGTTTGCTGCGGAGACGGCCACCGCTTCTGGACGCCGCGGGCTTCGTCTTGATACGATTGCCGATAATGTCAAGCTGAACCGATATTACCAAAGCCAGGGGTTCCGTTATATGGGGACTAACGATGTCGGCGGAGGGCGGCTTGTCAATCTGTATGAGGAGATCAAGCTTTCAGGCGATCAGGATACTGTCCGCTTGCAGTATTTTGACGCCGCCGACTTTGACTGTCTCAGACGCTGGAGCGTGTCGCCGGAGTTCCTCAAGCAGTGGGCGGGCCCTTCGCTCCACTTCCCGATTCAGGATGAGGAACTAAGGCGGTATCTCGCCGGTGCCAATCATCCGGCCGAGTCCGAATTATTGGTATACAGCGCGGTGCATATGGCGACGAATACCGTTATCGGACATCTCAGTCTGGCCGGTATTGACCGGGATAATGGTTCCGCAAGGATCGGGCGGGTAATCCTGGACCCGGAATACCGAGGAAAGGGCATGGCCCGGCGGATGATCGGCGAAGCGCTGCGCATCGGCTTTGAATCATTGGAGCTGCACAGGCTGGCGCTCGGCGTCTATGATTTCAACACCTCCGCAATTCGTACTTATGAAGCTCTTGGATTCCGCAGGGAAGGCGAGCAGCTCGAAGCGGCCCGTTTCGGTGACCGCTATGTGAATCTGATCGAGATGGCTATGCTGGACAGAGAGTGGAGCGAATTGAAACCAAGTATGGCACAGCTTACATAACGCGGCGTTATTCAGTTATTCATCAGGGGAACTTGATTCAGAACATTAAAAAGGGTTGTTTCACAGGCGTTGCACCTGTTGAAACAACCCTTTTTATTGCCGTTATTTAAGAGAGGAGACCGCCTGCCCGCAGTCGGCCTGTGCCGGCCTTCTCGTATACATCCTGAAGCAGACGGGAAGGCTGGGGAAGGATAAGCGGTTTGGGCGCCACGGTCTCACGCGGTCCGACTACGGCGACGCGGTCAATGCTACCTTTGACCACGGCCCCTTCTTTAATCAGAGCATCTTCGCCGATAATCGCATTTTCGATGTAGGCATTTTTGCCGATCCGGGCGCCCGGCATAATGACGCTGTTCTTGACGATGGCGGTTTTGCCGATTTCAACATTGTCGAAGATCACCGAACGCTGGACGCTGCCTTCAACGGAGGCATGCTCGCTAACGAGGCAGTCCGCAGCCGGGAATTGGCCGTTGCCTCGGACAGCAGCCGATCGCTTGATTTCTTGAGAACGGCTGTACATGGGCCAGGCAGCGTTGTTGAATTTCCAGCCGTTGTCCTGTTGCAGCAGATCCATATGGGCTTCCCACAAGGTTTCCACCGTACCCACATCCCGCCAGTAGCCTTTGAAACGGTACGCATAGAGGGGATGTTCATCCTGAAGCATGGCGGGAATCACATCTTTGCCGAAATCGTGGCTGGAACTCTCGTTCGCCGCGTCTTGGAGCAGGTGGGCCTTGAGATAATCCCAGCGGAAGATATATATGCCCATGGAGGCCAGGTTGCTTTCCGGCTGTTTTGGTTTCTCGACAAAGCTCGTGATTCTCAAATCCTCGTCAACATTCATAACGCCGAACCGGCTGGCTTCCTCCCATGGAACTTCCATAACGGAGATTGTCGTTTCGGCATTTTTCACAAGATGATCATTCAGCATTTGGCGGTAATCCATATGGTAAATATGATCTCCGGACAGAATCAGCACATTTTCTACATTAAGATTGTCGATGTATGGAATATTTTTATAAATGGCATCTGCCGTACCGGTGTAGCTGTCTCTTCCTTCGCTGCCGGAGGGCAGCAGCGTTACGCCCTTGCGCTCTTCCGAGCGGAGACCCCAGGGCTCTCCCGTACCGATATGGCTGTGAAGGGAATCAGCTTCATATTGCGTCAGTACGCCAATCGTATCAATACCCGAATTCACACAATTGCTGAGGGGAAAGTCAATAATTCTGAAATGTCCACCGAAAGGGACGGCCGGTTTGGCCATGCTGGATGTTAGTGGAGCAAGCCTGCGCCCTTCCCCGCCTGCTAATAGCATGGCGATGCAATCTTTTTTACTCATTCGTGTACCCCTCCAAAAATGTGTTTTGTCAATAATCAATACATGTTATATAACCTGACCGACAAGCGCCTAAACGAGAACAATGAAGCTAAGTGAAATATATTACAAAGTCTTTAGGAAAATTACACAAAAATGGCTGGTTTCTTCATTTGTTTTTCATTTCTTCGGCGGCACCCGTTATGTTCAAACTGATGAAATTGGGGTAATGTATTAGGTGCATCCTGTATATCAAATCTTCCTGCAAAGTGCGGCTTTGCTTCGGAGTATGTTCAGGTGCTTCGCAGGGACCCCGGAAACCTTAAATCATTCTTACAAAAGGTGGTAATCATTTGGCTGAGCGACTAATATCAGTAAACACGCCGTCACCGGAGGATATTTACCTGTTTCACGAAGGTACCCATTACCGCAGTTATCGCATGCTCGGAGCGCATATCTCCGTTGAAGAAGGAGTTTCCGGAGTGCGATTTTCCGTGTGGGCGCCCCATGCAACATATGTAGGATTGGCTTGCGATCGAAACGGCTGGGATGGAAGCCGTGAGGAAGACTCGTTATATAAGATACCCGATTCGGGGATTTGGACTCGTTTTTTCCCTGAAATTGCCCGGGGAACATTTTACAAATACAGAATCATCGGCCAGGACGGCTCCAGCTTCTTGAAAGCGGACCCGTACGGATATATGGCCGAGGTTCGTCCGGCGACCGCGTCGGTTGTGGCCGATATTGAGGACTACTCTTGGGGGGATGCGGCCTGGCGGCGCAAGAACAAGGGATCTTACAACAAGCCCCTTAATATTTACGAAATGCATATGGGAACCTGGAGACAGAAGGAGAATATTCATAACAAGGAGGGCGGGGAGCTGTACAGCTATACGGAAATGGCCGATCTGCTGATTCCTTATTTGCTGGAGCTCGGCTATACGCATGTGGAGTTCATGCCGCTCGCGGAGCACCCGTATGATCTTTCCTGGGGCTACCAGGGAACAGGTTATTATGCCGCGACGAGCCGGTACGGAGAGCCGAAGGAGCTGATGGCTCTGATCGATCGGCTGCACCAGGCGAATATCGGCGTAATACTCGACTGGGTGCCGGCCCATTTTGCCAAGGATGCTCCGGGCCTGCGATTGTTTGACGGTTCGCCATGCTATGAGTACAGCGATCCGATGCAGGCGGAGAAGCCCGGCTGGGGAACGCTGTCCTTTGACTTCGGCCGTCCGGAGGTGATTTCATTCCTCATCTCCAACGCCCTGTTCTGGTACGATGTATACCATATTGACGGCATGCGTGTGGATGCGGTTACGAGTATGCTGCGCCTCGATTTCGAGAAGCAGGAGCATCAATACCGGCGCAATGTCAATGGCGGACTGGAGAATCTGGAGGCCATCGCCTTTTTGCAGAAATTGAATACCACCGTGTTTCAGTATTACCCGCACGCCTTGATGATGGCGGAGGAATCCAGCGCCTGGCCGCTCGTAACCGCTCCCGTGCATGACGGGGGGCTTGGCTTCAATTACAAATGGAATATGGGCTGGATGAACGATACGCTCGCCTATGTGGAGAAGGAATTTGACGCCCGTCCCTACCACCACAATTTGCTGACATTCCCGATTGCTTATGCGTACTCGGAGAATTATACGCTGCCGCTTTCCCATGACGAGGTGGTGCATGGCAAGAGATCGCTGCTGAGCAAGATGCCCGGCTCATATGAGCAGAAGTTCGCGGGCCTCCGGCTGCTGCTGGGTTATCAGATGACAAGCCCCGGCAAGAAGCTGCTGTTCATGGGCGGCGAATTCGGCCAGTTCATCGAATGGAAGGATCAGGAGGAGCTTGACTGGCTGCTGCTTGATTACGAGAGCCACCGGCAGATGCTTGCCTACACCGCTGCGCTGAACAAATTCTACCTTGGGGAAAAGGCGCTCTGGGAGCTTGATCACAGCTTTGAAGGCTATGAGTGGATCAGCGCGGACGACAACTGGCAAAGCGTCATTTCTTATATCCGCAAAGGAAAAAAAGCCGGCGATCAGCTTATTGTCGTCATCAACTTTCAGCCGGTGGAGCGGCCAAACTACGGGATCGGCGTTCCGAAATCGGGAACCTATGAAGTGGTGTTCAGTACGGAAAGACCGGAATTCGGCGGCTCCGGAGCGAATTTAGGCCCTTTGAAGACCCGGAAGCAGGAAATGCATAACCAGCTTCAAAGCCTGGAACTGACCCTCGCTCCGCTCAGCATGGTGGTGCTGAAAAAGAGTGGACGGAAGGGAAGGGGGGATGAACCAGGCGTAATAGAGGAAGCTTCAAAAGGAAAAGTCAAGGCGGCGCGCGCCAAGGCCAAGAAGGACGATAAAGCGGCGGACAAGCCTCCAAAGTCCGAAGCCCCGGTCAAAAAAGCGGCACCGCGCAAGCGCAAAACGAAAACCGACGAAATCCCGCAGTAAACGAACACTCTATTTAACAGTCATTACACAAGGGAGGAAAAGGGAATGAAAGTGCTGTTTGCCGCTGCGGAGGGCCACCCGTTCATCAAGACGGGAGGCCTTGCCGACGTCATCGGCGCGCTGCCGAAGGCGCTGAAGGAAGCCGGAGTCGATGTAAGGGTCATCCTGCCGAAGTACCGGGGAATTCCCGAGAAATACCGCTTGCAAATGGAGCCTGTCCAGGTGATCGAGGTGCCCGTGGGCTGGCGTAATCAATACTGCGGAATCGAGCGGCTGGACTACGAAGGCGTTCCGGTTTATTTTATAGACAATGAATACTACTTCGGCCGCGAAGGCATCTACGGATATCTGGATGACGGGGAACGGTTCTCCTTCTACAACCGGGCTGTTCTGGAGGCGCTCCCGGCAATTGATTTCCAGCCTGATGTGCTGCACTGCCACGATTGGCACGCCGCGGTCATCCCCATGCTGCTGGAAGGCCATTACCGCAGCAACCCGTTCTACAGCAACATCCGCACCGTATTCACGATACATAATCTGCTGTATCAGGGAGTGTTTCCATATGAGGTTCTGGGCGATTTGCTCGGCCTGGACGGCAGCTTTTTCCTCGGGGCGGAATACTACGGGAATGTAAACTTTCTGAAAGGCGGCATTGTGTTCAGCGATCATGTGACAACGGTCAGCCCGACCTATTCGCAGGAAATCAGAACCCCTCACTTCGGATATGGCCTGGACGGCTTGCTAAATGCCCGTGCCGATCATTTGAGCGGCATTGTCAATGGAATAGATACGAAGGTGTACGATCCGGCGACCGACTCCAAGATCTTCATGAAATACCGGAATAATCTGAACAAGAAGACCGAGAACAAAATCGGTCTGCAGCAGGAGCTGGGTCTGCCGGTGGCGCCGCATGTCCCGCTTGTAGCCATGGTTACCCGCCTGGTCGATTCGAAGGGACTGGATCTGGTGACCCGTGTGCTGGATGAAATGCTGTATTACGACAGCATCCAGTTTGTTGTCCTTGGAACCGGGGATGAAGTCTACGAGCGCTGGTTCCGCGAGGCCGAGTGGCGCTATCCGACCAAGCTGTCTGCGCAGATCCGGTTCAGCGATGAGCTTTCGCGTAAAATCTATGCCGGAAGCGATCTGTTCCTGATGCCGTCGAAGTTCGAACCGTGCGGAATCAGCCAGCTGCTCGCCCTGCGGTATGGCAGCATTCCGGTTGTCAGGGAAACGGGGGGGCTGAACGATACCGTTCATGCCTATAACGAGGTGACGGGAGAGGGAAACGGCTTCACCTTCACCAATTATAACGCCCATGATATGATGAACACTCTCCGCCGGGGGATAGCTTTCTATAACCGGCCCGAGCACTGGAAACGTGTGACCCGCAACGCTTTTACAGGGGATTACAGCTGGGATGTATCGGCTCAGGAATATATCGAAATCTACAGGAAGATTAGCGAGCCGGTATAATATTCGGACTGTGCTCACGCTGATGCCAATTCATTTAGAAAAAGACAGCTCTCCCGCAAGCCTGCGCTTCCGAGATGCTGTCTTTTTTTTATCAGGTTAAGGCCAATAGAACGGTGCAACGGCTGCCCGGTCAGCGGTGTATGGGAGCATGCTCGGCCGACGCTTCGCTGGTCAGGCTTGGAAATGAAGGGTCTGCCTTCGGATTGAGCCGGCGGGACAGGATACGGAATCCGTACGGTTCGAGAGAGAGGTGCATGATCCCTTCGTCCGGACTCACGGTGCCGCCGGAGAGCGCATCCGTCCAATCCTCGGTCTCGGTCGCATAGCTCAAGCTGCGGGGCTCGGGAGAGTTGTTCATCCAGATGGTAAAATGGGTTTCGCCGTCTATCCGTTCATAAATGATACAGGGATCGTCCTTGCAGGCGCCCAGAATCCGGTAGCGTCCCTCGCGCAGTACAGAGTTCTCCTTCCGCAGCGAAATCAAGCTTTTATAGAAATCGCGAAGCTCCAAATCCTGTTTCCCGGGGTCCCATTCCATACATTTACGACAATTCGGATCGCCTTCCCCGGTAAGACCGACTTCGTCCCCATAAAATATACACGGCGTACCTATGAAGGTGAACAGGAAGACGACCGCAAGCTTGAGCTTCCTCTTGTCTTCCCCCAGAGCGTTAAGCAGCCGGGGCGTGTCGTGACTGCACAGAAGGTTAAAGATGACCTCGTTGCTCTGCTGGGGGTAGCGCATCAGCAGACTGCCTATTTTATTGCAAAAGGCGTAGCTGTCCATTCCGCCGTTAAAGAATTCGAGTACCGTTCCGGAGAACGGATAGTTCATAACGGAGTCGAACTGGTCTCCGATCAGCCAGGCCAGGGAATCGCTCCAGACCTCCCCCACGATATAAGCCTCCGGATTGGTTTGCTTCACGATCTTGCGGAAATCACGCCAAAAGTGATGATCGATCTCGTCGGCCACGTCAAGACGCCAGCCGTCCAGCTTCACTTCCTTGATCCAGTACTCCGCCACGTCCAGCAAATACGCTTTGACTTCCGGATTGGCCGTATTCAATTTGGGCATCGCGTCATAAAATCCGAACGTATCGTAGGAAGGTATACCGTCCACAATCTCCGCCGGGAACGAATTAACGTGGAACCAGCCGGCATATCGGGAACGTTCTCCATGCTTCAGAACATCCTGGAAGGGGGGGAATTCCTTGCTGCAGTGGTTAAAGACCGCATCGAGCATGACGCGAATGCCTTTCTCATGGCAGAGGGCGACCAGTGTCTTCAGCTGCTCATTATCGCCGAACTGCGGATCGACCTGCTTATAATCAATGATGTCGTATTTATGATTGGATGGGGAAACGAACAGCGGCGTGAAATAAATCGCATTGATGCCCAAATCGAGCAGGTAGTCGAGATGATCGATAACGCCCTGGATATCGCCCCCAAAAAAATTGTCGACTTTCGGTTCGCCGCCCCACGGCTCGGTTCCTTCCGGGTCATTGCCCTTGTCTCCGTTGGCGAAGCGGTCCGGCATGATTTGATAGAAGACCGCGTCTTTGGCCCACTCGGGGACCTGAAAGAGATCAACCTCATGGATGTACGGAAATTCGAAATTGTTCTCCGGAGGCTGCGGCTGCTCATACATAAACCCTTTGCTGGACATATAGGCCGTTTCGCCGCCAGCTTCGATTCGAAAGAGATAGGACAGACGTTTATATTTTGGCCGCACGCAGGCTTCCCAATAATCAAAAAGCTCGTCGGAGGCGGTTTTTTCCATCATGATTTCCTCGAAGGTCCGATCCCAGGCGTATTTGTCGCCGGACATGACATAAACCGCGTCAGCGTCATCCCGTTTGGTCCGCATCCGCAGATGTACGGATTCCTTATCATAGGCATATGCCCATTTGTCGCGTGGAACGTGATATAAAGCTTCCTGCAGCATGGTTGCCCCTCCTAAATCTGATTGAAGCGCAGGTACGCCTCGAAATGGATATACTTAGTTTAATACCCTTAAGTACAAAAAATTAAACCATTTTTCTGAATGCTTTCAGAAAATAATGCAGGAGCTGTGGAGGAGGCTGCAAAAGCAAAAAGCGCCAGTGATCAGCCGCTCTATGGCTGTTCTGGCGCTTTCTTCTATTTACTGGGCATAATCTCCGGTATAGTTAATCAGCGAAACATCCATTACGCCGTTGATTGAGGACAAGTCGTGAACGAACGCGGTGTTGCTGTCCCGTAGCCTGAGTTCGACCGTAAGCTCGATAAAGTCCTTGCGGATCGTCTTGGATCTCAGCGTATGTTCGATTTTCCGCATCCGGATTCGAAGCTCCGTGGTGGCTTCCTCCGAGTGGCGGACAATCAGGAGGTAGGGCTGCTCGCGGACCCTGCGCCGGGACAGCCACAGCAGCACGAGTCCAATGGCAAGCGACCCGATGAGCGCGACAGGATAGAGCTTGGCTCCTGTGGCGATGCCTCCCGCGATGGACCAGAACATGTACACGATATCCAGCGGGTCCTTGACGGCGGTACGGAAGCGCACGATACTGAGCGCTCCCACCATGCCGAGAGAGAGCACGATATTGGAGCTGATGGTCATAATAATCATGCTTGTAATCATGCACATGAGCACGAAGGCGGCATTGTAATTATAGCTGTAGACAACCCCGCGGAACGTTTTGCGGTAAATGTAAAAGATAAACAGGCCAACACCTAACGAAGCGAAAAGGCCGAGCAGGACATCGATATACGAAACGGTCCGGAAGGCGTCGAGGTGCAGTACGCTTTTTTTGAATAAATCCTGGAAATTTATTGTGTCATCCATATTTAAGGTGTATCCCCTTATCGTTTGAAATGAAGTTTGGCGGCTTCCCTGCAAATTACATATTTGGATATCGTGGACCGTACGCTTGCGGATGGGGTGGCGATCAGACGCACCGGCTCGGGCAGGAAGCGGTTGAACTTGATTTCCAGAATGGTGCGTGCGGAATCATTCAGAGCTTCCCGCAAGGCCAGCCCGGGATCAAACAGATCCAGACTATTGACGCCGGAGGAGAGCTTCTTGTCGAACGTAATCCGGACATCTCCGTACTCGTAAATATAGGCTTCCCTGACGTAATCGACGATTGCCGTTGGACGATAGCCCTTGTGGGCAAGCCCCAGGTACAAGTCCCGAACCAGAGGATGGGGCGATTCCGCAATGGACGAGGCATCCCCGTGGACAATATTGTCATACTCGGCGCGGGTTAGCGGGGCGCTCTCCTTGCTTACATACTCCCCGTATTTGCTCTTGCGTTCGAGCTTGATCGAGCTGTCGCTTCCATTGTATATCCGGATGCGAAACTTCTCGCGCCCGAAAATTCCGTTAGCCTTATCGTAAAGGGCATGGTCCACGGGGCTGTCGAAATAGAGACTCCTGATACCGTAGCCGTCCCCGTTCTGCGAATGCGGATCAAGCGGAAGCATCGACGCTACACGCTGGCGTATGGACAGATATTCATGGGGATGCAAGTAGTATTTGTATTCGTGCCTGAGCCGCCGGCCCATAAATTCCATCTCAGTTCACCTTAACCTCTCTGACACCGTGGTAGGGAGTGCCTTCATCATCATAATAAATATCAAATGCGATTTGCGAATGACCTTTGCCGTCCTTCACCGTGACCTTCCAGTAATACGATCCCGGCGAAAGGCCGCTGAGCCGCACTGAAGCCCCCGGTGTGCTTATGCGCTTGACCATCTTTGTGAACAGCGGGTCCCTGGACAGCGTGAATTCATATTCCAGATTGTCCCCTTGAAGGTCGAACGAGGCATCCCAGTGGAATACGGAAGTCGTTCCCTCCTGAAGCAGATCGTTCAGATAGAAGGGCTTGGGCTTCTGGATGTCTTCAATAAACCGCTTCATGGAGCGCTCGGGAACGGTGCTGATCGTCCTCAGATCCTTGGAAATATCGGAAACGGGCACCGAGAGGAAGCCCCTGTCAGGCTGCCTGCCTGCATACAGTTGTGTAATGGGGGCGTACAAGGCGACTTTTTTGGAAATAATATCGTTGTTGATATAATCCCGGTACAGCTCGTCCATTTTGTCCTTAAGCAGATTCACATTTTCCATACTACGGAAGAAACGGTTATGAAGCTTGGAGCCCCAATAGTTGCTGATGCCGCTGGTATAGGTGATGCCTTTCATGGAATTCTGCTGCAATTCCCAGCCTCCGTCATAATCCCACGGGAGAAAATACCATTTCTCGGAGTTCAGCGGGGAGTACAGCAGGAAATTCTGGGTATTCGTGTCCATGTTGTCCATCAAAATATCGGAGGCCATCCAGGTCAGATAGTTATCGAGGTCAAAATGTTTGCTTATCACTTCGTTGATAGGCATGGACAGATTGTTCACGTCCTTCAGCATGTCCAGCAGCTTCCGGTGATCTTCACGTCCGTTGATTTGCAGGCGCGTTTCGAACTTGGCCTTGTCATACAGCGAATCATCCTGCAACCGAAGCTCTTCGGGATACGGAAGAAATTCGAACATAACAGCTTTGTACAACTGTCCGTAAGGGTCAAGCCAGTGATTCTTGAGAAATTGCTTGTTGGGCTGCTCGACCTGCGTGTACAGTCCATAATCGATGAATGGCTTTGAACTGGCCGGGCCGCCTTCGCTCAGATCCTTCACATAGAGATGCACGAAGCGGGTGCGCAGACTTGTAATATTCGGGATCGTCTCGAACAGATCGAAGCTGAGTTTATTCCGCAGTCGGGAGGGGTCGTAGGCATGCTTATTCAAGTTGAGCGTCCGCTGATCATTCCATAGCCCCGCCTGATCATTCAGCTTGATCTTGTAAGACCGCTGGGAAGCATACCGCGTCGAGCTCCCGCGCAGTGAAACATGGGCGTTGCCTTCCTCGGATGAGTAGCCAAAGGAGCCTGGAGCCGGTCCGCTGCCATCGGCCGCGCCTTCCTGGAGGATGGCATTTACCGAGCCTTCTTCCGCCCGGCTGCGAATCCGGTTCAGCTCATACCAGGTGAGGGGGGCTTCGCCCTCTTGTTTCTCACCCTCAAGCACGGTCAAATACAAGGCATCCACGGAGGTATCCTTGTCCCGTTCATAGATGCGCTTGTCCTCGATAAGCTTGTCCTGGGTAACGGTATCCGAAATCGGGGAAGCCGTTGCTTTCGCGGCGCTCTTCTCGTCCACGGCGTTGCCTGTGCAGCCTGTCAGCAGAATGACGAGGGCGGCAAGGGCCGCGGACGCCAGTCCGGGATGAAACGGCCGCTTCCGTACCCGCTTGACCGGATGGGTC
>NZ_ASSC01000107.1 GCF_000520735.1 Paenibacillus forsythiae T98
AGGGATGATGGAAGGGATGGGAGGCAAGCCCGCCTCCCGGCGACTTCCCGCTTGCCAAAAAGCGGAAGTTATTTTATGATCGCATTAGTACAATCGTTCTATATCTAAGGGAAGCAGTGAGGAATAGTGGCCAAAAGAAGCTACGATAGCGAACGGGTCCGGCAGGATGTGCTGAAGGAAGCCGAAGGGCTATTCTCGCGTAAAGGGTATGCCGCCACCTCGATCGCGGATATTTCCAGGGCGACGGGTCACAGCAAGGGGCATATTTACTATCACTTCAAGAGCAAGGAAGAGCTGTTCGTCGCTCTGGCGCAGCAGACGATGCGAAGGTGGGGGGAGCGCTGGAGGGAACGCGCTTTAGCTTGCTCCTCGCCTGCGGAGAAGCTGTATGACATGGCCGACTTCGTGATGAGCAACTATAAGCAGGATCTGCTGAAAGCGGGCCAGGAGCTGGCGGCGCTACCCGATGTGCAGCCGTCGACCTTGCAGGCGCTATATGGATTGGCGAGCACGCCGATAGGAGCTTACCGCGAAATCATTGGCGAGGGAATGGCAAGCGGCGATTTCAGGCAAGGGGACGCCGCTCGTCTCAGCCTGCTGCTAAGCGGATGGCTCGGCGGATTAAATGCGTATGTGCATACGCTGGACAAGGAGACGCTGCGGGAGCTGTACCGGGAGACGGCGGCCTTGTTTATACGGGCGATTTCCGAGTAGGAATCCCGTTTTTTTGGCAAGATTAGAACGTTCGTACAAATTTAAGTGGAATGGGGAATGGCTGTATTGGCTGCTTTCGGGACTGAATGCGCTGATGTGGGGAGACGTGGCGATATTGTATACGGCCATGGCGGCAGATCGGCCAGCTGTACAAGACGGAAGTGATTCCGGCCGGGGACCCGCCGCTGATCTCGGTAATTATTGCCGCCAGAAACGAGCATAAAGCGCTGGAACGCTGCATTCGCTCGCTGGCTGAACAGACGTATTCGAGACTTGAAATTATCGCTGTAGACGACCGCTCCTGAACATTTCTGCTCGATTATTTGTTTGAGTATGATATGGATCACTCCCTTTTTTTAAAATTTTTAAGAAAATCTAAAGAAACATGAAAAGTCATCCTAGAGGAGGCATAACAAGCTAAAGGAGGCCACAAAGTGGGCGCAATCAGAACGTATTTGAAGCTTGGCGAGTTGTTGGAACGGTATCCGGACAAAGACGGTGTGCTCAAGGAATTTTTTGACGCGGGCTCGTCGCAAGAATTGCTTCGCCGTTACGGGGCGGATGCTTATCTGAACCGTATGCTGAACAGTGAAGGGAAACCGGCGGATACCCTGCTGTCACTGCTCAATGAAGGGGAGGAAGAGCGGCCGCTGCCTGCGGCGGGCGAGGTGGATTTTCTCGGGATGACCATCTGTCTGATGCGCCAGCGGTTTCAGGCTTGCTTCGATGACTGGATGACGGATTACCGGGAAGAGACCGGCGGAAATTTCAATTGTTACCTGCCCCGCAACTGCGGCAGCGGCAATCCGTACCGGAATGTCTGGCTGGCGGAGAATGTCCGCGACTTCCCGGGAATTGTGAGCGGCTGCGGCTTTAGCGATTTTTTCCGTGCGGAATTTCGGGATAATCTGTTGAAGAAGAATGTGTTTCAATCGGTGGACATGCCGCTTAATGCCTCGCTTCCCCAGGATCTGATTGATCCTTTTGGCGCATACACGCTGTACGGAATCTATCCCTATGTGATGATGATCGACGAGACCCGGATCGGTTCGCTGCCGCGTCCGAAGGAATGGGCCGATTTGATGAATCCCGTGTACGAGAACAATGTCATTGTCGTCGGCTCCAGCGAAAAAGTATCGGAGCTGCTGCTGATGTACACGCATAAAGAGCATGGGGATGAAGGTGTGCGACGTCTGGGCGTTACAATCAAGGACGGCTGGCACGGCTCGAAAATGGCCAAAACGGCAGGCAGCGGTTCCTCGGAGGGCGCGGCGATTTATGTGCTGCCCTGGGCTTTTGCAAGGTACAGTCCGAGACCGGATAAAGTGACCGTCGTGTGGCCGGAGGACGGAGCGATCTCGAATCCGCTGTTCATGCTGGTCCGCAAGGATCGTTACCGCGAGCTTGAGCCGATTGCGCGCTATATGACCGGCCCGCAGCTTGGCCGCGAGGTGGCCGCCTGCTCCTTCCCGGCGCTTAACGCCGAGGTGGACAACGGCCTGCCGGTGCAGGCCAGGATGAAGTGGCTGGGCTGGGAATATCTGCGTTCCATTGATCTCCAGCAGCTGAAAGGCCATACCCAATCGCTCTTTCAGCAAAATTGGAAGAGAAACTCCCGTGTGGAGATTTCCAAATAAGGAGTTATCAGGTAAAGGAGCGCTCTCGGCTGCTGTGGAAATGGCGGCTGAGGCGCTCTTTTTGCTTCACGGAAATGGTTTCTCATGGCTCCAGTCTCATATAAATGCTTCTTTCCCTGAACCCGAGCGACTTCCAGAATCCATAGGCCCGTTCATTCCAGTACATCACTTCGATATCCAGCCTGTCCGTTTCGAGAAACTCCAGCAGCCTGCGGAAGCGGCCTGTCCGTAGCCTTGCCTTCTGCACTCCCGGCACACAAAAAACTGCCTTAAATACCGCGGGTTGTCTCCAAAACGAACAAGGGCGTAGCCTCTGACCACTCCGTTCTCCAGGAACAGATACGCCTGGTAATCTCCATCCAGAAAATTCTTCATCCGTTCCCTCAGTTGATCGGTGTTCATAGAATTATCATGCTGCTCGTCTTCGATCAATTGCCGGTTCAGCTCCGCCAGCAGCCCGAGGTCCGCCTCCGAACAGGTCTTAATCGCCAGATTGTCCATACACTTTCCCTCCCCAAGCTACATCCTGCCTATTCATAAAAAAAGCTATGCTTCCCGCTCTAAATTATCACGGGAGCCGCGCCAGTTTCAACTTAAATAGCGCTCCAAGGTATGCCGAAGGAAATTTGCCCAAACTGGCTTTCGCTTATCTGCTGCTGTGAAAGTAGTCCGCCGGGAGGGGGAGGGGAAGGCTGCGGAATTATGAAGGGGTGTCCCCAGGCCAGTTCTCGCTCCGGCCTGCCTGCGGCCTTATCGCATATCCGCTATTCCGCTTCGGACGGAGCGTTCGCCAGAACACCGACTGAACCTTTTAGACATACGAAAGGGGCGTCTCTGGGCGTTATCGCTGGCTTATCGGACAGTTCCTGTTGGGACGGCCCGGGTTGATATGTATTGCTGCGGGCCCGGGCATTGGCTGTTTGCGCCCTGCCGTCAAGTGACGCGGCCACGCGGGTTGTGATTGAAGCTTAGCGTCTGGCAAAAGCGCTAAAGTGCAGGCTTTTCAATCCAAATCCTCTATTCTTAAGGGGAAATCCTGAAAGCGTGCAGGAATTTGAGACCGTGTAGCTGAATGCAAGGCTAATTCAAGGAAAAAACTGTATCCTCGCAGCTCTGCTATACAAGAGGTGTTCTCGCGCGGCCAAAAGATGCACATTTTCAGGATTTCTGCATGATCTGTTTCATCAAGAGCGCTTCATGGCCGCACCTGAATTGGCGGAGAATGTTCGATTTCATTCGAGTGGAGATTCTCGCCTGAGCAATAAAGGGCGCCGCCGCAGCCATTTTCCCGGCTTACGTGACACCCTCCCTGGGGATGAACCCCGTGCTGGTTTGGCTTCAGCCCACTTACACAGCAGAAGCAACGTTCATCAGACTTTAAAGCGTGAGATTAGCGACTGGAGATTTTCTGCCGTGCTGCTTAGAGATTCCGCCGAGGAGCGCATTTCCTCGCCGGATGCCAACTGCTCCTGGGTTGCTGCGGCGATCTCTTGAGTGCCCGCCGAAATGGTGTTGGTGCTTGCACCGACGGTTTCCATCGTTTGCGATACGGCTGTGAACTCTTTGCGGACAAGCTGCGCCGAGCCGGAGATTTCCGATGTCTTGCCGGACACCTCGCTTATGGAGCGCAGAATCTCCCGGAACTGCTCCGTACTGTGGCCCGCTATTTCATTCCCCTCAGCCGTTCTGGCTTTGACGTCGGTCATGCTGCTGAGCGCCAGACTGGCGTTCTCCCGGATACTCCGGGTCAATTCGCCGATCTCTTGGGCCGATTCCGCGGAATACCCGGCCAGCTTCTTCACTTCCCCGGCCACCACGGCAAATCCCCGTCCCGCATCGCCCGCTCTTGCCGCTTCAATGGATGCGTTGAGCGCAAGCAGATGGGTCTGGCCGGAGATTTCGTTGATCAGCGAGGTAATCTCCGCGATCTTTACCGTCTGCCCGGAGAGCAGGGTCAGCCTTGAATCCGCCTCGTCCACCGCCTGCTTGATATCATTCATTTTCTCGCCCATCCGGGCAAGGGTCTGCTCGCCGAGACCGGCCCGCTCCTGCATGCTGACCGAAGCGGAGGCCATGTCGGAGGAGTGGTGGGAAATGGATTCGATCCGCTCCAGCGATTCGCGCGTCTGGCTTGCATTGGCGGCCGCTTGTTTATTTTGTTCGAAAGCTTTGTCGGCAATGGTCTGCATGGATTCGGCGATAATCCGGGATGTGGCTTGGGACTGCTGGGCGCTTTCGAAGAATTGCCGCGATACGGAAGTCAGCTGACCGGCGGCTTCTCCAACCTTTCCGATGATATCCCTTAGAGATGCAACAAAAGCATTGAAGCTTCCCGCCAGGATGCCGAATTCATCTTTTTGGGCAATGCGAATCGTTCTTGTAAGGTCGGCTTCGCCCGCCGCGATTTCACTCATCTGTTCATTGAGCATTCTTAAAGGCTTCAAGATGATTCGCAGCAGCAGGATGGAGGCCCCCGCTCCGAGGATCACGGACAGAATGGAGACCGTCAGCAAAATAATCTGAGAGCGGGCAGAGTTTGCTTTAATATGAGCTTCAACCGGGGCGGCCTCCTCCGCAAGAAGCTTGACCACCTGTTCGACAGCCGGATTGACCGTCTGCTTCCGCAGGCTTCGCTCTTGTTCGAAATGCACCTGCTGGGCCTGCTGCACCGAGCCGCTGCCGCGCAGGCGCACCATCTCGCCGTTCAACTGAAACAGTTTCAACAAAGCGTCCTCAATCTCTTGCGCCGCAGAGCCGTACCTGTCCCTTAGCACCGGGGCCATCGCTTGGAGGAGCTGGTTAATGCCGTCCATCTTCGTCCGCATTTCCCCGGCGAATTCCGCCTGGCCGGTCAGCAAATAGCCTCTCTCGTCATTTGCCAGCCCGACAAGCAGATATTGCACCTGCTTCATATCCCGCTGCATTTCATTCAGCTCGCGGAGCTCCTGCGCTTCTTGCGCAATTTCACGGATCGCTAGCACAGCCAAAATACTGCTGCCGGTGAGCGCTGCAATCAGCAGCGATACCAGCACTATTAATTTTATCCTGACACTCATTCCCATTCCTCCCGGGTCTTTATACTCTTATTTATATCGGGAGGTGTTACCTGCTTTGTTACACCGCCTATGCAGAAAGTCCCAAATCGCTGGATTGCCAGACGCAGGACTCTAGATGCAGAGCGCGGCGCCGTCTTCGGCGAAGACGAAGCGAAGCATGGGACTGATCATGGAATGCAGTACGGATACATGGCCCTCTCCCTCGAAAATAATCCGCTGCAACCGCTTGAGAGACTTTCCCTTGCAAGGCTTCAAGCGCTCCATAAACAATCTGGCGTCTTCGAGCATGGACTCCTTCTCATCGGTGCCGATGCCGATCATCAGCGACACTTCCGTTCCGCCTTCCCGCAGGTGTTCCTCAAGGCCGGGGAGAAGGTCAAACAGCACTCGGTCCTTCCACCAGAAGGACGGGCTTCCGGCGATATACGTCTGAAACAGGGAGGGGCGTGTAATCAGCGTGTAAAGCGTAAAGAAGCCTCCGAGCGAATGACCAAATAAGGCTTGCTTGCTGCCATCCACACGGTATCTCCGGCGGATTTCCGGCATCAGCTCATGTTCGATGAAAGCGAGAAAGTGTTCCGTTCCACCGTTGCACGGCCAGGCGGTGCCATCCGGTCTCAGGTCCTCCTGCATGGCGGGCACGGTAAGGTCGAGAAAGCGCCGTTCCGAGACAAAAGGCTCGTCGGACGGATACCCGATGCTGACGATCATGCCCGAAGGCAGGCCGCGCGGATGTCTCGTCTGCAGCCGCATCGCTTCCGCGAAGGACCCGAAGTATGCGTTGCCGTCCACCGTATACAGCACGGGATAACCGGCATCCGGGGCGGGCTTGACCGGTATATGCACAAAGATGCGGTAATCCAGCCCGGTCCGGCCGGAACGCAGGTCGAACACCTCGGTTCCGGGAACAGTGTACCGTGGTGAAATCTGGCTCTTCTCTGGCTCTGTTTCGCCGTCGCGGCAAGGCCCGTACAGCCATTGAAGCGCCTTGGGGAACTGATTGGCCATGGCGAGCAGGCCATGAGTCGCGCCGTCTTCAACCTCCAGATGGAGTTGGCCGTCCAAGACGCCTGTTGCTTCCCACATCCGGCACAGCTCAAGGGTGCTTGCAACCGCTTCCCGCTGTTTGTTTCGTTTATAGAGTCCTTCGCGGTTGCCTACAGATACGTACAGGCGAAGCCCGGCATCCGGAAGCGGCCGACCCGCCGCGAACTCCAGAAAGCCTTCATACCAGACGGAAGGCGACAGGAGGCCGAACCGGCCAAAGGCATCGGGCCGCCGGTAGGCGGCCAGCAGCGTGACAAGACCCCCGAGAGAGCCGCCGATCATGCCCGTGCAGCCCGGCTCGGACAGCGTGCGGTACAGGCTGTCGATATAAGGCTTGACGGAATCGGCGACTTCATCGATATAAGCGCAGCCCCTGCCGCCGAAAGCCGGAGCTTCGGCCTCAAGCCGAGCCGCAGGCCAGGGCGTGTACTCATCGGTCCGGCAGGACGTCTTCATCCCGACGACGATCAGCTCGGCGAGCAGCCCCTCCCGGAAAAGCCGCTCCATATAGCTGTGACAGATAGCCATCAGATCCCCGCCGTCATGGGCATATACAACGGGATACCGGCGGCTCGACAGCGGGTAGGAAGGGGGCAGATAGACGGTGAGCCTTCGGCCGTCAAGTTCAAGCGAATGAATATGCTTGGAATGAGCAAGCTTCGAGTGCATCCGGATATTCTCCTTTCAATATGCCTTAGCTGGAGCGGGAACGCTGCCTTGCCAGCAGCCAGACGAAATAAGGCGCGCCGATAATGGACAGGACGATGCCTACCGGAAGCTGGGCGGGCGAGAACACGGTGCGCCCGATGAAATCGGCGGCAAGCACCAGCGCCGCGCCGAGAATGCCGCTGACGGGCAGGGATCTGCGGTGCGATAGCCCGGCGAGCCTGGACGCCATATGCGGGGCGATCAGGCCGACAAAGCCGATGCCGCCGGCTACGGCGACGCCGGCGGCGACAAGCCCGATGCTGGCGAATAGCA
>NZ_ASSC01000108.1 GCF_000520735.1 Paenibacillus forsythiae T98
ACGCCTACCTCAAGCCCCATTCCTTGCTTCGGCTGCTGCGGTGAGAAGGATACGGAATCAATCAGTTGAGTAACGCCGTAGTCTCCGTAATAAACGTTCAGCTTGTCGCCGTCCTTCAGCATGAAATCCTTCATGCCGGTATTGATCTCGGCCCACTCGCCGTCTCTCTTGACGGCATACGACCACCCGGACATACCGCCAAGCAGCCCCGCTGAAATGCCGCCGATCCCCGTTACGTAATTGCCGCTCGGGTTATCAACCGCAAGGCCCTTTATCTCCGCCAGCTTGTTCAGCGCATCCAGAGCGCTGCTGCCGTATA
>NZ_ASSC01000109.1 GCF_000520735.1 Paenibacillus forsythiae T98
TGAATAAGCTCGCGGATATCGTCGTAATCATCCTTGACAATGGTCCGCCCGGCAATGATATAGCCGGATTCTTCAAGCAGCGTCTCCATCAGGCTGCCGCTCTTATCCGTCTCCATCGTCCGGGTGTCGGAGACGGTAATAATATAACACTTGACCGACTCTGGAGCTTCCTTGCGGTGCTGTTCGACTGAATTCATAATTGTTCCTCACTCCTGCCGCAGATTTTTCGTAAATTTACATATGCCATTATCATAGGGGATAGAAGCACGGGCCGCAAGAGCAGCGGCAAAGGAGAAATGTAAGCGTTTATCGGGGATTTGTACGTATTATGTCGACGAGGTTGCTTCCCTGGTCAGGAATGTAGTACACTCGCTTACAGAACAGATACCGGGGGAGAGAATAACATATGGATCGAGCTGTTCCTGTATATATACTTTCAGGCTTTCTGGGCAGCGGCAAGACGACTCTGCTGCACCGATTGCTGCAATATTGGAAAGACAATGACATGCGTCCGGCTGTCGTCATGAACGAGCTTGGCGAGGTGAACTTCGACGGCATGCTGGTCGATAAATCGGTGCCGATGGCGGAACTGCTCGGCGGCTGCATCTGCTGCACCGGAAGCGCGGATCTCAGCATAGAGCTGACTACACTCGTGAAAAAAGAGTCGCCGGATGTCATCGTGATTGAAGCGACGGGTGCCGCCAACCCTCTGGATATTATCGACAATGTTACAGAAACGTCGCTCTATTGCAATGTCGAGCTTAAGGGCTTGATTACCGTAGTCGATGCCGCCCATCTTCTTGGGTTGTACAGAGAGCAGAAGGGCGCCACATATCGACTCATGCAGGAGCAAATCCGCAGCGCCTCCGTACTGATTCTGAATAAAACGGACCGTGTATCTTCGGACGAAACGGAGGAAGTGAACGGAATTCTGCGCCAATGGAATGCATTCGCTGAGGTTATTCCGGCGATACGCTGCGAGGTGAACCCGGACAGGCTGATCGGCGGCGCGGATCAGGCATCGCTCGCAGAAGGCCCGGCGAAAGCGGATTCTTCAGCCCGGGTGTCAGGCGAAGGCTTGGCGGAGGAAGGGGAGAAGAGTGACTTCGATCCGAAACGGGCCGCGCATGACCATGTAATGGCCTATACCCATTACTTTAAGAATCCGGTTAACAGCGTGGAATTTGAAGCCTTTATCAAAGAGCTGCCGGGCGACGTTTACAGAGGGAAGGGTGTGCTTACCTTTAACGACACTTCGGGACGTTTTCTGTTTCAGTACGCCTACCGGGAATCGGATTTTCTAAAGATTACCCCGCAGGGAGAGGTCCGGGACGTGGCTGTATTTATCGGGGAGCATTTTTCCTCGGGAGATTTGCGGCGGAAGCTGCTGAAGCTGGAAGGACGGGGATTTAACCTGCCCGGGGCCGTAAAAAAGAGCCTGTAGCTCGGGGAATTTTGAATCGCATGACTACCCCGGAACCAGCGCGGAGAGCAGCGGAAAACGCCAACCGGTGATTCGTCCCTGCCGCAGAGGTTTAATTCAGAGGCATAGAATACCAGATTGCAGGAGGTAAAGGCAATGACCCGAATTCAGTATCAGGACTGCATCGAATCTTGTCTGAAATGTATGAACGCCTGTAATGTCAGCTACGTTTCAAGCCTGAAAGAATATGACCTTGCGGAGCTGCGGCAATGCATCCGGATGGACCGGGAATGCGCCGATATTTGCGCGTTCGCCATTGAGGCGATGGCCCGTCAGAGTCCTTTCGTTGCCGACATTTGCCGCCTTTGCGCGGAAATTTGCGAAGCCACTGCCAGGGAAAGCGGAAGATATAAGCAGACCTATTGTCAGGATTGTATCCGGGCTTGCCTCGAATGCGCGGATGCCTGCCGCCAAATCAGCGAGGCCGTCGCCCTGTTCGCTTGAGGATGTACGTAAGCTATGAATGCGACAATAGAGTAACGGGCCAGCTTTCGGGGAAAGCTGGCCTTTATATTTAAGAAGAAGAGGAAATGACAAGGAGCCCGGCGAATTCATATAGAAAGCATAGGGCTTGCATCCCATACATAGACGCTGGATAATTATATTATCAACGACGATTGATTATGACGGAGGGCAGATGAAGGAGGATACACAATTACCGGAGAGTGAGCATTCCAAAGAGCTGTTCGCCTATTTTGGACTGGCGGTGTATTACTGCCAGGCGCTGGAACAGCAGCTTACCAACCTGCTTCTGCTGACGAAGCTTTCCCAGGGGACTTTGCCATCCGAGGCGGAGCTTACGGATTTATATCAGCGCAAGCTTGGCAATTCACTCGGCCAGCTTATTAAGGAGCTCCAGCATCATTTTCCGTTCTCGCAGGAGGAGACGACGCAACTGCATCATGTCTGGAAGCAGAGAAATTATATCGTCCATGATTATTTCAAGGAACGCATCCAGGACACATTCACTCCATCCGGCAGAGCACGCATCATCCGGGAACTGAAGCGGTTCAAGAATAAAGCGGGAGCCCTGGAGCTCAAGCTGCAGGGCTACTGTTCGGAGCTGTACCGAAAGCTTGGGCTGGAAGGCAAGCTGGACGATGAGGATTTGCTTGGCGGCCGTCCTTCCGCCGTACTGAAACGGCATAATTACTGAGGACTGTACCGTAACCCGATTAAAGCCTCCGCTGGCAGAAATGCCGGCGGAGGCTTTAATTCTTGTGGCGCTGTTCGGGGATTTGCTAAGCTTCACCCGCCAAGCGTGAAGCTTAGCTTTGCGGGTGCGCCGATGGCACAGCGGCCGGTATATTCATGATCCGGCCGGGCTCGGATGCATGGGCCGTATCGTCGTTCGGCGCGGCGGAGCCGACCTGAAGCTGGTACATGCGGTAGTAGCGTCC
>NZ_ASSC01000110.1 GCF_000520735.1 Paenibacillus forsythiae T98
CGTATCCGGGCGGACCTGCGGGATTTCCCGCCGCATGACATCAGAAATTGCCTGCTGGTCTTTAATCGCCCGCGCGGCATCATCGGCGGTAATCACGCCCAGCAGCTTCATCTCCTTGTCGGCCACATACAGGCTGGACACGCCGCTGTCGCGCATCAGTTGAAGCGCCACGCGCGGTCCGCGTTCGGGCCGGATCATCTCCGGCTGCCTCATGACATGCGCCGCAGTCAGCACCTTCGACAAGTCCACATCCTCCACGAACCGCTCCACATATTTGTTGGCAGGCTGGATCAGAATCTCCTCCGGCGTGCCGATCTGCACGATAACGCCATCCTTCATGAGCGCGATCCGGTCGCCGATCCGCAGCGCCTCGTCCAGATCATGCGTAATGAAGACGATGGTCTTCTTCACCCGGTCCTGCAGCTCCAGAAGCTCCTGCTGCATATCCTTGCGGATCAGAGGATCGAGCGCGCTGAACGCCTCGTCCATCAGCAGAATGTCGGGGTCGTTCGCAAGGCCCCGGGCCAGACCGACCCGCTGCTGCATTCCGCCGCTGAGCTGGTCGGGACGATGATTCTCCCAGCCGCCGAGGCCGACCAGCTCCAGCGCCTGCCGCGCCAGCTCTCTGCGTTTCTTTTTATCAACACCCTGCACCTCCAGCCCGTATTCGGCATTTCCGAGCACCGTCCGGTGCGGAAACAGGCCGAACTTCTGGAAGACCATACCGATATTTTTGCGGCGGAACTGACGAAGCTCCTCGGCATTCATCTTGACCACATCCTGTCCCCGGAACAAGACCTGTCCCGCCGTAGGGTCAATCAGCCGGTTGAGCAGACGGACAAGCGTCGACTTGCCGCTACCCGACAGCCCCATAATGACGAAGATTTCCCCTTCTTTAATATGAAAATCGGCCTGATTCACTCCGACTGTCAGCTTGGCTTCCTTGGCGATTCTTTCCTTGGACCAGCCCTGCTCCAGCAGCGCAAGCCCCTTGCGGGCGTCCTGGCCGAATATTTTCGTAAGCTGTTTCACTTCAAGTATAGGCATATGAACCTCCTTCTCCCGTATTTTCCGGGCTCCATTCACTCGTTACAGTCTAACGGACGAACGGAAGGAGAAGCAAAGCGCATATACCGTTATAATTTAACGTACAGTTTTTACTTTACGTACTTTTCATAAAGAATACTCTGTTTTACTCCAAATTTCGTTCCGATCAGGGTTCTTTACTTCATTCGGGGATGTGATTACAATACACTAGGAGAGATTGTGCAGTTATAACGCTTCCTTCAGGAGGGACGGCATGAATGATTTAGAAGGGCTGGCGCCCGAGCAAATAGAGAGAATCAGCAAGGCCCGGGAGCGCGTCATTGATTCCATTGGCAAGAACATGGATCTGTACGGCGTTACTTTATCCATCGGCCATTTGTACGGATATATGTATTTCAAGCAGGGTCCGGTTACGCTGGACGAGCTGAGCCAATCCATGGGCATGAGCAAGACGTCCATGAGCACCGGTGTGCGGACGCTGCTTGATCTGAAGATGATCGACAAGGTATGGGGGAAAGGCACGCGGAAGGATTTGTTCGAAGCCTCCTCCGACTGGTACCAGAATTTCAGCGATTATTTCTCAATCAAGTGGAGAAAAGCAGTGGAGAGCAACATGAACGCCCTGACCAAATCGCTGAACGAGATCCGGGCGATTAAAGAAGAGTACAACGGGGATGAATCGCTGGCTTCCCTGCTGAACAAGGATGAGGGCAAGATCCAGGACGCGATCAAATATTACCGCTGGCTGCTGAAGCTGATTGTGGCTCTGGAAACCGGCGCAATTTTCGAACTGATTCCGAAGGAGGAATAGTGTTCCCTGCCGGACGAAGGCGATGGAGCTTGGCCGCAAGGGCCGCCATCGCCTTTATTTTTGCTTAGGGGGCCGCCGGCTGCCGCTTCGGCTGTTTCTCTACGGGCAGGCGCAGGCAGCCTAATAGCTTCGCTTGTTGCCTTTTTTCACATATTCCCAGTCCCGCTCCACGTTCAGCCTCACCCTTTTCAGCAGCTTGTGCAGGGTCTCGATCTCCTCGCCGGATAAGCCCTCCAGGGCCGATTGGTCGGAATAATCGGACTCCCGTTTCAATAAAGGATAGGCCTCTTCCCCTTTAGCCGTGGGATACAGCTTCCTGATCTTCCGGTTGTCCGGATCGCTCCGCTTCTCGATGAACCCGTTCAGCTCCAGCTTGGAAATGGCGCGGGCCGCAGTCGTGCGGTCCACCTTGATCATCTCGGCCAGCTTCTCCTGAATCAACCCGGGCTGCTCGCAGATGCGGATCAGGTACAAATATTGCCCCTTCGTAAGCTCCAGTTCCTTGAATTCAATATTGCTGATCGAGTCGAACGCTCTGGCGATCATCCCGATTTCACGTAAAATCTCTCTCAATTTCAACGCTCCCGTTTCGATTTTTTTATTGTAAATACAACAAAATTGAATTATACTATATATACAATCATCCATCCATGGTTCCATTATGACCCGATCCGAGCCGGAAAGCCAGAACGGAGGCGGCGATTTTTGAACTGCGGCCTGAGAATCCCAAGACTTTACGAGGTGAGCGCTGTTGAACTGGCATCTGAAAGCATTTCATGAGCTGTCCAATCTGGAGCTGTACAATATTCTGAAAGCACGCACCAACATTTTCGTCGTTGAGCAGAGCTGCCCCTATTCCGAAGTGGACGGCAAGGACCCGGCCTGCTATCATCTGTTCCTGGAGGACCAGGGCGAGATTGCCGCCTACCTTCGCATTCTGCCCCCGGGCGTGGTTTATCCCGAAGCGTCGGTCGGCCGGTTTATCGTCGATCCGAAGCTTCGGGGCACGGGACTTGGCAGAGAGCTGTTCGGCAGAGGTCTGGCCTTTGTCCGGGACAACCTGCGGGAAACCCGGGTCAAGATTCACGCGCAGGCGTATCTCAGAGAGTTCTACGCCTCCTTTGGCTTCGAGCCGGTGTCGGACGTCTATCTGGAGGACGGAATTCCGCATATCGAAATGCTGCTGTCACCCGAGGAATAAGCCGCTCGGCCTGACTTCATTGGCGGGCAACCCCGGAAATTTTTCGAGGCGCTAAAGGCCCCTCGGGGACTGGAAGTAGAGTAAGGACTGCCTTCAAGAAATACTATACGAGGAGTGTTGGCATTGGGACGCATTATTGTGCTGTACGGTCCGTCCGCTTCCGGGAAGTCCGAGATTCAGCGGCAGCTGACGAATCCCGGATTTCCCCGGATCATCACGGCGACGACCCGCCCGGCCCGCCCGCATGAGACGGGTGGCGTGCATTACCTGTTCCTCAGCAAAGAGAGCTTCCTGGACAAAATGGCGCGCGGGGAGCTGATCGAGTGGACCGAGTATAACGGAGAAGGGTACGGCACGCTGCGTTCAAGCATCGAGGACGCCATAGCCGGCCCGGCCGACGCCAATATCATCCTGGATCTTGCCGGCGTGCTTGCGCTTAAAGAGCGCTACCCGAAGCATATCCTCGCCATCTTCATCGGCGCGGATCTCGCCTCGCTTGCCAGAAGGCTGGCCGAAAGAGGCGGAACTGCGGCCGAAACGGCCAACAGGCTGCGCAAGGCCCGGGAAGAGGAGCTTACCGAAGCCTATATGCAGCCTGCGGACGCCGCCCTGTGGAACAGCGACGGCACGGATTTCGCGGAGACGCTGAAGCGCGTGCGGGAAATTATCGCTTCCCCTCGGCGGGAGGCGTAATGGCGGCGCTGCTAACCCGCGCCGATTTGAGCGCTTTGGTGAACATCTTTATAGCGGACACAATCAGAATGAAGCCGAGAACCAGCTTCAACAGGCTGGACGAGATGTAAGCGATTAAGAGTCCGCCTATGAAAGACCCCGCGATCGAACCAAGCCCCATGGGAACGACCAGTTCCCTCCACTCTTTTTTCTCGTTGTAAGCTCCGTTGGAAGCATGCCGGATCATCCCGATCACCACTGTCGGCAGACTGATCAGGACGCTGGCGGTGCCCGCTGTCTTGATATCCACTCCGTAGACGAGCAGCAGAGTCGGAATAATCAGTTCCCCTCCGGCTACCCCGAGCAGGCTGCTTACAATGCCAATCCCGATCCCGAAGGCAATCCCGACGAGCACGGCAACCGGAAGAATCATTGAAATTCCGCTGGAGGCAACCGGCGAGATTCCTTCCGCGACAAGGAGCAGACCAATGGAAACGAGCAGAATAAGAATGACTTTTTCAAGTGTCCGTTCGGACAGCCGTTTGGAGTAGTTCGCCCCCGTATAAGCGCCAAGCATCCCTCCGGCGATAAAAGAGGCAATGACCGGCAGGATGGCTGTCAGCTCGGGAAGGGAAGCATGAGGAAGACGAAAGGCCAGCGAGGAGATCAGGGTCACCAGACTGACGGCCAGATTGAAAGCAACCGCCTGTCTTGTGGAATATTTAAACAAACCTACCAGCACCGGAAGACGGAATTCCGCCCCTCCAAGTCCAATTAATCCGCCCAGACAGCCGATTGGAGTTCCCGTGAGCACAGCGAGCAGAGATTTCTTGCCTTTATCGTTCATGCAGAGCCATTCCTCCTTTAATTCATAAACCTATGGAGAAAAATCCAACAAAACGGGACAAAACAACACGAAACACAACAAAACCGGATTTAAAAAAAGTGTATCCTAGCCTATAATAATTAACAAGAGTAAAAATTGAACAAGTATTGACGAGGTGACGTTCCGCATGTCCGATAACACCCTTTCGTATTCACCCGAAGAGGTGTCCAAAATTCTTAAAATTTCCAAAGGCACCGTGTATGATCTCATCAAGCGGGGGGAGCTTCCCTCCTACCGGATCGGAAAAAAGCTGCGGGTCGCTCCATCCGATCTGGAAGCCTATACCCGCCCTTCCTACGCTGCTCCCAGACATCAGCCTGAAGCGCCCGCGATTTCCATTGAGAAGCACATTCTGGATAATCATGGTCTCATTCTATGCGGCCAGGACATTGTCCTTGACGTGCTTTCCCGGCATATTGAAAAAAGAAGCCCTTCCGTCCGCTCCCTGCGTTCTTATGTGGGCAGTCTTGACGGGCTGTTGTCCCTCTACAGAGGCACCGCGAATCTCGCCGCCGCTCATTTATGGGACGGTGAAACCGACGAATTTAACATTCCTTACGTGCGCAGGCTGCTGCCAGGGCACCGGTGCGTAATCGTCAATCTGGTATTTCGCAATCAGGGCTTCTATGTTGCTCCCGGCAATCCGAAGAATCTGCGCTCCTGGGAGAGCCTGCTGGAACCGGGAATCATTCTGGCCAATCGGGAAAAAGGCTCGGGAACCCGCATCATGCTGGACGAATGGCTGCGGAGCATGGATGCGGACGCCCGTTCCATCCAAGGCTATGGGCATGAGGAAATGAGCCATGTCGCCGTGGCCAGCGCCGTTGCGCGGGGCATTGCCGACGTGGGGATCGGGACGGAGAAGGCGGCGCAGCAGGTGTCCGGCGTCGATTTCATTCCGCTCAAGAAAGAGCGCTACGACCTGGTCTTCTATAAGGAGGACATGGACAAGCCGCATTTCCAGGCGCTGCTCGCGGCGCTCCGGTCGCCCGAATTCAAGCATGAAGTAAGCGGACTCGGGGGCTATGATATTTCCCGCTGCGGAGAGATTGTCGGAGAGGTGTGACCTTGGGAACCCGGGGCATGAAACATAACGGGGACCTGGGAAATACAGAAGGACAAGCCGGGCGAAGTGCCCAAGGCTTGTCCTTCTTGTTCATCTATTGTCTATTCGCCAATCATCTTGACATAGCTCTGCTCATCAGCCACCCGGCGGGCGGTAACATAACGGTCCTGGTAATACGAATCGGACAGCTTGCTTATTCTGACTCCCTTGCTGCTGGAGGCATGGGCAAATTGACCGCCGCCAATGTAAACTCCCGCATGGGAAATCCCTCTGCCGAACGTGTTGAAAAATACCAAATCACCAGCGCGCAAATCATCTTTAGCCACTGAAGTTCCCACCCTGGCCTGGGACTGGGAGGTGCGCGGCAGATCATCGACGTTAAATTTCCTTAATACATACAGGACAAATCCGGAGCAATCGAAGCCGGAGGTGGTATTGCCTCCATACTGGTAAGGCGTTCCGAGAACCTGGTCCACGACACTCTCAAGCTTTACCTCACTTGCGTATGTACGGGGTGCGGCGGAAGTAAATATAGCGGCGGCTGCGATTAGCGACAGAATGACTTTCTTCAGAACCTTGTTCTCCCTTCAATGCCTGCGGAGTTAGCTGAGAGCGGCAATTAGTTAATATTTTGTAACTATTGATACTTTATTATATGGAAAACAAGACTGTCAATCCTTGTGTAACCTCGTTTTTTATAAGAAAAACAAGCACGCTTCTGCAACCATTCATTTCGTTAATAAGAACAAATTTGTAACTATATCTCCCTATATCCCAGGATGTGGAACTCCCCAACGAGATTGTGACGAAAATGTGCTTATTTAAAATAACTATTATAAATTCCGTAAGTATTTGAAGTTAATCTTATTGACATACAGAAAGCACTGAAGTTATCATGTTGCTAATTGAGAATAATAATCATTATCTAGGGGGATGTTTGGAAATGGGGAAGCGTAAATTCTTTGCTCCACTGCTTACGGGAGTGCTAGCTGCCGGTCTGCTGGCCGGATGCGGAGCGGACAAGGCGAATGAAGCCGGTGCGGCGAATACACAAGCGACGGCTAAGCCGAGCGCACAGGCTGCGGAGCAAGTGGTCAATATCTATACCGCCCGGAACTATGATGTGGACGCGCTGCTGTATAAGAAATTCACGGAAGAAACCGGCGTTAAAGTGAACGTCATTGAAGGCAAAGCAGAGGAACTAATTGAGCGCATGAAGCGTGAAGGCGAAAGCACACAGGCCGACCTGTTCCTCACGGTAGACGGCGGCGTGTTGAACAATGCCAAGCAGGCTGGACTGCTCCAGCCGGTTACTTCGGCAACGATCGACCAGAATGTTCCGAAAGAGTTGCGCGACCCGGACAATGAGTGGATCGGACTCTCCACACGCGCTCGTGTAATCGTCTACTCCAAGGATCGCGTAAAGCCGGAGCAGCTCTCCACCTATGAGGACCTGACCAGCCCGGCCTGGAAAGGCAAAGTGCTTGTCCGTCCGTCCTCCAGCTTGTACAACCAGTCCCTGCTGTCCTCCTTCATTGAATTGAACGGCGAAGCGAAAGCGGAAGAATGGTCCAAAGGATTGGTAGCCAATCTGGCCCGTACTCCGGAAGGCAACGACCGTGACCAGGCCAAGGCGATTGTCGCCGGTGTAGGCGATGTGGCGCTGATGAATACGTACTACGTGGGCCTGCTGATCAATTCGGATGATCCGGAAGAAGTGAAGGTCGGCCAGAGCATCGGCGTCTTCTTCCCGAACCAGGAAACGACTGGCACTCATGTGAATATCAGCGGCGCGGCTGTAACCAAGTACAGCAAGAACAAGGACAACGCCGTCAAGCTGATCGAATTCCTGACCGGTACCGAAGCGCAGACGATGGTTACCAATGAAAACTTCGAGTTCCCTGTTAATGCCAAAGCCGAGCTGCCCGAGCTGCTCAAATCCTGGGGAACGTTCAAAACGCAGCACATCGATTTCAACCAATTGGGCGTTCACAATGCCAAAGCAATTGAGATCATAAACAAAACAGGCTGGAAATAGTTTATGAATCTAAACACAGTTAAGGTACAGATACAAAGACGCCTTAGCGGTTGGCGAATCGTAAGCTTGGCGGGGGCGGCAGTTATTTTGCTGCCCATTCTTTTTGTACTGATCTCGATCTTTAATCCGCCAAGTGGCAATTGGGTTCAAATCAGGCAGTATCTCGTCAAAGATTATATCGCCCAGACGGTTCAGCTAACGCTGACGGTCGCCGTACTGACAGCATTGCTCGGGGTAACGCTGGCCTGGCTTACGGCGGTCTTTGATTTTCCGGGAAAATGGTTCTTTAGGTGGTCGCTGATTCTTCCTCTGGCTATTCCTCCATACATCGCCGCTTTCACATACAGCACGATGTTCAGCTACACCGGCGTTGTCCAGACGACGCTGCGGAACCGGTTCGGAATTGTTCCCAATCAGGAGCTGATTACCGTCTCCTCCATGCGGGGAGCGGTCCTTGTATTTACTTTGTTTTTGTTTCCTTATGTATATCTGATTACCAAATCGTTTCTGGAAAGACAGAGCGCCTCATATATAGAGAACGCCCGGCTGCTGGGAAGAAACGGCCTGTCGATCTTCCTGCGGATCGCGCTTCCTTTGTCCCGGCCGGCCATTGCGGGCAGTATCAGCCTCGTGATCTTTGAGGTGCTGAGCGATTACGGGGTAACAAGTTATTTTGGCATACAGACCGTCTCGACAGCGATCTTCCAGACCTGGTTCGGGATGTATGACGCCGATTCGGCGATGCGCCTTGCCGCCTGGCTCATGATGATTGTCATCGGCTTGTTCCTGGTCGAAATGCTGCTGCGCAAACGGCGCGCATACAGCTCGACGACGAGTAAGTCGAGGCCGCTTGTGCCGAGGCGCTTAACAGGAGCTCGCGGGTGGGCAGCCTCCCTGTTCTGTATGATCGTCTGGTGCGCGGCCTTTTTGTTCCCGCTTCTGCAATTAATCGTATGGGCGGGCTGGACCTTTGACCGCATGTGGAACGCGGGATTGTTCCGGCTGATCTACCAAACCTTGTTCGTGGCTGTCGTCTCCACCTTGATCATCATGATTTTTTCGCTGATTGCCGCCGGGGCCAACCGGACGCGATCCACCGCTTCATTTGTGCTCTCCAAGGCGATAACCGCCGGATATTCAATGCCCGGGGCCATTATCGCCATCGGTGTGCTGGTTGTTTTTTTGAAGCTGGATAAAGTCTGGGCGGCCTTCCATCATCAGCTCAAGCTCGGGGGAATCCCGCTTGTGCTCAGCCTGACTCTCGCGATGCTGATCGCGGGGTACGTGATCCGGTTTATGGCTACCGGGTATAACGCCGTGGAAGTCGGGTTTGAGAAAATCGGCCGGAAATACTCGGAAGCGTCCCGCATGCTGGGGCACGGAATGACTGCAACCTTTTTCAAAGTCGATCTGCCTTTAATTAAGGGAGCCGTAATGAGCGGATGCCTCCTGACCTTTGTGGAAATCTGCAAGGAGCTGCCGCTGGCTTTAATCCTTAGACCCTTCAATTTCGAGACCCTGGCTACCAAAGCTTACCGGTATGCGAGCGATGAACAGATTTTCGAGGCGGCCATTCCCTCTCTGCTTATCATTGGCATCAGCTTGATCTCGGTTTACGTTATGCATTATTTAGACAGGAGGTGGGAGCAATGAGTATCGTAGATATCCGGAATCTGTCCTTCTCTTATGAGCGGGGCAAGTCCGCAGTGATCGACCGGTTCTCGTGTTCCATTGAAAAAGGGGATATTGTCGGGATCGTAGGCGCAAGCGGCAACGGAAAAAGCACGCTGCTGCGGCTGATCGCGGGTCTGGAAACTCCTTCGGGCGGGGAGATTCGGATCAACGGGGCTCCCGTTGTGAATGAGGGCTGCTACATCCAGCCGGAGCGGCGGGGCGTCGGGATGGTGTTTCAGGATTACGCCCTGTTCCCTCATATGACCGTCCGCAAAAATATCGAGTTCGCCCTGCATCGTCTCCCCCGCAAAGAACGGGCCAAACGGCTGGAGGAAATGCTGGAGCTTGTCCAGCTGGGCGAATTCAAAGAGCGTTACCCGCATGAGCTGAGCGGAGGGCAGCAGCAGAGAGTGGCGCTCGCCCGGGCGCTGGCGCAGAAGCCTGCGGTTCTGCTGATGGATGAGCCTTTCAGCAACCTGGACGCGGGGCTAAAGGACGCAATCCGTTCGGAGCTGCGGACGATTCTGAAGAAAGCGCAGATGACCTGCCTGTTCGTCACCCACGACCATCAGGATGTGGAGGCGATCAGCGACCGGTCGATTCATCTGGGTCCGGGGTCTGCTCCGGGCGTACGAGTGCTGACCTGCAAGGCTTAATGTTGCGGCATCATAATATGATAACACCAAAAAGTGTAGTTGAGCCGCATGGCATTCTTGGATTCATAATAGGCGTGAGTTCTCTCCGATGATATAAGGAGGTGCTCCGATATGTCCAGGCAAAATGATATTGACCATTATGGGATGGATGTGAAAGACTTGGATGCCAGCCCCTTTGAAATGGTCGAGATGCTCCGGCTGCGGAGCAAGATTCATTCGTATTTCCGAGAATTGACCGACGAAGAGAAGCTGGAGGTTAATCGATATGATTTGATCCTCCTGTCTAACGCCAGGGATTCTACGATAAATTGAAGCTCATTCATGACTTTCAGAATAGCAATAAGCCAGAAGACGAGTGGTGGTGGCATTTGCATAACGTGGTAAGGGCCTTCTACAAAAGGAGTTTCTCCATTAGCTTTGCAGACCCCCACGGGGATTTGATGGTCAACATGGTATAAATTAGATAGAAGCCAAATTCCACGGGTGGGGTTGGCTTTTTTACTTATATGGCTTCTGGCCAATTCCTTTTCTCCAGAATATCGATCTCCACTTCCGGCAACTCTGCCGAAAGTTCCTGCATCCGCTTCTCCAGGTTTTAGCAGTTCCTGAAAGGAAAGAATCAAGGAAAGCATCCCCTCCAGAATGTAGACCTGAGACATAAACAAGAGCCGTCAGGCCAAAGACTTAACCCAATTTTAAACAAAACCTGCCCGCAACTGTCGGCTCGTATGAGTTTGACAGTTTTTTGTTGGGCTGTATCAACCCAAAATTGATTTAGATGGCATATTTTGTTACAAAAATATTAATTTTTAGAAAATACATGACACAATAATTGCCATATCAATTGGTAAGTTTTATAATAAGCAATGTTTAAATGTACAAATTTTAATTGAAAGGATTGGTATTTATGACTCATTTTGTACGCTCTATCACTTCACCCAAAAAATTTATTTGCGGACATGGCTTGCTTGCCAATTTGAATGACCACATTCAGAGCTTCGGCGACAACGCCTACATCATTTGCGACGAGTTCATCCTGGAGCGCGCACAGCGCGAAGCGGGCGCTTCCATCGCCGCAGCGGGAAATAAAGCGACGTTCGAGAAATTCAACTATGAATGCACCAAGGAAGAAATTGAGCGCAACCGTGAGCTGGCCCGCAAAGCCGGGGCCAATATAATCGTAGGCATTGGCGGAGGAAAGACGCTGGATACGGCAAAAGCGACCGCCTATTATGAGAAATTGCCGGTTGTCATTTTCCCTACTCTCGCATCGACAGACGCTCCTTGCACGGCTCTCTCCGTCATTTATAAACAGGACGGCTCCTTCGACGAATATCTCTTCCTGCCGAGCAATCCGGATGTTGTAGTTGCCGATACAGGCATCCTGGCGGCCGCGCCGGCACGGTTCTTTGCCGCAGGCATCGGCGATGCACTGGCGACCTACTTTGAAGCCCGGGCTTGCTATGCCGCAAACGGCGATAACCTTGTGCTGATGAAGCCTTCCACAACAGGCCTTGGCATCGCCAAAATGTGCTATGAAGCGCTGCTTCAGCATGCGGTCAAGGCGCAGCGCGCCGTCGAGCAGAAGGTGTATACCCGCGCGGTAGAAGAAACGATCGAAGCAACGATTTATTTGAGCGGAGTCGGGGCGGAATCCGGCGGTCTGGCGGCCGCGCATGCTATCCACAACGGGATGACAGCTGTGCCTTCACTACATAGAGCCCAGCATGGCGAGAAAGTAACCTTTGGCCTTCTGGCCCAACTGGTGCTTGAGAATGCACCGCTCGATGAACTGGAAACCGTGATCAAGCTGATCAAGGATGTGGGTCTGCCTTTGACCCTTGAAGATCTGGGATGCACGGAATTTATCGAGTCCGAATGGCGGCAGGTAGCGGAAGCCGCTTGCGCGGAAGGGGACACCATGGGCAATATGCCGTTCCCGGTTGAACCGGCTGATGTATATAACGCGATTGTCGTTGCCAACGCTATTGCCAACTCTTATAAATAAGCTCTCAATTATACGGCGAAAGAGGCCCTTTAAGCTATTGGAAACGGCTTAAAGCGGCCTCTTTCAACGTTTTTTCTCTTGCGAATCCAATGGACGGGGAGAAATATAAGATTTCAATTCGGGTAAATTTTCTAGTTGATAACTGTTAGCTAACTCGGGTATTGTTCTCTCACTAACCTCACTTAGTTTAGTCAACAATAAATAATTTTGCTCCCGTTTTAGTTGCAGACCGATGAGGCTCAGCGTCATCTGCAACTTGATAACTCATGCCTGGCTTTAATAGAAATGTTCGCCCATCACTTAGCTCTGTCTCTAGTTCTCCTTCTAGAACTAATAGGACATGTCCCCGGCTGCACCATTGATCAGCAAGATATCCAGGTGTGTACTCAACCATCATTCCACCTGTAAACAAAGTGAAACAATAGTATCTGCAAATGCAGCACGATGATTTAAAAGAAATCTCTCATTATTTCGTATGACCAAGAAAGACAATCCACTTCATCCGTTTACAGTCTGCCCATACGCAGGAGGCTCTCCGGATTGCTCCCGGGTGTTCCGTAAGCTCCGACAAAATCAACCCATCCAAGGGCTAGTCTAGATATTCAGACCAAGCTTCAATTCGATCCGTTTGCTCCTCATTCCTGTTCTCCGACAATATAAAACTTGTAGCCTACTCCCCATACCGTCTGAATCGGATTGTAAGTCATGCCCGCTTTCTGGAGCTTTTCACGAATATTTTTGATATGGGTATCCACCACCCTGACCTCGCCCTCATAATCATAGCCCCATAACCTTTCGACGAGCTCCTCTCTGCTGAAGGCGCGCTGCCTGCTTTGGGCTAAAAGAGCCAGCAAATCGAACTCCTTCGGGGTAAAATCAACCGGCGCATCCTGAATACGAACCTCCCGCGCGTCGGGAAATATGGTCATTTGCGGGAATTCAAGCACCCATTGCTGAGGAAGCGAGGTCTGGGTAATCGTTGATCTGCGGATTAATGAGTAGATTCGGGCGAGCAGCTCTTCGGAATCAAACGGCTTGGTTAAATAATCGTCCGCGCCGATCCCCAATCCATGAATCTTATCCTTGGTTTCAGTACGTGCCGTCAGCATCAATATCGGAACCGTTTCCGTTTCTCTGATTACCTTGCACACTTGCCAGCCATCCATATCCGGCATCATGACGTCGAGCAGAATAATATCAAAGGTGTGCCTCTTGACCATCGATAACGCCTCCAGCCCTGTAGACGCTTCCTTAACCTGAAATCCCTCCTTCATCAAATAAATCCGGAGCAGGTTCCTCATATTCCATTCATCATCTACAATCAACACTTGAAGCCTCGGCACCATGCCCACCTTCTTCGTTCTCTGTGATACTTCATATTGTAAGGGGCGATTATGGAGAAACTATGTTGAAATACGGGTTCGAACGGAAAAAGTCAGGCATGCAAGCTGACCCCAGGCTCATACGATACTATAAAACAAGCAGGGGGTTGTACCATGTTCAACTGGATAATTGCAGCTTTCTTCTATACTTTTATTATAGGTTGGCCGATTGGCTTTATTTACCGCTTCCGCTCCGGCGTTACGGGTACAATTGCAATGATTTCGCCAATGGTGAACGGAATGATTGTCGGCTTTGGGAGCGGGACGGTCATTGGCGCCGGAATGTCAGCGAGCGTATTCCTGTCATTGCTGACCAGCGCGCTGACAGGCATCCTCGCAGGGGGATTAACCGGCTTATTCATGAATATCGGGGCATTTCTGAACGGGGCGCTATCCGGCATGATGGCCGGTTTGATGGGGGCGATGCTTGTCATAATGCTGCCCCCGTCCGAGTGGAATCGCATGATTTTTATTTTTATGGCCGCCTGCGGTTTCCTTCAATTTGTTCATACTCTGATGCTCCAAGGTCAGATCGAGGAATCCGTTCTGAAACGCTCCGCTTGGATCTTTCGTACCCCTCTTCTTATGTTTCTGGCGGTCGCCGCATTCCTTATCCTTTACACCGCAGGCGGCACCTCCGGTGGTTCCATTCCTGACCCTAAGCATCCAAGCCACTCTATGATGAAGATGTAATGGAAGAGCCGGACTTCCCGTTTACCCTATAAATATTTTACATGGCAGCCATCATTTCATCTTCTCATTCCTCCAATTACATCATTCCCATTCCGCTGCCGCTGTTCATATTATTCATGCTGCCGCCGTTGTTCATATTGCCGCTATTGTTCATGTTGCCGCCGCCGCCCATATTCATCATGTCCATGTCATCCATCATGCCGCCCGAGCTGCCCATGCTGCCGGACGATCCCATGCTGCCCGAGCTGCCCATATTCATATTGGACTGTCCGCCGTTCATGTACTGCTGCTGCATCCGCATCATATCCTGCTGCAACTGGTTCATACGCTGCATCATTTCATTCATTTGATCCATCGGCACGGTGCCGCTGATTGTCCCCTGCATTGAAACGCCTGTACCGGCAGTCCCGTTCACATGAGTGTTATGAAGACTGTTCGTTGACGTTGTGGTACCCGGGTTAGCCGGATTAGTCAGATTAAGCAGAATGACCGAAATAATTAAACCGATAAACGAGAAGATCGCCAATTTTAACCAACCATTTGTTTTCATCAGGGATGTTCCTCCAATTGAGCTCGTTGTTTTTCTTTCTTCAGGGTTACTTGCACCGCTAATATAGCCGTACGTTTTGGTCAACAGGTAATAAATAGCATAGAGCACGCCGGCGACGAGAAGGATCAGCAGGGATGCCATATACAGGTTTCCAAAGGCTCCGAGAGCGTTCATTTTGAGTTCCTCCTTTTGACGGGCTTCGGCCATACGATGGCAAGAAACAAGGCCCCGGCTAAAATGACTGGCAGCGCAAATACAAGGAGCGCCGTTGTTATCAGATGAATAGCATACAGCTTCCCTGCCTGCTGGTGATGACCGGCATGCTCTCCATTGCCTGACAGGGCCTCCGGACTATCCATTGTACCGGGATTGAACAGATCCGGCACGGTTGCGGAACCCAGAAGCTCTTGGCTCATCATGTCTGCCATGGAAGCATCCATTTGCGAAACCTTTTCCGATGGATTGCTCCAGGAAAGGGCCAGTACAAGGACGACAATGACGGCAAACACGGAGCTGAGCTGCCAGAACGGCCGCTTTTGTTTATTGAACATGGGTTACACCTTTCTTCTGCACCGTACGTAGACGCCGCCAGCTATGCTGATCGCCAATAGAGGAAATGCGAATTGAACACTCTCATACATTAGCCATTGCACATTTGTGTCTTCTTTCACATGCATGGACAATCCCATCAGGGAGGTCTCCATGGCCTTCATCATCCCCATCATGAAGCTCATCGTTTCTTGCTCGGTCGGTCCAAAGCGAAACATTGAGATCAATATGGCGGCGAAGGCAAAGAAGAATGATGTCGTTACCATCCAGATCAACAGCCTAAACCATTTTTTCTGCATCCACATGACAAAAGCCCCTCCCTTCTTGTGATTATCTTCCCCTCCGCGCCTTTTTCTTCGGCCACTTTAACGCATGGGTCTTCATATAGATGTGCCAGATCACGCTTGCTGCCGCCAGATAAGTCAATTTTTCATGAATCCATAGAGTAAAAGCCGTTGCGGCGTGGTTGCTGTCCATGAAGAGCCAGATCACCGCTCCGGTAATAATAAAAATCAGAGTGGTAATGAAGGTAAAGAGTCCATAACCGGATGGGCCGAATACAATCCATGGCTTTCGGGTCTGATCCCGTCTCAGAATACGGATCATTTCGTAGATGATGACAATCAGGGTGAGCAAGACGTATATAGCGGCGGCCAAGCGGTGCACGATATCGGCGGTCGCAATATCATACTGCATCACCCAACCATATTTCGCTCCGGCCATTGCAATTCCGCTCAACGCCAAGATGGAGAACACCAGCGCCCATAACCAGTGAAGGATAAAATCAAACTTCATTACCCGCATCAGCCTCAATCCGTGTTAGTCTTGGTTTGTCTCCGTGTCATCCGGACTTGCCTTGGCGGCAGGAGGGAGTTCCTCAGCAGAATTGGATTTCGCTTCATTTCCTGCGGTCAGAACAGCCCCGGTGGAAGAAGCCACAGGAGTCTTGTTGATATTTTGCTTCACATAACTGTACAAGGACGCGATCAAGGCTACGACAAACAGAATGGTCAACAGCTTGACAAAAAAGGTCAATATTCCGGCAACGCTCCAAGCGGAGACAAGCCCGACCCGGTTCGGATGAAATCCGCCATTCATCAGAATACCCAGCAGATACAACACGATGATTACGCCAATAAACGTGGCGGCCAGGACAACAATGGTCTTTAACAGCGGATCATTGTTAATGATCTGTTTCCCTTTATTGTAGGATTCTTTAAAGTACGCGTTCTTCAGCCAGACGGCAAGCCCGACAACAATGCTGATAATCAAGGCCACGAACAGCAGTTGAGTCACTGTTGAGAGGATTCCGCCGATTACGCTCCCTGTGCTTTCATAAGTTCCCATATTCATCGTGCCTTGTACATTTCCGGACATATCCATATCCATCATTTCTTGCGTCTCCTCCTTCTGGTTCAAGTCTTGTCTTCCGTGTTGACCGGTTCCGGCCTCGCTGCAACCAGGCTTCGGATCATTCCAATTAATGCGACCGCCAATAAAACAACGAACACTGCGGCGATCGTCGTCATCAGCCCCGGCATTGGAATGCCCTTAATGCTAAACCCATTGGATTGGCTATCGGAAACCGTATTCGAAGCTTCCGCATTAGCGAGATTCCGGGCCTGTACAACCGTTTGTTCCATTTGATTGCTGACCCACCGGTTCAGGCTGTCCATTTCCATAACGGTTTGGGCCAACTGGTAAATGGCCTTGTTCGTCTGCCGGATATCATCAGGCCCGCCATAAGCTGCCGGGGCTCCCGAAATATTGGACAGGAACAAATCTTTGGCGTTATTCAGCCTGGCATTTACGTTGTTAAGCGTCGCCTTGCTCTGAATCAGCAGGTTATAGCGGTTAACATACATCTGGTAAGCCGGGGCCGCCGATTCAGTCAATCCGGCCTGGGATGCCAGCATTTGGTCCAGCTGATTCAGCAAATATACACTTTCTGACAGAAGGTAGATGCCCCTCTGACCGTTCTGAATCTGTATCGGATGTTGTACATCAACCTGACCGCCGGTTCCGCCTGAACCACTGTTGCTATACGTTGCGGCACTCGCCGGAATGGCGTAAGGGTATTCCGACATCCAATCCGCCATTTGCTTAACCGCTTCATTCGCGCCCGCTACCTTTTTCTGCAGTTCATTAACAGGGTTCACCTGCATGCCCGGCGCTTCCTCCGATGGCTGAATGGCCGAGTGCCCGCTGTGCGCGCTGTGCGCGCTTGTTTCCTTGGCCGGGGTTTCAAAGCTATTCCAGGCTATAAGGCCGCTCTTCGAAACGAACCATCCGATATATCCAAGGCCGGACAAGAGCATGATGATAAGAATAAAACCGATAACTCTGCGAATGGCTTTCAAAGCCTTCTCACCTCCTTTTGTGAAGAGTACATTGATATCTTTGCCTGTAGCTCAACAATACCAATTCACTTTGGGGAAAGTGTGAAGAAACCATGGGGAAAGCATGTTTTTGTTCGTGGCCGTCCACCCTAAACCCGCCTCAAAGAAAGGGCGCCCCGGCAGCCATTTCCATGGCTTATGGGACACCCCTGTTAGCACAAAGCAAGACCGCTTCTATTCGGGTGTGATGAACGCCGCGTCTACCAGGCCGACCGCAACTTCCAGATGTCCAACGACGCGAGGTTTACGCTGCCGCCGCTTGCGAAGACCTCCAGCATTACACTGGCCGGTTCCGGGTAGATATTGTTGGTCATGACCGTACGGTAATGATCCGTATAAATCTCGACAACACAGGTATCGACAAAAATATGAAGCCTCAGCGGCTCATTCCCCGTTCTCTCCAGAACCGCCGACCGGACGCCCTCGCTCCAGCCGTCGGAGCGGGTGCGGTCAAAGCGCAGCTCGCCCGTCTTCGTGTTGTACACCAGCAGCGTATGCTGCGCGCCGTCCGCTGAGCTTCTCAGCACGAAGCCGATTTCTTCGGCGGTGCAGCCGGACATTTCGAACTCCGCCCTGATCTCCAGGCAGTCGCTTCCCACATATTTGGGGATCACCGAAGCTCCCGGCGCGACCGCGGTCTGCCCGATATGGAAGTGCTCCCGGCGCAGAACCTCCAGTTCCTTGACCGGCATAAATTTGAGCCGCCCATCACCGTCCAGCTCCACAGTGCGCGGAGCCGACATGGCGCCGCACCAGTCATTCTTGGCGGTCGGCCCGAAGTCCTTGAACCACGGCATCCAATCCCACGCATTCAGCCAGGCGATAATGATCCGTCTGCCCTGGGCGCCCGAGAAGGACTGCGGAGCGTAGTATTCAAAGCCATGATCCACATCGCCCATCGTGTCCCAGGTGAATTTCCCGGTCCCATAGTCCATGTCTCCGGTCAGATAGATGGTTTTGCGCTCCCCCATGCCCATTGGCGAGAACATCAGCACATAACGGCCACCCAGCGGGAAGAAATCCGGGCACTCCCACATCGTCCCCATCGTTCCGTCGCTTTCGGCCAGCACGCCAGCATAGTCCCATTCGCGAAGATCCGGCGATTTGTAGAGCAGAGCCTTCCCTTTGCCGTCCTTGCCGGAGCCGACAACCATGTACCACGTCCCGTCATGCTTCCACACTTTCGGATCGCGGAAATCGGCGGAGCCGTCCTCCGGCGGCCCGGGAATGACCGGATTGCCCTTGTACTTCTCAAAGGTGATTCCATCCTGGCTGGTAGCGAGGCATTGGGACTGGATCAGAGCGCCGTCTCTAATGACCGTCCCCGTGTAGAGAACGGACAGAACGCCGTTGTCATCGACCGCACTTCCCGAGAAGACGCCTCCGCGCTCGTCCAGATCATACGGCTCGCTTGGGGCAAGCGCGATCGGCAGATGCTCCCAGTGGACGAGATCCTTGCTCTTGGCGTGGCCCCAGTGCATGGCGCCCCATTTGGCCGCGTAAGGATAATGCTGATAGAACAGATGATATTCGCCTTTGTAGAAAATCAGGCCGTTCGGATCGTTAATCCAATAGGCCGGGGCCATAAAATGATATTTCAGCCGTCCGGGGTCCTTGCCGACTGCGTCCTTCACCCGGGAAATGGACTGTTCCGCTTTTAATAGCGCTTCCCGATGCAACCAAGCTCCTTGAATGGGCAGCTCCACCGTTATCCCTCCTAATTGGCAGGACTGGAGCCTCGGCAGGCTCCGCCAACCTCTCTTTTATTCAGACATGAACGAATCGCGCACGCTTTGGCTCTGCCGGATATTGCCCTCGGAATGCCAGGATACCCGGTCCACCTTGCTCTGAACCTGCTCTTCGCGCCCTTGGGCATAGCCGTCCATCCGTTCTTTAGCCAGCTTATACGATTCCTCCATCTCTGCATTCAGAACGGCCTTCTTAAGCGCGCCGGGACCAGGAAATTGCGGCATCAGCTGTATTCGCTCCTCCACCGGCAGGATGCCGAACGGCTTGGACGGCAGGGTCTGATACCAGTAGGCGGTCGATGACCAATCGTCGGACAGATGGTTGGCATGGCCGTGCTCAATCGTCACCTTAATGCTCTCCGAGAAATGGACCGGGTCGGTGATATGAAACCGGTAGGAGACCTGATAGCCCGGAACGTCGCTCTCATGCACAATGGAGCCGTGGAACGGGAACGCATTCTTTTGCATCCCCCAGGCATGGTTGAAATAATCCTCGGCGCCCGTGCCGACGATGCTCGGCAGCTTCTCTCCGTCAATAAAAATCATATCGTCCCCCTCGCCCCACCAGCTGCCCTGAAAATGGGTAACCGAGAGGTTGCAGCCGATATAGTGGCCCTTGCCTTCCGCCTCCAGAATGACGTAATTGCCCTCGCCGTCCAGATTGGCTACCCGGTTAACCTCCGGCGTGTTCACCTGAAGGTCCGGCCCCCAGCCGTCGCACGGGTTCTCGCGGCGCCACTGTGCATGGAAATAAGCGGTATCATCGCCAAACGGCCGCTTGTACAGCTCGTAATCGATGTGGAAATACAAGCCGAACGGCACATCGTTCTCGTTAATGATCTCGAGCTTGGCCCGTTTGTTGAACGGCATCGGCAGATAGCAGTTGACGGAAGCCACGCCGCCGAATTTGAACTGCTCCTCTGGCTTCACTGACACGGTAAATGGCAGGGAAGCGAAGTTGCCGGGCATGGAATGGCCGATGCAGAAGAAATCGCCGTACGGCACAAGGACGCTTGGATGGGCCTGGTCATCCCAGGTCATCCGGATCAGCACCTTGCGGTACCAGGCTGGATCGGCCGATTCCCAGGTTACGCCGAGCGCGTTGTGAATCTCGTTAACCGGCGCGATTTGGCCGCCCCATTCGGGATGCATTACGCTCGGCCCATGCACCCGGCGGCAGAACGAGGTCATCCAGATATGATTGATGCTGCCCGGTCCCTCGATATCGCCAAGCACGACGGAGCCGCCGGCCGGAATCATCCAGTAGTCCTGATTGCGCCCGTCCTGGTCCCAGCTGGACACACGCGCTGAGCGGACCTCCTTCAGTTGGGTCAATTGGCCGAGCAGGTTAAGCGACTGAGTATGCATGCGTGATATCTCCTTTGCGATAGGTAATTTTTTCATACTAAAAAGAGTTGCAACCGCAGTATGCGTCCAGCCCTAGCCCTTTACAGCCCCGGCCGTCATGCCTTCGATAATGAATCTTTGAAAGACGGCGAAGAACACCAGCTGCGGGATAATGAGCAGCGTGCTTGCCGCAATAATGCCGCCGTAATCAATGTTGAAGCGGCCTTTGAACTGGGAAATGCCAAGCGAGATCGTCGTCATCGTTTCATTGCTGATCAGGGTTACCGCGAACGGGAACTCGTTCCAGATATACAGCATGTTGAAAATGAACACCGTCGCGACCACCGGCATAATAATCGGAAATACGACCGATCTGCCCAGCGTAAGGAGACCGGTTCCGTCAATAATGGCCGCTTCCTCCACCTCTCTCGGAAATCCACGGAGAAAGCCTGTAAAGAGCAGCGTATTGAAGGAAATCGAGGTCGCAATGTAGGGAATAATCAGCGAAGCGTACGTATTGAGCAGCCCGAAGGACAGGGTCAGACGGTACACCGGGAACAGCAGGATGAACGCGGGTATGGCCAATCCCGCCAGCAGGAACGCGGTCACCGACTGTCTCAAGCGTTCGGAGCGGAACACCATGCGCGTCAAGGCATAGGAGCTCATGAACGTAATCAAGACTTCAATCACGATGGTGATAGCGGCAATGATGAACGTATTGGTATACAGCAGCCCCATATTCAGCGTCGCAAGCGCCCGCTCATAATTGTCAAAGCTTAGCGTCTCGGGCAGACTGAACGGATTATTCAGAATCTCGCTGTTTGATTTGAACGACAGCAGAATCATCCACAGGAAAGGAAACATAATCAGCAGAGTAATGCTGTAAGCCAGCACAGTCATGCCGAAACTTCCGGTTATGCGCCCTTTTTTCACGCGCTTCGCTTCCTTCACCGCAGAGCTTGTCGTGGCCCCGGACATAGAATTCATCTCGCTCTCCTCCTATTCCTCAATACTCTTTCTGCTCAAGCTCATATAGATTAGGGAAAAGATCAGGGTCAGCAGAAAGGTAACGGTGGCGATAGACATGCCGTAGCCGTATTCGCCCGAGGTGAAGGTTACATTGTACATGTAAGTAACCATGACCTCCGACAGATGGTTGGGTCCCCCATTAGTCAGCAGCAGCACGGTTTCAAATATTTTAAATACTCCGGTAATAATCAAAATAACATTAATCTTGACCGTTTCGTTCAGCATCGGGATGGTGATCCGGAGCATCTGCTGAAGCTTGCCTGCTCCGTCGATGGAACTGGATTCGTAGACGTCCCTGGGAATCATCTTAAGCCCGGCCAGGAAAATAGTCGCCAGAAAGCCGATCATCTGCCAGGTAAACACAATCCCGATGGAGTATGGGGTCAGGGTCTTTCCGCCAATCCACGACAGGGCAAACCGTCCGAGACCCAGCTTGGTCAGGATCACGTTGATCATGCCCATTTGAGGATCGAGAATAAACACCCAGATCAGGCCAACCAGAATGGGAGCGACAATGCTGGGCGCAAAATTCAGCGCCTTGACGGCGTTGCCCCCTTTCACCTTGACATTGAGCAGCAGCGCGAGCAGGAAAGATCCCGGCAGGAGCAGCAGCAGGGCGACGGCCAGCACAATCAGCGTATTCTTCAGCGAAATCCAGAACAGGGAATCCTGCCAGAGCCTGCTGAAATTATCCAGGCCGATAAATCTCGCCGCACCGATTCCCGTATATTCGGTTAGACTGTAATAGAAGGAGATCAGCACGGGCATGATGATGTAGCCCAGATAGACGAGCAGCGTAGGAATCAGCATGAATAGAATGTATCTTCGTTTACTGAGCCAGATCATTTCGCTCTCCCCCTCCGCCCTGAGCAAAGCTTCCAATCATGACATCAACCGCCTTTCCGGGGTTTGGTATCGGCTGCCTCCGGATACCGGGGCGCTTGGCAGCAGCCTCTGTCTTCCTGTTACTTCGCGACTTTCTGGTCGATCAGATCGAGCGCTTGCTCCGGCTTGTAAATGCCGTTGATTACGCCGTAAATACTGTCGTTAAGCTGGTTGGCTACCGCTTCGCTTACTACGAGATCGGGCTGCGCCTTGGGCCGCTCCCATCCCGGCTCATTCAGCTTGCTTATGACTTCCGCGTACACCGGATATTTCTCCTTGTCTACGGTTCCCGTATACTTCACAACCGGCGGCGCTTCGTTCTCGGCCATCACCGCAGCGCCCTCCTGGCTGTAAAAGAAAGCGAAAAACTTCTGAACCGCGTCATACTTGGCCGGGTCCTCCTTCACTTTCGCGCTGGTGACCAGCGGAGCGGCGGGGGGGGGCGCGG
>NZ_ASSC01000111.1 GCF_000520735.1 Paenibacillus forsythiae T98
TTCAGTTCCACTCCCGTGGCATCGCTTAGGCTCATCTGCAGCGTTCCGCCCGGGTCGCCCATGATCTGGATCATGTCCGGGGCCAGCTTCAGCTCACTCCCGTGTTCGGTTCCGAAATAGCGGTTGCTTGGGTCCCCCGTCTTGGCGCAGCCTTCCCCGTTCGTCCGCACCGCGCTCACGATCATCGCCCGCGACCCTTGCGCATTCGGAAAATACAGACTCGCTTTGGTCCCGGGCTTTGGCATGCTGTACATCGCGCTTCCCGTCGCCGGGGCGAACGGGTACCAGTGCGGATCGGCTTTGCCGTCGTCCTTGTCTATGTCCAGCCGCAGCTTCACTTCTTCGCCCCGAACGTCCAGCACTTCGCCTTCCAGCGAGAGGCCCGCCATCCGCGAATTTCCCAGCTCCGTACTGCGGACGCCCTCCGGGCGGGACAGCGTATAGGTAAACTGCAATACACCTTTATCCATCCGCGCCGCCACGCCGCTGACGATCATGTCCTTTTCCAGATAACGAACCTGATCCCCGATCGCGCAGCGTTCTCCCGTCTCGACTTCATA
>NZ_ASSC01000112.1 GCF_000520735.1 Paenibacillus forsythiae T98
CTCTTAGGCCCCCCAATTAAACTGGAGTCTCCCCACCCAATAATTTAAACTGGAGATAAGGGAGAGAGGACGAGAATGGGAAAAAGGTTGAAAGAGGAAGAACGGCTGAAAATCGTTAAGGAAGCGTTGGCTGGAGTTAAGGTGGGGGTGTTATCCCGCATGTATGACATTCATCCCGAAACCATACGCGGGTGGATCAGGGATCTCCGTGACTCGATTCCAGCCGAGGATATTCCGGTTGCAGACGAGCATTTGCAAGAGCTTCAACGACTGCAGGATGTGGAACAACGCTATGAAAAGGCCATGAAGGTGCTTGGAGAAAAAGAACTGGAGCTTGAGATTCTGCGTGAACTGCTAAAAAAGCCA
>NZ_ASSC01000113.1 GCF_000520735.1 Paenibacillus forsythiae T98
CGTCCGTTCCCGGCCCAGCGGCAGCATCGGCAGATCGTGCCGCACAAGCGTCATGCTCGCTTCGCTGATCCGCCGGGCCAGCTCCCGGTGCTCGATGCAGTTCAGGAGCGACAAATCCGGCGCCTCAGAGACGCCCTTGACCGCATCACCCGCAGCAGGCTCAGGATCAGCGGCGATACCCGCTGCGGGGTTGCCCGGTTCGCCCTCCGGCAACAGCCCGCCGCCCAGAATACCGCGCCGCAGCTTCATAGCCAGCAGACGGCGGACCGATTCGTCGATGCGCGCCGCGCTCAGCCTTCCTTCTTCTACCGCCTGCTCGATCGCTCTAATCGCGCCGAGCTGACGGTCAAGGCGATGGCTAACCAGAATCAGGTCCGCTCCCGCCTCAACCGCCATCACGGAAGCCTCTACGGTGCCGAAGTGCTCGGCGATGGCGTTCATTTCCATACAATCGGTCGTAATGATGCCTTCAAATCCCAGCTCTTCGCGCAGCAGCCCGGTAAGCACCGCCCGCGAGAGGGTGACAGGCAGCTTCCAGCTCTCCAGCGCGGGAAAATAAATATGCGCCGACATGATTGCGTCCACGCCTGCCCGGATCGCCTCCCTGAACGGCTTCAGCTCCACCGCTTCCATGCGCTCCCGGTCATGCGGCACGGTGGGCAGGTCGAGGTGGGAATCCACATCGGTGTCGCCATGCCCGGGAAAATGCTTGGCCGTCGCGCCAACCCCGGCATCCTGCAAGCCCCGGAGCGTCTGCGCGCCAAGCCGCGCCGCCTCCTCCGGCGACTCGCCGAAGGAGCGCACCCCGATCACGGGATTGGCCGGGTTGTTGTTCACATCGAGCACCGGGGCATAGTTCAGATTGATGCCCATCGCGGCAAGCTCCCGGCCGGAGGCATAAGCGGCCAAGTAAGCGTCTTTCTCCGACCCGGCGGCGGCGATCGCCATTCCGCCCGGCATCAGCGCGACGCCTTCGGTAATCCGCGCGACCATGCCGCCTTCCTGGTCGATGGAAATCCAGAGCGGCGGCGTGCCGCCCTGCGTGGCAGCCTCCTGCAAATCGGCGGTGAGCCGGGCAATCTGGGCTGGCGATTCCACATTGCGCGCGAAATAAATAACGCCGCCAATTTTATAATCGGCAATCAGCCGTCGAAGATCTCCGTCCATGGACGTCCCTTCGAAGCCGCAGATCAGCATCTGGCCGATTTTGTCCCTGAGACTCATCCCGGCGAGCATCTCTTCCACAATCCCGAAAGCGGCCGTAACGTCCGGCGTTCCGGCTAACCGCTCTCCCGCCGCCCCTGTCTCCGGCGCCGCCTTATCTGGCGCTTTTGCCGCATCATCCCCCGTCTCCGAAGCTATCGCCGCTCTGAATGTATCCTCAGTCTGCCGCTCCATGCTGTCACTTCTCCTTCCGTAACTTAAGCTTGCACCGTCTGATTATGAGTATAAAAGATAGGGTCTTCGCGCCTCGCGCCACTCTTCGCTTTCTTTCAGCCATGCATCCGTGATCCGGGCAAGCCCTTCTTTCCGCCCGATGGATGTCCGCACCTCGTCTCCGCCGCTCAGTAAATCGATGAAATACCGCGATCCCGTCTTCGGCGGAGCCAACCACTCGAAATGCTCCGGATACAGCGATCTCGCCTCATGCAGCAGGACAAGTCCGGCCTGCACGGAATGAAAGCGGCCCGGGTCGGTCACGAACAGGCGCACGCCGCCGCATAGAATCCCTTGATGCTTGGAAAAGGACGGCGTCATATATACCGGATGCGCATAGACGCCCGGCAGTTCATGGCGGTTCACCGCCTCCGCGAATACCTCTCCGTCCAGCCAGGGCGCGCCGATCCATTCGAACGGCCTCGTCGTTCCCCGCCCTTCGGACAGATTCGTGCCTTCGAACAAGCAGGTTCCCCCGTACACCCGGACGGTATCGACAGTCGGCATATTCGGAGACGGAAGCATCCACGGCAGACCGGTGCTGCCATATTCCATACCGCGTTCCCATCGCTCCATGGGGATGACGCTCAAGTCGCAGCCAAGCCCTTTCTTCTCGTTCGCCATCAGCGCCAGCTCGCCAAGCGTCATCCCTGTGCGGATCGGCATGCTCCATGCGCCTACCATGGATTCGTAGCCACGTTTCAGCAAGCCGCCTTCACACACGAGGCCGCCAAGCGGATTCGGGCGGTCCAGCACGAGAAGGCTTTTGCCGTTCCCGGCACAGGCTTCCATGACGTACAGCAGAGTGGACAGGTACGTGTAGAACCGTATCCCCAAATCCTGAACATCGAACACCACCGTGTCGACATTGCTCAGCATGTATTTTTGCGGCCGGGTGTTCCTTCCATAGAGGCTGTACACAGGCACGTCGAGACGTTCATCCCATTCACCCTCAAACCGTACCCCCGCCTGATGCTGGCCGCGAGTCCCATGCTCACAGGCGAACAGCGCCGTCAGCCGGGAAGACGGCAATTCCGCCAATACGCTTGCCGTCAGGCGGAAATCCGAGGTGATGCCTGTCGGATTCGTGACCAGGCCAAGACGCTTTCCTTCCAGCAGCGGATGACTGAGGCCCGCGGCCAGCCTGTCGGCACCGGTGAGAACGCCCCGGAACGAATCCTCCTTCCGGCCTTGCTTCTCCTCACACGCAACGGTCGCCTCAGGATTAGGGGCTCTCTCCCGTCTGCCCGTGCTCATAACCGCTCCTGTCCGGCATAGGCGGCCTCTCCGCCGCCCTGCCCCTGCGCAGCTTCCCCGGACTCATCCGGGTTCAGCACATTATAGGCGACTTTATGTGAATAAACGGACAGCATGCCGGTAAAGAGGGCAAAGAAGCCTACTACGGTTACGGCTAGCATTACGCCGACGCACAGCGCTTGAAAGAACGCGCCGATGGTATAAGCGGGATGCCGGAAGAACAGCTTCACGCTCTCGCCCATCGCCTTGAGGATGCCCATCTCCCGCTGGATTACGAGTTGCAGCGTATAGAACTGGGAGACCAGCGCCATGGCAACGAAGTAGGTCTGAAAAATGGCAACCGCCCGGCCCGCCAGGCTGTCGCGCCCGCCGTAATACCACCAGGTCGACCATAGAATCAGGCCAAGCAGGGCAAGCAGCAGTCCAAACAGCACAGAGGGCATGAAGCCTTTCGCCGCACCGCCCAGCATCCAGCGGATTCTCAGCTTCTTCCCTTCCGCTTTGCGGTGATAGGCATAGAATGAGCCAAACAGCAAAGGCATATAGACGAGAGGAAGCAGCAGAAGCGTGAGCGGCACCGGAAGTAACAGAATCGCCGGAACCAGCACAGCCGATCCGGCCAGACTCAGCAGCGCAAGCGGGATAATCTCTCTGTAGATTTCCGCCCCCGTACCCATCAGCACCTCATTCAGTTTTCTCATTGCGTGTACACCCCTTTGTTCAGACTGGATTGACGCCTGTCCTTACTTGCCGGTTATCCGTTCCTGCGTCGCCGGATCGAAGAAATGGCATTTTCTCAGATCGAGAATAAATTCTTTGGCAAGCCCGGTGTAGCCCTTCGTCTCGGGATGCACCTTTGCCGTCACCATCCGGCCGCCCACATGAAAATAAATCAGGTTTTCCGATCCCAAATGCTCGACAACCTGAATATGGGCCTGAAGCCGATGCTCCGTGGAAACGCCCGGGGCGAAATCCTCCCCGTAGATGTCCTCGGGACGGATGCCAAGCACAACCTCTTTGCCCGAATAGGCCGACAAGCGCTCCGCGATGTTTTCCGGCAGTCCAAACGATCCGCCATCCACCACAATGCGCCCCTGCTCGACGCGGGCGTTGATAAAGTTCATCGGCGGAGAGCCGATAAATCCGGCAACGAACATATTCTTCGGATTGGCATACAGCTCCGTCGGCGAGGCGATCTGTTGAATAACCCCCTGATTCATCACGACGATCCGCTCGCCCAGCGTCATCGCTTCCACCTGGTCATGGGTGACGTATACGATAGTCGCTCCAAGCCGCTTGTGCAGCTCGCTCAGCTCCACCCGCATCTGAATGCGAAGCTTCGCGTCCAGATTGGACAGCGGCTCATCGAACAGAAACACCTGCGGATCGCGTACGATCGCGCGGCCTAGCGCCACCCGCTGGCGCTGGCCTCCGGACAGCTCCCGCGGCTTGCGCTCCAGCATCTTCTCCAGCCCGAGTATGGCGGACGCTTCGCGCACTTTTTGCTCAATGTACTCCTTCGGCTTCTTGAGATTACGCAGCCCGAAGGACAAATTCTCGCGGATGGTCATATGCGGGTACAGCGCATAATCCTGAAACACCATGGCGATGTCCCGGTCCTTCGGATGCAGATCGTTGACGATCCGGTCGCCGATGATAATATCGCCGCTCGTCTGCCGCTCCAGACCGGCAATCATTCGCAGAGATGTCGTCTTGCCGCAGCCCGACGGACCGACGAAGACGACAAATTCCTTATCCTGAATTACAAAATCCGAACCCGCCACTGCGGTGAACGGCTGCTTGTTGCGGTCGATAAATTCCTTGCGCACTTGGCGAAATTCAACGAGTGCCATTGTTCCTCCCCCTTATATAGCCTCTTCAAGCAAATTCTGTGCCGCGATACCCGAAACACCAGCCGGGCGTTCACCGGCTTTCCCGGCATACGGTTGTCTGCCGCTTGTGTGCATTCCTGCACGCCTTCAGCCTTTTACGGCTCCGATTGTAATGCCCTGCAGGAAATAGCGCTGCAGCGAGAAGAACAGGATGAGCATGGGCAGCGCTCCAACCGTCGCCCCGGCCATAATGGCTCCGAAGTCGGTCGATTCCGCAAATACAAAGGAGGCCAGCCCCACCTGTATCGTCCGCATCTCTGTAGAGTTGGTAATCAGGAACGGCCAGAAGAATTCATTCCAGGAAGCCACGAAGGTGAAGATTCCCAGCACTGCAAGCCCGGGCTTCGCAAGAGGCAAAATGACCTTCCAGAAAATCCCGAACTCCGAGCAGGCGTCGATTCGCGCCGCGTGAATCAGCGAGGTCGGAAGCGACGACATGTACTGCTTCATCAGAAAAATATTGCCTACCGTAACCGCAGTCGGCAGTATGATCGCCGTATAGCTGTCTCCAAGATCGAAGACATTGACCACCAGAACATACAGCGGAATCAGCGTCACCTGCGCCGGTATCATCATCGTGCTGAGCAAAAGCCAGAAGACCGCTTTGCTGCCCGGAAATTTCAGTTTCGAGAACGCATAGCCCGCGAGCGAGGCGAAGAACACGTTCGTTATGGTCAGGACGGCAGAGATCAAGAGCGAGTTCGCCAGCCAGCGCCAGGCGGCCGTTTTGCCAAAGAAACGCTCGTATGGCGCAAGCGACAGGACCCCGGGAAACATCTCCGGCCTAAAGCTCGCCGATGACGTGGAATCCTGCACCGAACCGACAATCATCCAGTACAGAGGAATGACAGTAACAAAAGCCCAGGCAACCAGACAGGCTGCGGCCACGGCCAGAAACAGTTTCGATTTCGATTTCAATTCAGGTTCGCTCCTTCCATCCTAATACTCGACGTCACTCGAGAAATATTTGAACTGAATGACAGAGACCAGGATAATCAGAAACGCCAGCACGAACGATTGCGCCGAAGCCAATCCGAATTCGTAGAATTTGAACGCCGTCTGGTAGATCAGATAAGCGATGGTCGTTGTCGCAAAGTTGGGACCGCCCTGCGTCATCATATAGACCGAGATGAACACCTGGAAGGAAGTGATGACTCCCGTTACCAGCAGATACAGGGTCGTCGGCTTGAGAAGCGGCCAGGTGATCGCCCTGAACCGGGTCCAGCCGCTGGCATGGTCGATATCCGCCGCCTCGTACAGCGATTTCGGTATCCCGCCCATCGAAGCGAGGTAAAGGATAATGCCCGCGCCGTGAGAGCCGAGCCAGTTCATCAGGATCAGCGAGAACAGGGCGGTCTTCGATTGGCCGAGCCAAATGACCGGATCGAGTCCGAACAAACCGAGAAAACGGTTCAAGAGGCCTACATCCGTCGGATCAAAAATAGCGAGCCACACGATGGAAATCGTCACGCCGGAGGCAACCGCCGGCAAATACATCGTGGCCTTAAAGAACGTCTGCCATTTCGTCTTCATCTGATAGATGAAATGGGCGAGCACAAAGGTGAGGATAATGTTGACCGGAACCGTGCAGACCGTGAACACCACCGTGTTCCATACGGACTTCCAGAACGTATCATCCTTGAACAGACGCTCATAGTTATCCAGGCCAACCCATGTCGATTGCATAATATTGTATTGCTGAAAGCTCATAATCAGGGCCGAAATGACCGGATAGAGCGTAAATACGAGAAATAGCAGCACCGGCGCAAGAATGAACAGGTAAGCCCATCCGTATTCCCGCCAGAATCTCCCGGCGGCGCGCCGCCGTTTGGGCGCGATTGTCCTCTGCATGAAGTCGTTCCTCCTAACGCTTTAGCTGAACGCAAAGGGGACGATAGCCATCCCCTTTGCCATTAAGTTACTGCCCCAGCATTTGGCCCGCCTTGCTGATGAAATCTGCCGCAATTGTATCCGGGGACTTCTCTCCCGAGTACAGGGCTTGAATATTCGGTTTCACAACCTGCTCCTTGAACTGCTTCATTTTGGCCGCGTCTGCGGTATCCAGGTTCAGGGTAACGGGAATTTGAATATTGGCCGCCATTTTCTGCGAAGCCGCAATCGTCTCGGCCGTGCCAAGCTCCTTGCCCGCGTACATTTCCGCCTGGGACTTGCGCACGAAAGGAAGCACCAGCTCGTTGGAGGCATTGCCGGCCTTGGCGTTGCTGAGGTATTCCATCACCGTGAATGTATTTTTGGCGTGCTGCTCACCCTTGTCATTCTTCTGCTTGAAGGCGATATAGCCTTCGGCGCCCATGGTCGTTTTGGCCGAAGCATCGTCATTATGCGGTACCGGAAGCAGAACGAAATTGATTTTTTCACCGGTCACCTTGCCTGCGTCAATATCCTTGTTGCGGTTCTTGATCATGACATCATAGTAAGGAATCGCCTTGGAAATAACGGCGGCCTGACCGGCATAGAACATGTCCGAGCGCTTGGCCGGGGCAATCGCCGCCGTCTCCTTCGGCATATAGCCCTTGTCCAGCAGATTCCTGATGAAGCTCAGCGTCTCCTTGATCCGCTCGTCGCCCCACTGGAATTCGCCCTTCTCATCCAGAACATCCGGCATGCCGTTGTTCCGGGTCAGCATTTCAATGAAATCAAGGGATGTGCCGTCCGTCACGAGTCCGTACTGCGTGGAGCCGTCAGGCAGCTTCTTGGTCAGCTTGGCCGCCGCTTCGGTAAACTCCGACCACGTCCAGCCGTTCTCCTGAATGCTCTTCCAGTCTATTCCCGCTTCTTCCAGAATGCGCTTGTTGCCGCCCCAGCCCCACTCAAACTGATAGAGCGGAAGCCCGTACTGTTTGCCGCCGATTTGAGCCAGCTCCAGCGTTCCCGGCAAATAATCATTCTTGATCTCATCCGTCATATAGGAACTAATATCAAGCGCCAGGCCGGTGTTCACATAAGTGCCGTCCACCGCGTGAAAGTACAAGTCCGGCGGGCTGCCCGCATTCAGCGCTACATCGAATTTCTGCGGACCTTCCGCCCAGGACAGCATTTCCGTCTTGACGGTAATGTTCGGATGCTCCGCTTCAAACGCCGACACCAATCCCTTCAGCTCGTCTTCGTAGGTGCCGTGAACCGGATACGTCCATACTGTAATGGTATCTTTGTCTTGCGATGGATCGGCGGAACTTGAGGCTGAATTGCCGGAAGACGCTCCGTCGCCCGAATTTCCACACGCGGTCATTAGAGCAAGGACCAAAATCATACACAGCATGAGACTCTTTTTCATCATTCTCCATCTCCTTTAAATAAATAGCGTTTATATATAGAAATCATTTCTCCCTGGGTCCGGTTAAAGCTGCTTGATGCTCTGGCGGCTCTTCTCCAGATAAACAACGGACTTCTCGTAATTGCGGCTGGCGACCGCAAGATACAGGATATCGATCAGATTAAGCTGCGTGATTCGGGAAGCCATGGCGCCGCTGCGAATTTCATTTTCCGTGGAAGAGGTGCACAGCGGGATGTCAGCCTGTCGGCTCAGCGTGGAATTGCCGTATTTGGCGATGCTGATGACCGTTCCTCCCTGCTCTTTGAACAGGGCCGCGGCCCGAATGACTTCCTTTGTCTCTCCCGAGTAGGAAATACATACCGCCGTATCGCCGGAGTCAGCCGTTATGGCGCTCGTGAGCTGGACATGGGGATCGGCGAAGGAAAGGCTTGTCTTGTTAATCCGCAAAAATTTCTGCTGGGCGTCCATGGCAATCAGATTCGAAGCCCCCACGCCAAAAAAGTAAATCCGCCTCGCTCTGTCCAGCGCCTCAACCGCAAGTTCCACCATGGCCGGGTCCAAAATGGTCAGCGTATCCCGTATCGATTGAATATTGTTGCTTGATACATTCTGCATAATTGCGGATACGGTGTCGTTGGGGCGGATTTCCTGGTATCCGGTAACGACGGGGTCCCGGGTGTGAAGGTCGCCGGCGACCTTGATCTTGAGCTCCTGGTAGCCTTTAAAGCCGATGCTCTTGCACAGCCGGACGATCGCCGCTTGACTGGAGCCGCTCTTCTGCGCCAGCTCCGCAACCGATAAATGAATGATTTCATCGGGATGCTGAAGGATATAAGAAGCGATTTTGCTCTCCGACGGATTGAGCGACTCCAGCATTTCCCGCAAACGAATCAGCCCGCCATTCATCGATTATGACACCTCCCTTTCACATAATTTCTGTTAAGCATCATTCCTCAGCTACATATGTCATATTAAATGACGAATCGAGGGAAGATTTCTCCACGATTTTTGGATTGAGACTATTATATGTGCAGTAAAATAAAATTTCAATATATTTTTTAATCATGAAATTTTGTTTTACATCTTGTGCAAGTTCCCCTATAATAATGACAAAAATCAAAGTGGTGATCTGTCGATGAGGGTATACCTTGGTATTGATGGAGGCGGCACCAAAACCGATGCCGCCGCAGTAGATTCAGAAGGTTCCACCCTTGCCCGCTTTGGTGGCGGCCCTTCGAATCCCCATAGCGCAACCTTCGACTTGGCTCTGGACGAGCTGAACAAGGTTATTCACGGTCTGGTGTCTTCTTTGCCGCAGAAGGATGTCAGGCTGGAAGGTATCTGCCTTGGAATGTCAGGCATAGATACATTGGAGGAACGCTCCCTTGTCAAGAAGGCTGTCAGCCGGATATTGGCCGAATGGCCGGGAGATCATCCGGTTGCGGTCGCTTCCGAGGGGCAAATTTCGCTTATGGCGGCGCTCGGACAGGAATTTGGCGTTCAAATCATAGCCGGCACCGGCTCGATCTGCTGCGTCTTCGCCCCGGGCGGCTCATACTGGCGGACGGGCGGCTGGGGGCATCATTTGGGCGATGAAGGCAGCGGCTACAGCATCGGCCTGCGCGCGCTCAAGTCGGTGATGCGCAGCTACGACGGGGCAGAGCCGCCGACCCGGATGACCGATATCATTCTTAAAGGATACGGCTTCGCCCAAATTACCGATTTGAAGGGCTATATTTATCAGCCCTCCCGGGGAAAGGCGGACATCGCCGCTTTTGCCAAGGTGGCCCTGGAAGCCGCCCGGGACGGCGACGAATGCGCCATTCGCATCGTCACCGAAGAAGCCGGGGCGCTCGCAGATACGGCTGGCG
>NZ_ASSC01000114.1 GCF_000520735.1 Paenibacillus forsythiae T98
TGCGGGTAGACTTCCTGTCACGATTCTCTGGGCCTCGCAGACCGGTAATGCGGAAGGCGCGGCAATCGGTGTCGCGAAGAAATTACAGAAATCCGGTCATGATATAAAACTCGTAAGTATGGACCAATATTCCGTACCGGATCTGGCCAAGGAACGCTTTGTCCTGTTCATCGCCAGCACCTTCGGAGCGGGAGATCCTCCGGACAACGGAGAACGCTTCTTCCATTCCCTGCGAGCGGAGCATGCTCCCCGGTTGCCGGACCTGCAGTACGCCGTTCTCGCCTTCGGGGATTCAAATTACGATTTGTTCTGCGGATTCGGGCGGAATCTGGATGCCCGCCTGGAGGAGCTTGGCGCGCAGCGGCTCCTTGAGTGCGCTCACTGCGACACGGATTTCGAGGAGCAGGTTGAAATGTGGATGAACAGCGCCGCAGGGGCGTTGAGCGAATATGCAGGCGACCCGGAGCAACCCTTGCAAGCGGCGGCCGGGACTGGCATATCGTCTGAAGCTGCTAGACCGGGTGCGGCTGACCCAATCCCGGAACCGGGCGGTTATAACCGAAATCGCCCGCTGCCTTCGCGCATCCTGTTCAACCGGCTCCTGAATGCAGAGAACTCCGAGAAAGAAACGCGCCACTATGCTTTCGACCTCGGAACTACCGGTCTGCGGTACGAATCAGGCGATGCTCTGGGCGTATGGCCGACCAATTGCCCCGAGCTTGTCGGCAATATAGTAAACGCCGTTAACCTGGAAGCATCCGCCCCGGTTACGGTAAAAGGCCACGGTGAAATGCCAATCGCCGCAGCGCTGCTCCATCACTTCGAGATTGCCCGTGTTGCCCCGGAAATGCTCCGCTTTATCCGGGACCGGGCACACAACGAACGGCTGAATGAGCTGCTTCAAAGTGAAAATCAGGCGAAGCTTAAGGATTGGCTGTGGGGACGCCAGCTGGTCGATGTTCTGCGGGAGTTTCCGGTATCCATGAGCGCGGCGGAGTTTACACAGCTCCTAAAGCCGTTGCAGCCGCGCCTGTACTCCATTTCATCCAGCCCGAAGGCCAATCCGGACGAGGTTCACATTACGGTTTCAACCATTCGTTACGATTACAAGGGCAACCAGCGAAAGGGCGTATGCTCCACCTTCCTGGCCGACCTCGCGACGGAGGAAACGGAAATTCCGATTTTTATTCAGAAGAACGCTCATTTCCGTCCGCCGGCCAATCCGGATGCGCCGATGATTATGGTCGGGCCGGGCACCGGCATCGCTCCATTCCGCGGCTTCTTACAGGAGCGTCAGGCAACCGGAGCGAGGGGCAAGAACTGGCTGATCTTCGGGGAACAGCGGGAAGCTTGCGATTTCTACTTCAGGGATGAGCTTGAAGTCTTCCGGAAGGAAGGCTTCCTGCATCGCCTGGACACCGCCTTTTCCCGCGACCAGGACGGCAAAATCTATGTCCAGCACCGCATGATCAAGCATGGCGCGGAGCTGTGGGCCTGGCTTCAGGAAGGTGCCCACTTCTATGTGTGCGGAGATGCCAGCCAAATGGCCAAAGAGGTGGATGCCGCGCTGAGGGCCGTCATACAGCGGCATGGCGGAATGACAACGGATGAAGCGAAGGAATATGTGACAGAGATGTCGCTGGGCAAGCGATATCAGCGGGATGTCTATTAAACATGAATGTTCTGACCATTTTCGGCGAAGGATATAAGTTTCTGTATGTCTAGGACAAGAGCTTATATCCTTTGCTCCATTTATTTTTTTAAAAATACTGCAAATCTAACCGTATAATAAAAGTCCGTCAAAACAATCCTCAATACTTTCATTCGTCCCGGAAAGCTTGTTATCATGGACTTGAATCCAGCCAATCATGCCATCTTCAGTCTTCAGCTTTCCATTTCCCATGGTGTCTCCGCCCAGAAAATACACTTTTTCTCCCGGCTCTACCCACCCCAGGATCTTCTGCTCTCCAGCTGCTTTGTAAATAGGAAAGCGCACCTTTGCAACCCATGGAGTAGGCGGTTCCATTGGATAAAAATCCTTGGGAACCCGCTTCCACATGTGATTGCTGTCCAACTTGAACTCGTCAAGATAATACCAGCATTGAAAATCATAGGACTGTTTGGAGGAGAGGACTTTTCCGTTGCCATTCATTGCTTCCGAATTTCCGGTTAATCCGTCCAGATTCCCCATGTGAATCAGCTGATTTCCATCATAATAATAATAATCGGTCCACCGCTGGGCATCCTCGCTATAATTCTCCAGGGCGATTTCAAAATACTTGTCCTGGATATCGGCATCAACAATTTGGAAATACGAATTCGAATCCCTCATAGAAAGGTCAACTTCAACTATTGCACCATTCACCGAGAGCGCCCATCTTCCAGAAGCTTCCCATTCTTCCAATAAAGCAATCTGGATATGGTCAACCGTGCCATCGCCGTTCATATCCACATCGGCGTCCTGTCTTTTATAGGAATCTTTATTCGGCGGATACTCCAGCACATGGTAATCCACATCCCATATTTTCTCCAGCTTGTTCTCCGAGCCTAACTTCTCGTATTTCTTGATCAGCGTGACATTCTTATTCTCTACTTCCGTCAGGCTTCCATCGTATTTGGGATCAGGTTGATACCATCTTTTAGCCGAAAAGAAGGCATCCAGATCCTGCCGCTTGAATACCAATCCGTGCCGGGCGAAAATCTCATTCCGTGCCAGTTCAAGCATTCTTCCGTCGAGGTTACTGAGATTCGCTTCGGTTAACAGCACCTTGCCGCTGTCCTTAAACAGATAATCTCTCCCTTGGGCAGCCTCGATGTCCTTGCTATTTATTTCTTCTTTCGCCTGTGTTTCCACTGCTTCGGCTGTCTGCGTTTTCTTTTGGGGATCGCAGCCGACAATTTGAAGCTGTAAAGCTGCAATCCCTAACAAAAGCAATATTTTTCGAAGATTCACTTTATTTTTCCCCCATTAGCCAAAGACACTGGTATCAATCATCAATTTAATTTTTGGTCAACTTTTATACCAAATCCTGCATGTTCTCTATTTTACTAAAGCGGCCTTTAGTACATCTACGATAAAATTCTCACATGAAAAGCAGAAGCTAATATTTTTCTTGACTAAACAGTCCGAAAAGATGTATGATAGCATCAGAAAGGAGGTGGAGCGTATGGCAAGAAGCAAGGAGTTCGATACGACTCTTGTGCTGCATAAGGCTATGGAAGTATTCGGGCATTACGGCTTTGAGGGAACCTCGCTTCAAAATTTGCTCGACGGTTTAGGTATTGCCCGCCAAAGTCTGTATGATACGTATGGAACCAAAAGGGATCTTTTTATCTCGGCAGTCAAATATTATGTCAATGAGAAATCGGGAGCTGTCATCTCCTATCTGGAGCGTTCCGGCTCGGTGAAACAAGCCTTTTCCGACATTTTTCACGAAATTGCAGCCGTTCTGAAGGATGATCAGCGCCGCAAGGAATGCTTCATTTTGTACAGCGCCATCGATCAAGTCCCTCACGATCCGGAGATTGCCGCTTTTTTCAAGCATGACATGGAACGTCTGGAGCAAGCCTTTTATGACGCTTTGGTTCGGGCCCGTGAACAAGGCGAACTGAGCGGCCGGCATGACGACCTGCTCGCCCTTGCCCGGTATTTGTATCATGCGCGATACGCGTTAACCCAAGCGGCTAAACTTACAGATAACCCGCAGGTGTTGGACCAAATAGCGGCTGTCACTCTCTCGGCGCTTGATCAATAATGAAGCTTCATGAAGATGCTTCATTATTATTTTGAACATTTTTGACTGATTGATCTACAAAAGGGCATTTCACTCGGTACACTGAAATTGAAGAATGGCTTCTAATTTTTTTGCAAATTCCAGATCGTTTGGTCTATAAAAGGAAGGATGAATATGGAGATGAACAATTCGAAACATAAAGGACTCGCTTTGCTGCTTCTGGCGGTATCCCAGCTGATACTTGCGCTTGATTACACAATTATTTTTGTCGCCCTGCCTTCCCTGGCTGCGGATTTAGGCTTTAGCGCGAACAACCTGCAATGGGTCATTAGCGCGTACTCCTTGGCCTTTGGCGGATTCCTGCTCATCGGCGGAAGATTGTCGGACCTGCTCGGCAGAAGACGGATGTTTATGATCGCCATGGCGCTCTTCGGTCTGGGCTCCTTGCTCGGAGGGCTGGCGGACTCGCAGCTGATGCTCATCATCGCCAGAGGCATTCAAGGGCTTGGCGGAGCGCTTCTCTCGCCCGCTACTCTGTCCCTGATTATGTCCAATTTTGACGAAGGCAAGGAACGCAACCGCGCCCTGGGTGTATGGGCATCTATGGGCGGCGTTGGAATGTCGCTTGGATTGCTGCTCGGCGGCGTATTGACCAGTTACATCGGCTGGGAATCGACGTTCTTCGTCAATGTGCCCATCGCTCTTCTGGTCCTTATTCTGGCGCCAATGGCCCTTATAGAGAGCAAGTCGCTGCCGGGCACCCGCCATTATGATGCGGCTGGGGCGAGT
>NZ_ASSC01000115.1 GCF_000520735.1 Paenibacillus forsythiae T98
ATACCAAGCGCTGGGGAAGCATTTGGCATCCGTTCTCCCGCATGAAGCATGCGGAGTCCTGCTGGGTGCTGCCGCAGCGGGCGGCATGCGCATCGACACCTACGTGCCCATGCGCAACGTAGCGCCTGACCCGCTGCATGCTTTTGTCCCGCACCCGGCTGACTGGATCTCGGCGCTTTATCTGTCGCCGCCTCCAGTCGGCCTGTTTCACTCCCATCCGCGTGCGGCCCCTCAGCCCTCTTCCTCCGATCTGCGCGGACTCACCGGCCTTGGGGACCATTTCGCGGTATATTTAATTGGCGCTCCCGGCGCCGAGCCAGCGAGCCCCCTTCTTCTGAACGGGTATGGCATTCAGCGCACCCGAACCGAAGAAGGGGTGTTGTCCGTTTCGCTGATTCAAGCGAACCTTCAGGTTCTGCTCAAGTAAGCGTACAGATCGCCCAGTGTCTCTACCTGCTTGTGCAGGGAAATCTCTCGCAGGTAAGACACCCAGAGCTTAGCCGTCATTTTGGCGTCTTCCAGCGCGTTATGTCGTCCGCAAATCGGGATGCCATGCACCGTCAGCAGCTCATCCAGGGTGTACTGGCCCCGGTTTGGCTCCAGCCAACGCGCAAGCATCATCGTATCCAGCACGCGGTGGGTGAGCTGCACCTTGGAAGTCTTCCACAAGGCCGCATTCAGAAACGATTTGTCATGCGCGCTGGCGTGGGCGACCAGAACTCTTTTTCCTACAAAGGACATAAAATTATGAAGCCCGTCAATAAGCGAAGGGGCTGCCTTGCACATTTCTTCGGTAATTCCCGTCAATTCGGTAATATTCGCCGGAATGGAGGTCTGACAGTTCACAAGCGTGTAGAAGCAGTCGTCCTCCATAATTTCCTCACCGACAACCTTAATTGCGCCGAATGACAGAATTTCATCCCCATGCTGACTGGAGAAGCCGGTCGTTTCCAAATCGAACACGATAGTCTCCAGCTCGGACAGCGGTGTATGCAGCACCTCCGGACGACGTTTCTCGCGCATCAGCGACCGGATAAAAGCCATTTGCTGAGCGGTCTGCTGTGCGGATTCTCCGCCACGAATCGAAGCGATCGCAGACGGCATTCCGCCATGTCTCAAGTTGTTCCAGAACCCGCCGCCTTTGTTCGGCTCCTTCATAGCTGTCTCCTTTCCGCTGACCGGAGCTGGCGCTGCAGAACGCGATGAATGCGTCTGACCAGCAGTAAGCTGTCTCGCAGCTCGGACATCAGTTGCCTGTTCCTCAGATCATTTTCGGATGCATAATCACTGCCCGACAAGAGACCGTCTTGGACCAAATAAGGAGTATTGACCCTCATCTTGAGCGCCGTCAGGAACGCGCTCCGCACACCTTCCGGCAAATGCCGGTACTCCCTGCTCAGGATCTCCAGTCTTTCCAACGTCGAAGTTTCGCGGATTCCATGCTGCAAAGCAAAATATCTCACACCGTTAACCAATGGAATGTATAGCCCGTATTTGACGTCAAATCCCCCCGCATGATCCCCGAACCGTTCGGTGAGCACCTGCCCGAGAAGATTGAGCGTCGCTTTATGACGGACGGTATTTCGCAGAACCGCCGCCCAAAGCCTGGGGTTGTCAATGAATCCTTCATGGTAAAAATTCAGCCATTCTTCGGAGAGGCTTCGGTCCCCCGCAATATGCCGCATATCGGAACAGATCGTCAGATATCGAATAGGCTCCCATTCAAACTGGGTTCTCCAGCCCGTAAGCTGCACCTTCCACTCATGCAGAGTCTTGCGCCACATCGACTCCGAGCACATGACCTTGCCCTCGCACTTCTCATATCCGATATCAGCCAGCAGTGCGGAAAGCCTGTATCCGAATTCCTCGAAATACTTCTCCTTTGCTTCCTCCGGTTCTCCTGCAATAATTAGCCCGTTATCCTGATCGCTCCAGAGCGTCGTTTCCTTTCTCCCCGCGCTGCCGAACACAATAAAGGAATAAGCGCAGGGAGGCGGGCCATGGCCCGCCTCAATCATCTGCGCCTCGGATAAAGCAACCGCCGCTTCCGCGATAGCATCATGCATCGCGTTGACACGCAGCATCCATTCCTCAATCGGGATAACATTCAACTGTTTCAGGAGAATGCTCTGACAGGCTATGCGCCTTGTCTTCAGCTCCTGCGGCGAACCGGATGTTACGATGGACTTATAAGATGCTTCATAGTCCCAATCGTCAGAATCCGCCTGCGTCAATCGGTCCGCCTCCCTGACCTGATATTCTTATTTCTTTTGGGATTCGGATTCCGTAACCAGCTTCATTTGCTCAGGATAACCGTAAGTGCCATGTTCGCTGATATCCAGACCCATCAACTCTTCCTCTTCCGTTACGCGAATGCCGCTTACCAGCTTCATGACATACAGGAAAATGAAGGACAGGATGGCTACGAAGGCAAAAGTTCCGATGACACCGAGAACCTGAACACCAAGCTGGTGTACGCCGCCGCCATAGAACAGACCGGCTTTACCGATGCCTACTGTGTCTACAAGCTCAGGAGTCGCGAACAAGCCGGTGGATACCGCGCCCCACATACCGGCGATGCCGTGTACGGAGAAAGCGTAGATCGGATCGTCAAGACCCGCGCGCTCCAGCCATTGCGAAGTCATGAACGTAAATGCGCCCGCTACAAGACCGATAATAAAGGCAGCCCAAGGCTCAACAAAGGCGCAGGCGCCGGTAATGGCTACGAGAGCAGCCAGAACGCCGTTCAGCATGGCCGGAATGTCAGACTTGCCGAAGTACAGCCAGGAGGCTACCAGAGCGGCAAGACCACCCGCTGCCGCCGCAATGTTCGTGGTCAGGGCTACATATCCGAAGAATCCGCCCATTGGGCTCAGTGCGCTGCCTGGGTTGAAGCCGAACCAGCCGAACCACAGAATGATAACACCGAGAACCGTGAATACTTGGTTATGTCCCGGAATAATAACCGGCTTGCCTTCTTTGTTGAATTTCCCAAGACGCGGTTTGAGCAGGATGGTAGCGACTACCGCAGCCGTTGCACCCGTCAGATGGACTACTGTCGAACCGGCGTAATCCTGCATGCCCATCGTCGCCAGCCAGCCGCCGCCCCATACCCAGTGAGCAACAACCGGATAGATAAAGACGGAGAACAAAATGCCGAAGATAATATATACGCTAAGTTTCGCGCGTTCCGCCATACCGCCGGAGACGATGGCAAGCGAAACAGCAGCAAACGCCATTTGGAACAGGAATTTCACGTTCAGCGTTACATCGGAGAATGCCAGCGATTCAAAGGAAGAAGCCATCGAATCTCCGCCATATCCAAAGCCCGTTGTACCGAAGAAGCTGTTGCCGTTGCCGAAGCCCAGGCCAAAGCCCAGCGCCCAGAAGCAGATGCTGGCAATCGCCAGCGTCAGCACCGTCTTGCCGGCTACGTGGCCCGCGTTCTTCATTCGAACCGAACCCGCTTCCAGCATGGCAAAGCCAGCTTGCATAAAGAATACCAGAATAAACGCCAAATAAGTAAAAGCTGTGTCCAGACCAATCTGCAGGTCCGGAGCAGTAGGACCGTCAGCGGCGAAAGCGCTGACCGGGTAAATCGTCAGCGTTAGCATCGCTAACACAAAACATAACCACTTTCTCTTCATTACTCCCCACTCCCCTATGTAATATATTCTAACAAATCATGAAACTCTTAATGTCATTATAAGCAAAACGAAGCAAAATTGACAAGAGTATTTTTCACGAAAAGAGAAATAAATTTTTAGTAAATAATTAGCAGCATCAACCGGGTATTTTATGAATATCCTTATTAAAAGCATGACGTTTGACTGTACGGTTTTCGGTTTGCTATCATTATAGTTAAATCAAGGAAATACGGCGCCCTTCAACCGGGGCACGAACCTTTCCTTTCCGCGGAGGTGAGCAGCATGGGGATATAATGCTATACCGGATCGGCGAGCTGGCCAAGGCGGCTCAGATCAGTGAGCGTACCATCGATTATTATACTAAACTTGGGCTGATCCAGCCCGAGACAAGAAGCATGAAAAATTATCGGCTGTACAGCCATGAAACCTTGGATACTCTGGAACGTATTAATCAATTGAAACAAGAAAAATATACATTGGAAGAAATCAAGTCCATTTTGGCGCGATGGAACACAGCTGCCCCCGATCACGATGTATCCGGCAAGCTGGCAGAGCTTGAAGCCCATATGCAGCAGCTCCGGCGAGAGGTCAAGGCGCTTGAACCTGCGCTGAACAAGATGAAGCCGGGACAGGCCAGGCGGGCCTTGGCTCATCTGATTCCCCAGGGAGCCGCCTGCATAGAAGCGATACGCCTTCTATTGTCTCAAGTGCCGCCAATCTAATTTAATCGATCAGAAAGTGGAGGAATAGGTGAATGATGTATTTATTGGTAATAGCAGCTTTTCTCTTCTCGTTGTGGGCCCAATTCAGGGTGAAGGGAACCTTTAACAAATGGGCTCAGGTGGCCAATCAAAACGGAATGACCGGCTACGAGGCCGCAAGACGAATGCTGGATGCGAACGGCCTTGGCGATGTTCCGATTGAACCCGTTCACGGGGCGCTTACCGACCACTATGACCCGATTCACCGGGTTGTCCGCTTGTCGGAGCCCGTATACTACGAGCGCTCCATTTCAGCCGTCTCCGTGGCCTGCCACGAGGTCGGGCATGCTATCCAGCACAAGGTTCACTATCCGATGCTGGTGCTTCGCCACCGGATGTTCCCGGTCGTCAATTTCGCTTCGGGCGTTGCTCCGTTCATGCTGCTCGCCGGCTTCCTGTTCAGCTCCTTGAACTTGATCGGCCTCGGCATCATTTTCTTCTCGGCGGCTGTAGCCTTCCAGCTTGTAACGCTGCCGGTGGAATTCAACGCCAGCAACCGGGCCCGCCAGGTCATGGTGGAACAGGGCTTTATCCGGAACGAGGAAGAACGCGGAGTCGCCAAAGTGCTTAACGCCGCAGCGCTGACCTATGTTGCCGCCGCTCTCGTCTCCGTGCTCGAACTGCTTCGCCTGATTATGGTCTATACCAGCAACCGCGACTAACCTGCACGCTTGTTGCATTTTGGTATTTTGCAACAAACAACCCCGGAAGGCTCTAGGAGCCGACCGGGGTATTATTTTGCCGCGTTCTGAAATAAGTCAGCAGAAAAGCCCTGAACGAGCGCGCAACCAGCGGCAATCTGCCGTCCGAACGGTGGATAAGTCCGATTGTGCGGGTAACCGCAGGCGCTTCCACTCTCACCTGAGCCGGTTGAAGCGAATTCGTGTGGGACAACGCCAATTCCGGCAGCAGGCTGACCCCCATTCCCGCCGCGACGAGGCCGCGTATCGTGTCCGTCTCTCCGCCCTCAAACGCGATCTGCGGCGTAAATCCCGCTTTCAGGCACGCCTTCCAGACGATAGGGCGGAGCGAGTAGCCCGGACTGAACAATACGAACTGCTCATCCTTCAACTGTTCCAGACGTATAATTTTCTCCTCCGCAAGCGGATGATTCTGGGGAAGGATCGCGAACAGCTCCTCCGTCATCACCACATCCCCAATCAATTGCTCATCGCTGTCCGGACAGGGCGATATAAAGGCCAAATCGACTTCGCCCGAGAGCACATCCTTGATCAAAGAGGGATACATCCCCTGCTTAAAGCGGAATTTGACATGCGGGTAATGCTGGCGGAACTCGGCGACGATGGCAGGAATCAAATGGGTTCCCACGCTGTTCGGAAAGCCGATCCGGATCTCCCCCCGCTCCGGGTCCAGAAATTCATGTATTTCAGCTACGGACCGGTCCAGATCCTTCAGGATCGTCTCCACCCGCTTGCAGAACAGCTGTCCTACCGGTGTAAGGTGCAGATTCCTTCCTTTTTGCATAAACAGATCAATGCCCAGTTCCTGCTCCAGCAGGTGAATCTGCCGGCTGACCGCCGACTGCGCCACATGCAGCTCCTCCGCCGCTTTGGTCACATGCTCCTTCTGGGCAACCTTCAAGAAATACTGCAGTTGTCTAAGCTCCACGCCCTAATCCCTCCGTCCTGCACTTCTTTCTCGCCGGATCATTCCCGTCATCGCTGCCGCCTGCGGGGCAGTACCCGTATAAAGAGGCCGTACAGGAAGAATCCGCCGATTAAACCGCCAATATGGGCGGCCCAGTCTACATTTGGCATAACGAAGGACGTAATAATCCCCATTGTCATGAGTCCGTAGAGCGTCCTCCGTGAGCCCTCATCCATCATGGGACGCTGCAGCAAGGCGATATACATGAACGCGCCATAGACGGCAAATATCGCCCCCGAGGCGCCGACCGATACAGTCACCACATCCCCGGGGCCGCCCCCCCATGCTCCATTGGACACAATATTGCCGACAACTCCACCCGCCACATACAGCAGCGCATAGCGCCACCAGCCGATGAGCCGTTCAAGCGGCGGCGCAAATACCAACAGCGCAAAGCAGTTGAACAACAGGTGAGTAAACCCGTTATGCAGAAAAATAGAGGCAACATACCTCCACAACTCACCGCTTTGCGCTTCGGCATCCGTCATAGCTCCAAAGCGCAGCAGGGTATCCGGATTGGTCGAGCCGCCGTTCAACACCAGCACGATAAACATGATGATATTTGCCAGAAGGATAAGGCTGGTAACGGGATAAAATTTCAGATAGCTTCTCCAATTTTCATAACGAATAAATATCATGGCGCCACCCTTCTCTTTCGATCTTGTTCTATAATACGTCCTTCGGTTGGACAGGGTCTCATTAAAAAGATTATAATTTATTGAGGCGGCAACAAGCCAATTTTGTTAGTTCAAGGAGGAATAACCAGTGACGCAAGAAAGAACAGGCGCAGCCACTTTTAAAGGAAATCCGATTACTCTTATAGGACCGAAGCTGAGCGCTGGCGATCAGGCTCCCGATTTTGTTCTCAGTAAAAATCTGCTGGAGGATGCTTCCTTGAAGGACTTCAGCGGCAAAGTAAAGCTGATCAGCGTAGTCCCTTCTCTGGATACCGGCGTCTGCGACGCGCAAACCCGGCGGTTTAACAGCGAAGCCGCCGAGCTTGGCGACGAGGTTGTCATTCTCACTGTCAGCGCCGATCTCCCGTTCGCCCAGGCCCGCTGGTGCGGAGCCGCAGGAATTGACCGCGTCATTACGCTCTCGGATTATAAATCGAACGCCTTCGGCGAAGCCTACGGGGTGCTGATCAAGGAATTCAAGCTGGATATGCGCGCTATATTCGTCATTGATAAAGATGACAAGATCGCATACGTGGAATATCTGGGCGAAATGGCGGAGCATCCGAACTATGAAGCCGCTATTAGCGCGGTCAAGAGCTTGCTATAATCAGCGAACTTGCACTTTCATGTTTAAAAGCGGAAGAAGGCATACCTTCTCCCGCTTTTTTGCAAGCAAAAACAAGCCAATTTCCATCCTGGCAAAGATGGGTAAATTTGTTTCTTCCATAATATAAGCGCATACAATGCAGGCATTTCTCCGCCCGGTCCAGACGCAGCACGGTCCAGACGTAGCAATTTAATTACGGTTAATCGAGCTTATGTTTGCCTAGCTTCTTGTCCAGCGTCTCATACAGACGTTGAATCACGCGGTAGTTCGAGCCGAGGTCGCCAAGTGAACCCCGTGAAGCCGAATAGACGTCGACCGCACACCGTGTCGGTGATGTATTAAGCACGGAAACGGTAATATCCAGCGTCCGACCGAAGGCCGTCTTTTTCTCCAGCGTAATCTCTCCTACGGATTGAACCTCATGAAGAACTCGAAAGCCTGGAATTTTCTTTAAGGTAGAGGATACTTCCTCCCATCCCTTTTCTTTGGTGAGGTTGTAATAGCGCGTTTTCAAAGCGGGTTCTTTGGCGCGGTCGCTCGTTCCTTCATGGCTGCGAAACAAGCCGACCAAGGTTCTTTTTAAAGACAACTTACTTCCCCCTCATCTCCCAAATTCACTTATTTCAGTGTATCACTCTTGCCCCGGGAACAAAAGTAGAATGCTTATTTATTCAAGACCCGTCCGCATTTCGACAAACAAGAAGGCGCCCAGTCTCCCGCTCGGGGTAACTTGGGCGCCTTCGTACACGATAAAAGAAAACCCGCCTATGCCGTCCGGCTACAGTGTCTTCTGAACCTGCAATAGCAGGTGGGTGATCGCAGTTGCGGTTTTGAAGTCCCCTTGTCATATAGACAGGGCCTTTCAGCTGCGCTTCATGTAGATCTCCCAAGACATTATCATTGGTTCAAAACAACGAGCAGCCGATAACGTACATCGCAGGATTTAGCCCTATTATATTGCGTTTTAACGAAAAAGTAAACCTTGTATGCGCTTAATTTTACATGAAACGATATTTCTTTTGATGCCAGGATCACCGTCTTCGGCGGGATGGCGCAAATTAAAGGCGCGGCTGCTCCTCGTTCGGCGTCTCTTTGGATGGGCTGATCCCCTCCGAAATATCTTCCGATTGTTCGTTCTCCCCGCTGCGTCCAGCTTCCAGAGCCTCTTCCTCCTGACGCTTCTTCGTTTCCGCCTGCAGCTGCAGTTTGTTGTAGGTTGCATAGAAATTAAAGAAAGCGACCATGGCGATTAACGTAGGAATACATACAAAGTAGAGCGCGGGATATCTCAAACCGATGTATGAGAGCACAACCCCGGCCAGGAGCGTTGTAAACACCCGGATGGGGCGGGCGATGGTCAGCAGAATGGAGTTGGTTATCACTTGCTTGAAGGTCATCTGATAATGAACGACGGTAGAAAAAAAGTTGAACATCGACACCATAAGGACAATCATCAGAACAAGCATCAAAATACCAATGATTTTAAAATCGGCCATCTGCGTCATATAAATCGTTACATCCAGATACATCACGGCGAACAAGAGCGTGTAGATCAGGCCGCCAAGCATGCTCTTCCGGTAATTTTCCTTATACCCTTGAAAATAAGTCTTGAATGTGCTGACATCCGTATTGCCCATTACCCACTTGCGAACGACCGTGAACAGCGCCGACGTTGCCGGAAAAACGGTAAACGGAGCCGCGATGGCAAGGCCCCAGTTTAAAACGACCTGCTCGTTAGCTCCCCCCTGGTTCGTCGCCAGCAACATGATCTTCATCACGATAAAAAACAAAAACGGAGATGAACACAGGGTCCACAGCACATTGCTGAACGCTATGCGTGAAATCCACTCCGTAATGCGGTATAAACCGCCCATTGCTCCTTTAAACTCCACTTTCCTTCCTCCTGTCTCATCGCTACTGCATAGCTTAACTATACCTTATTTCACCGTATCATTTCCATAGCCCGGGGCACGCAAGTTTGATGGTGGATTTTCATGCCGTTAATTAAAAAAAGAAGACAGGCGCGCCTTCTCATGCGCACCCGCCTTCCATTCTCGTCATACCCAGGCAAGCTTAAATATCAAAAGAATCCTCACGCTTCGGCGCACGGCGTTCGCCGTCAGCCGGACGCTGGAATTTGCGTTCTCCGCCGCGGTAGTTGGAGCTTTCACGGCTTCCTTTGTATCCGCCGCTTCCGCT
>NZ_ASSC01000116.1 GCF_000520735.1 Paenibacillus forsythiae T98
AGCTGCCGGAGGCGGCGCAATACGAGAAGAAGAATCTGCATTATTTCGTCAGCGATCTGAACCGGTTCAAGGGGCAGAAGGTGCTGATCAGCGGCGGCGGCGATTCCGCGGTCGATTGGGCGCTGATGCTGGAGCCCATCGCGGAGAGCGTAACGCTCATTCACCGCCGGGACAAATTCCGGGCGCATGAGCATAGCGTGGAGAACCTGATGAAATCGAAGGTGAACGTATTGACGCCGACGGAAATCGCGGCGCTTGAGGGCGACTCCGAGATCGAGAAGGTTACCCTCCGCAACGTAAAAACGAAAGAAACGATGAGTCTTGACGTCGACGCCGTCATTGTCAACTTCGGCTTCGTCTCTTCCCTTGGACCGATCAGCGAGTGGGGGCTGGACATCGTGAACGGTTCAATCGTTGTCGACTCCCGGATGGAGACGAGCATTCCGGGCATCTTCGCCGCCGGCGACATCACCACCTATCCCGGCAAAATCAAGCTGATCGCCGTCGGCTTCGGCGAGGCCCCAACCGCCGTCAATAACGCCAAGGTGTATTTTGATCCGGACGCCAAGCTCTCTCCGGGCCACAGCAGCAATTTGAAGCTGTAAGAAAAAGATTCCGTTAGAATAAAAGGCCGCGATTCTCTGCGCAAGCAGAAAATTGCGGCCTTTTGTGCAGTATTTTTGCACGGGGCTTCAAGCATTTGAGGTGATGCACTAACCGTGCCCTGTAAAAGCTGGACGGCGCTACAGCGGCGGATGCTTATGGCATTTGCGGCAGACGGGGTAGTAGGCTTCGTTCCCGCCGATCTGGATTTGCTTGCCGCTGTATACGGGCTTGCCGTTCTCGACCCGCAGCGTCATGGTCGCCTTGCGCTCGCAGAACCAGCAGATCGTCTTCATTTCCTCAATCTTGTCGGCGTAAATCAGCATATACTTGCTGCCCTCGAACAGATTGTTCTGAAAGTCGTTCTTGAGGCCGAAGGCCATGACCGGAATGTCCAGCTCGTCGACGATGCGGACCAGCTCCACAATATTGTCCTTGCTCAGAAACTGGCATTCATCAATCAGCACGCAGTGCGGCTTGGGACTCGCGGCGCTAACGATTCCAAAAATATCCGTGTCCCCATCGATGGCGATAGCCTGTCTGCGAAGCCCGATCCGCGAGGAGACATAGCCGACCTCATCCCGATTGTCGATGGCGGAGGTGAAGATCAGCACCGATTTGCCCTGTTCTTCGTAGTTATGGGCAACCTTCAGAATCTCGATTGATTTGCCGCTGTTCATTGCCCCGTATTTAAAAAACAACTGTGCCACTGTCCATCTGTCCTTTCTTATTAAGAAGACCTGATATCCAATATCCGAAAATGCGACCTTAATAGATTAGCACACTCCCAGCCGCCGAGGCCAGCCGAAAAAGGCGCCGCGCTGGTTATTTGTTCAGGCTATCTGTTAATATATCTGTATGGGAACCTGCCGGTCTTTGACAGTGCGGGTTATTTTGCGCGAAATGAACTCGGACGGGCGGGAACCCGGGGAAGGAGCGGATATAAATGTCGGAGAAGCTTGAGTCCTATGAGGAACGGATCGCCATGCTGAAGGCGGACGGGAAGCTGACGCCGGAGGCGGAGGCGCTTCTGGGGGAGCTGTGCCGGGAGCTTGCGGAGTCGGCCAGAAGCAATAGGGCGCTACGGAAGGCGGCGCTGAAGGCAGCCGGGGGACAAGCGATGTCCAGCCGTCTTCGCGACGCGCTGTACGAATAGGAGAGAGATTATGGAGGAACACGGATGTCCATTATTTTTCCTTTTTTGAAAAAATACCGGGTTGCGGCCGGTTTCGCCCTGCTTATGATGCTGGTTGAGCTGGCGGTGGAGCTGTCGCAGCCTTTGCTGATTTCCAAAATTATCGACGACGGCATCCGGCAGCGGGATCTTTCCGTTGTCTGGCTGTGGGGCGGCATACTGGTTGCAAGCGCGGCTTTGGCCTTCTCCGCCGGTATTCTCAGCTCTTTTTTCGCCTCGCATGCCAGCCAGGGCTTCGGTTTCGATCTGCGGGACAAGCTGTATGCGAAGGTGCAGTCCTTCTCCTATGAAGCGTTTAACCGCTTTGCCGCGTCCACGCTGATTACCCGCTTGACCGGAGATGTAACGCAGCTCCAGGACATGATCTTTACGGGCCTCAGGTTCATGTCCCGCATACCGCTTGTGGTCGTCGGCAGCGTAATTATGGGCCTGATCGTGCAGTGGAGGCTGGGGATCATTCTGGCGCTGACCGTGCCCGTTATGATCGTCTGTCTGTTTGTGCTGATGAGAAGATCGTCAAGGATGTTCCGCGCGGTTCAGGGCAAGCTGGACGGAGTGAACGGCGTCTTGCAGGAGAATTTGACGGGCATCCGGCTGATCCGGGTATTTGTGCGGATGGGCTATGAGACCGGGAGGTTCGCCCGGTACAGCGGGGAGCTGATGCGAAGCACGGTGTCCGCGCTGCGGCTCACGGAGACGACGATGCCGTTCATTCTGCTGGTCATGAACGGAGGGATTCTGGCGCTGCTGTGGCTCGGCCGGATACAGATCACTTCGGGAACGGCTACGCAGGGCCAGACCGTGGCTGTGATCAATTACTCGCTGCGGACCATCGGAGGCTTGTCGGCCTTGTCCGGAGTTGTGGCGGCCTATTCGAGATCGTTCGCCTCCGGGCTGCGCATCTCGGAAGTGCTCGCGGTGACCGACACGGAAGAGACGGGGAGCCGTCCGGAGTCTGCGGCTGCCGAACGCCTCCGGGGCGAGGTGCGGTTCAAGGGAGTGGAATTCCGCTATCCGGGCAGCGATATCACTGCCTTGTCAGACGTGTCGTTCGCCGTCCGGCCGGGAGAACGGGTAGCCATTATGGGCGCAACCGGCTCCGGCAAATCCTCGCTGGTCGGCTTGATCCCGCGCCTGTACGAGCAAACGGACGGCACAATCACGGTTGACGGGGTGGATACGCGGCGAATGGATTTGGCCTTGCTGCGCGGCTCCATCGGCTAAACGGCCC
>NZ_ASSC01000117.1 GCF_000520735.1 Paenibacillus forsythiae T98
AAGCGGAGCCGTCCAGCCGATTATTACAACGCTGGATAGTCCGAGCAGGATTGTGGTGGAGCTCCCGGGCGCTTCGCTGGCGGCGGATTTTGCCGGAGGGAGGCTGGAGCCCGGATCGCCGGCTTCCCAAGGGACGCTCGATGTTTCGGGATACCCGCTGATATCAGGCGTCGGGTACTCGATGTCCGCTGCCTATCCGTCCACCGTTCGCTTTGAAATTCAGACGACGGAAGCCTTGCCCTACCGGTTAAACGTTGATGACAGCACAGGTCTGATCACCGTGGATCTGAATGCAAGCGATACAGGGGGCGGCGGCAAGCCGGTCGTTGTGCTGGACGCCGGGCATGGCGGCTCGCAGCCGGGTGCAATCAGCGCCGCTGAACGAAAAGAGAAAGACTTCAACCTGGCCGTGATTCAAAAAGCGGGAGCCCTGCTGCAAAAAGATGAACGAGTGACGGTGGTGTTCACAAGGACGGAGGATATCACGCTCACCCTGCAGGATCGAGTACATATCGCGGAAGAGGCCGGAGCGAACCTCTTCATATCGCTGCATGCGAATGCGATGCCCAAGACAGCAGCGAACTGGAATATGGTCAATGGCAGCGAGACTTATTACACCCGCAGCGGCAGCCTTCCGCTGGCCAAGGTCATGCATGCTCATCTGGTCAAGGGAACCGGCTTCAAGGATAACGGAGTCAGGGCGAAGAGTCTGCATGTGACGAGAGAAACCACAATGCCGGCGGTGCTGCTTGAGGCCGGTTATTTGACCAATACGACAGAGGAATCATCGCTGTTCACGGGTGATCTCCAGGATGCGCTGGCCCGGGAAATTGCAGCGGGCATTATCGAATATCTGGGAATATAGTCCCGTCCATAGCGGGAGCGGCGGTCTGTCCGGGCGCCGGACGGCTGGAAATCATTCGCAACTTTTTAGGGAAGCCGGCGTCTAATAAATGTCAAAGGTCGTCGAAGGGACCAACACAGAACGCCATTCCGGGGCGGAATATTCGATTCCTAGAGGTGAAGAATGAAGAAATTGGGTTTTATGCTGCTGGTGCTACTGTTCGTATTCATTATGCCGGAAAATGGACATGCCGCTTCTGGAAACAACAGGATTTTCCTCGACGGCAAGGAACTGACCGCAGGACAAAGCGTCCCGGTCGAGAGCGTGAACGGCACTATTATGGTGCCTCTGCGGATGATTGTTGAAAATCTGGGCTACAAAGTGGACTGGAACCAGAAAACGAAGACGGTGACGATTGAGCAGGGGGGAAAGGTAATTTCTCTTGTGGTCGGTCAAAAAAAAGCGACGGTCGACGGAAAGGAAGTCTCTCTTAATGAGGCGCCCATCGTGAGAAGCGACACCTCGCTTGTGCCGATCCGTTTCATTTCCGAGCAGTTCGGGTTAAAGGTGCAATGGGATAACCAGGCGAAGTCGGTAATCATTACGACCCCGCAGACTTCGGCCGGTCCCGGCTCTCCTGAAGGCAACCCCTCGCCAATAGAGGGCAGTTCATCGGGAGGCGAAGCAGGCCCGGAAGTGCCGCCGTCCGGCTCTGCAAGCAATGTGACGAAGGTTGACGGAGCAAGCTTTAGCAATAACCGGCTTCTTATCGCGATGACCGGCGATTCCGCGCCAAAGGTTTCCGTACTGGACAGTCCGGCTCGAATCGTGGTGGACATTCCAAATGCTTCCTTCTCCGATTCATTCGGGTCTGAACAGAATCTGTCGCCCGGTATGATGAGCACGCTGGATGCGGCAGGGTATCCGGATGTCAAGGAAATCCGCTACTCCTTATACAGCGCCAGTCCTTATACGGTGCGGTTCGTCATCGAGCTGAACGAGTCCAAAGATTTCGGATACAGCCTGTCTGCTGCGGAATCGTCTTCGAAGCTCGCTATTATTGACCTGAACGCCACAGGAGGGCTGGCTGGAGGCGGCACCGCAACGGATGGAACAACGGGGCTTCCAGACAGGAACGGCAAGAAGCTCGTCGTGCTGGATGCCGGGCACGGTGCCAAGGATTCCGGAGCGATTGGAGTTACCAAAAAATACGAGAAGAACTTTAACCTGGCGGTAGTCCTGAAAGCGGAGGAACTGCTGAAGCAGGAGGCCAATATTGAAGTTGTGCTGACGAGAAGCGATGACACTTTCCTTGAGCTGAAGGACCGGGTGGCCATCGCCAATAACTTGAGCGCAGATCTGTTCATTTCGGTTCATGCCAACAGCAGCACCACTTCGGTGGCCAGCGGCACGGAGACGTATTACAAGCGGGATGAGAGCAAGGCGTTCGCCGCAGTTATGCATAAATATCTGGTCCAGGCGACCGGCCTGAGCGACCGCGGTGTACAGTACGGCAATTTTCATGTGATCCGTGAGACGAAAATGCCGGCGATTCTGCTGGAAGTCGGCTACCTCAGCAACAAAAAAGACGAGGCTCTCCTGTTTACGGAGGACTTGCAAAACAGGGTGGCCGCAGCAATCGTGAGCGGAATCAAGGAGTATTTGCATACGGTATAATTCTACAGGGAGGCGTTGAAATGTGGAATAAAAAAATGGGGATCATCGGTCTGGCGTCGGCCCTCCTGCTTGTGCTGGCAGGCTGCGGCGGCAAGCCGTCCGCAGCTCCTG
>NZ_ASSC01000118.1 GCF_000520735.1 Paenibacillus forsythiae T98
AGGAGATGTGCAATCCACCGCCGATTTCAGTTGGATTCGGCACCGGGTATGGGAGCTTCTGCAAGGAGAGACAGCTTCGCCCAAGCCGCCGGTCCAGCAGACTCCGGTGCAGGCGCCGCTTGAGCTTGCCGAGCAGCTCTCCTCATCGGCAGCGTTGTAATCCTGCCTGGGGATAACCATTCGGCGTTGACCCGTTCAAATGTTTAAAATGCGTATAACAGATAAGGAGTGCTACTTCATGGCTAAGAAAATCAAACAAATCGCAATCTACGGCAAAGGGGGAATAGGAAAGTCGACGACAACCTCGAACATTAGCGCGGCACTGTCGGTGGCAGGCTACAAGGTAATGCAGTTCGGCTGCGACCCGAAGAGCGATTCGACCAACACGCTGCGCGGCGGCGAGTATATTCCCACCGTGCTTGATACGTTAAGAGATAAACAGATTGTGAGAGCGCATGACGTTATCTTCGAAGGCTTTAATGGAATATACTGCGTGGAAGCGGGCGGACCGGCTCCGGGCGTCGGCTGCGCGGGAAGAGGGATCATTACCTCCGTCTCTCTGCTGAAGCAGCAGAAAGTATTTGAAGAGCTTGATCTGGACTATGTCATCTATGATGTCCTTGGGGACGTTGTCTGCGGCGGCTTTGCCGTACCGGTGCGGGAAGGCATCGCCGAGCATGTATTTACGGTTACGTCCGCAGATTTCATGGCTCTTTATGCGGCTAACAACCTCTTTAAAGGGATTCATAAATACTCTACCGAAGGCGGCGCTCTGCTGGGCGGGGTTATCGCCAATTCGATCAACGCTCCTTACGCCAAGGAGATTGTAGATGACTTCGTCGCCCGCACGCATACACAGGTCATGGAGTATGTTCCGCGTTCCGTATCGGTGACACAGGCTGAGCTGCAAGGGAAGACGACCATTGAAGCGGACCCTGATTCCAAACAGGCGCAAATCTACAAATCGCTGGCTCAAAAAATTGTAGACCATACCGAGTCCAAGGTTCCGGTTCCTTTGGAAACCAGCGAACTGCGGGAGTGGGCCTCCAATTGGGGCAAACAGCTCGTGGAGCTGGAGACCGGCGTGCTCTCTCCGGCAGCGGCGGGCAATCTGTAATAATCGAATAATTCTGATTTTCTAAACCGACTTTTTAGGAAGAGGTTAAAATGACGCTTTAACGGCGCCGTTTTAACCTCTTTGTCATTCAGGTGCAAGTGCAGCAACTCTTTACTGCAACCCACTTTTCCAAAAGAGGTTAAGCAGCCGTTCCCCAACCGGCAAGCTTGACCTCTTTTATTTTGCTAAAAGGGAGTGAATGTTAGATGTCAGAGATCGACGATGGAACCAGGCTCCGGTCTTATAGGGGGAGCCGGATTCATGCCGGGTCAGCCCGCGCCGGGACCGCCGTTCTTGCTTTCCTGAAGGGCGCCGTCGAGAAGTCCGCAATTATGGTGTTGATTATCTCGGCCTGGGAAGCGTTGCCGCGTCTTGGACTTGTTGATCCGTTCCTGCTGCCGCCGTTCAGCGAAGCCATAGGAAGCTTGCTGCGCCTGTTCCAGTCGGGCGAGATGGTCCGGCATATCGCCGCAAGCTTTGGACGATCGGGACTCGCGTTTCTCGCCGCCGTCCTGTTCTCCATCCCGGTCGGCACCTTCATGGGCTGGAATGAGCGGATCGAGCGAATCATTGATCCGCTGCTTCAGGCATGCCGCAACACGTCGACTCTTGCTTTATATCCGGTATTCATTCTTTTTTTCGGTCTGGGTGAGACGTCAAAGGTCGCTATCATCCTGTGGGGGACCGTATGGCCGATTCTGCTCAACACCATATCCGGCGTAAAGGAAGCGGACCCGCTGCTCATTAAATCGGCCAGATCAATGGGGATTTCTAAGGCGGGATTGTTTCTCCGGGTCGTATGGCCGATGGCGCTGCCCTCTATTCTGACAGGTCTGCGCCTCAGCGCCGCGACCGCAATTCTGATGCTGGTGGCCGCTGAAATGCTCGGGGCGGACCGGGGGCTGGGGTTCATGATTTTTTATTACCAGGAGAGATACGCCATTCCCGAAATGTTCGGGGGCATTATCTTTATTTCCGTCCTGGGCGTCCTGATCAACTATGGTCTGGTTCATCTGGAAGGCAGGATGACCCGCTGGAAGGAGCGGACTGTCAAGGGTTAGCAAGACTAGAACAGGAAAAGAGGGATAGGAGAGCATGCTGGATCGACAAAGAATCAAACCTGTGAAATCAATTGCACTGCGGGCGCTTCTCTTGCTGATGACCGGAGCGGTTATTCTTGCGGGTTGCGGCAATGACACGGATTCCGCACAAGCGGGAAGCTCGGGAGAGCGCCTGGATGTCGTGCGGCTGGCCACACCGACCAATCTGACGGGCATCTCCACCTATTACGTGGCCGATGAGCTGGGATTTGCGGAGGAAGCCGGACTGAAATTCGAATTTATCGGCGCCGTCGAACCCGGGCAGCTGGTTGCGTCGGTAGTCGCGGGCAAGCTGGATGTAGGCGGCGCGCATATCAACCGTACGATTGCCGGAATCAGCGCGGGAGCCAAAATCAAGGCGGTTGTGGCCCAGACGGAAACGACCGAGGAGGTTCCGCATATGAGCTTTGTGACGACCAAGGACAGCCCGATCAAGTCAGCGGCTGATCTCGTCGGCAAGAAGGTCGGCATCTCCAAATTTGGAGGCTGCAATGAGTATACGCCTTACGCTTATTTGCTGAAAAACGGCATCAAGGACCCCAAAGGGAAATTCGAGATTGTCATTGCGCCGGAAATCAAGCTGGAGCAGGCGCTGCTGCAGGGCGATGTGGACATTATCGGTCTGCATGAGAATCCGTCCACCATTATCAAGCGCGGCAATTTGCGAGTCGTCTTCACAGATTATGACGTCTGGAATACGATCGGCGGCGCAACACCTCTCTATTTCTCCCAGAAATTCATCAAGGAGAAGCCGGATGTGGTCAGACGCTTCGTGGATGTTATCAGCAAGACCAATGATTATGTTAATGCCAACCCGGAACAAGCGATTGAGATTACGGCGAAGCGAGGCGACATTGATCCGGCCAAAATCAGGGCGAACTATTATGCTCCCCACGGTGAAATCAAAAAAGAATCGGCACAGGTCTGGATTGACCTCTTAACCCAGTTCAACGAGATTAAACCCGGCATCAAGCCCGAGGATATTTTTACCAACGAATTCAACGACACGCTGAAATGATCCGTCCTGCCTGTCCTGCTGTACATCAATAAGGAAGGGAAGGTCCGTCAGTGAAAATAGCAGCCATAGCAAGGCTCAGGTCCGCTTCGGAACGGTGGGCGGCGATCGCGGCGGTATGCATTGTCTGGGAGGCTGTTTCCCGGAGCGGCATGGTCAAGGATTTCATCCTGCCTCCATTCACCAGGGTCGTTTATAAGCTGTTCCAGCTTCTTCTAACAGGGCAGATATGGCCCGACATCGGAGCCAGCATGCAGCGGTCCGCCTCCGGGTTCGCGGTTTCGGTGCTGGTCGCCATCCCCCTGGGCTTCCTGACCGCCTGGTCCCCTAGAGCACAGCGAGTGCTGGACCCGGTTATGCAGTTCATGCGCAATACGCCGACGCTTGCCCTCTATCCCGTGTTCATTCTTGTCTTCGGGCTTGGCGAATTATCGAAGGTGGCCATCATTTTCTGGGGCGGGGTATGGCCTGTCCTCATGAATACGGTGGAAGGCGTCAACCGGACGGACCCGCTCCTGATCAAGTCCGGCCGCTCCATGGGCGCTACGCCGCTGACGCTGTTCTTCCGGATTATTTTGCCGTCTGCCCTGCCTTCGATTTTTACCGGCATTCGTCTTAGTGCTTCCCGCTCGATCATTATTCTGGTCGCCGCCGAGATGCTCGGGGCGGACAAGGGTCTTGGGTTCCTGATCTTCTCCTCCGAACAGAATTACAAGGTGGAGCAGATGTATGCCGGCATTATTGTCCTGATCCTGCTGGGAGTGCTGGTCAATTTTCTTCTGGTCCGTTGGGAAAAGCGGATAACACGCTGGAAACAGGAAATTTCCGGTTCGTAGACCGTCCCGCCAGTTCCGTTCCTTTAAAGGCAGTAATTGTATTTCAAATCCATAATACGAGGTGTTAAGCATGCAGATTCAAGATGTAGTGGATGAAAGGCTGCTGGATACGTTAAAAGGCGGCACAGTAATTGGCATTGACATTGGATCAAGAACGGGCAAAGCGGTGCTGCTGTCCGGCGGTGAGGTATACACCAGCTCGGTATATACCGGCATCAATATGCAGGAGACGGCCGACGAGCTGCTGGAGGACTTGCTGGACAAATCGGACCTCCAGCGTTCCGATATCAGCTATATCGTCGGTACGGGATACGGCCGCATCGCGCTGCAGTATACCGATATTCCGACCCAGATCGTAACCGAAATCTCTTGTCACGCCATGGGCGCCCATTATTTGAATGCGGATGTCCGGACAATCGTCGATATCGGGGGCCAGGACTCCAAGGCGATTCGGGTTGACCCGCTGACCGGCAGCGTTGTCGAATTCGTGATGAACGATAAATGCGCAGCCGGTACCGGACGCTTTCTGGAGAAGGTCGCTGAAATTCTGGAGCTGTCCATCGATGAGCTGGGATACGAGGCCGTGGAATCGGATGCGCCTTCCGAAATCAGCAGCCAATGCGTCGTATTTGCGGAGTCGGAGGTGATTTCCCTCCGGGCCAAAGGCGCGACGCGGCGGGATATTGCCGCCGGCATTCACTTCGCTTCCGCCAAGCGGGTCCGCAACCTGCTGAAACGGGTCGGCATCGAGCCGGGCCTGATCTTCTCCGGAGGCGTCTCGAATAATGTCGGCATGAGAAAGGCGCTGGAGGAACTGTCCGGCCACCCTCTGATCGAAGCCAAGATCGACACCATCTTCGCAGGCGCTCTGGGAGCGGCGATTCATGCTCTGAATTATTCCAGAGCCGCCGTCACTTCGGTTGCGGAAGCGGAGGATGTGTTCCGGCTTGACCTTACCGGTCTGGAGAACCGGATCGCCGAGCGGCAGGAACAGCTGGTAGTCAATGCCGATGACCGCAAAAAAGTCGGATACCTGTGCTCCTATACGCCGCTTGAAATGATCAGCGCCGCCGGCGTCGACCACATCCGGTTGTTCAAGGCGGGCGATACCGAAACGGTGGCGAGCGGCGAACAGATCACGCAAAGCGTATTCTGCGATTTCACGAAGAGTATTCTCGGCGCCTTCAAGGAAGAAGATCCGCTGTATTCTTCGCTGGATAAGGTTTACACCTTCTATACCTGCGACTGCATCAAGACGATCGGTGAAGCGATAGGGGAGTTCTTTACCCCCGCCGACATTTATACGCTCCCCCGGATTAAGGACAAGCCGTCGTCGCGCGATTTCTACAACTCCCAGATCTTGAGCTTCAAGGCCGATCTGGAGCGATTGTCAGGCAATACCATTACCGAGGGCGAGCTGCGCGTACAGATTCGGCTGTATAACCAGGTCCGCAAGCTGCTGACCCAAATCTCCGAACTGCGCAAACGTCCCAATCCGCCGATCTCGGGGAAAGACTACCTCGACTTGATCAAAGCCTTCTATTATCTGCCCGCTGAAGAACTGCTCCCGCTGTACCAGGGAATCTATGACAAGCTCTCTGCGTTGCCTGTCCGTGAGGACCGGCCGATCCGCCTGTTCATGGCCGGGGGCATTATCGCGGACGGCGACCGGAAGCTGATTGAGCTGATCGAGGATGAGCTTGGGGCCAGAATTGTCGCCGAGGATCATTGCACCGGGCTGAAAATCGCCTCCGGCTATATCGATGAGGAAGGTGATCCGTACCGTGCTCTGGCGGAAGGGTATATCGATCAGACGCCTTGCGCCCGGATGAAGCCGCTCCAGGAGCGCGTGGAGATTTCGGGAGCGCTGGCAACCGAGTATCAGGCGGATGGGGTGTTGTACGCTTATCTCAAATTCTGCCCGTGCTACGGACAAATCAAGAATGAATTCTTCCGGCACTACCAGCAACTGGGTATTCCGGTGCTTGAGCTGCCGATCGACTATTCCAAGAGCGATCAGGGGCAGCTGAAGACACGGCTTTTGGGCCT
>NZ_ASSC01000119.1 GCF_000520735.1 Paenibacillus forsythiae T98
TCAGACCCAGAACGGCAAAGGGCAGCCACAGCTCGCTCCAGCCGCTGCCGGTCGCCGCAAGGTCTGCGGCCTGAATCGCCCATTTTTGAGGGACGAAGTTCGCGGCCTTCTGCATATAGTCCGGCATGATTGAAATCGGCCAGAAGCAGCCGCCCAGCATGCAGGTCGGGGTCAGAATGAGCGCGTTCAGCATGCCCGCATTGTTCGGGTTGCGGATGAGTCCGGCCACCGTGCTGGCAAGACCCATGCACACCAGCATGAAGGCCGCCAGGATGAGAAAATATAGATACAGCGGAAGCTCATAGCTGTAGTTCAGCGCATAGCGGCCTACCAGCAGCACCGCCGCAACCTGGATCACACCCACCGTAAAGCTGCCCAAAAAATTGCCGAGCGCAATTTCATGAGAACGAACCGGCGCGCTGAACATCCGCATCATGGTCCGCTGCTTGCGGTCATCCATAATGTACGAGACGGAGCTAGTAACCATAGCCATCAGGAACATCAGCATAAATCCGGTAACGACACCCAGACTTTCGCGCGGATACAGATTAAAGTCAGTCTTCTGGCTGCCTACAAGATGCCGTTCCGCTTGCTGAAGGATGGCGGACAACTGCGCTTCACGTCCGGCAGTCGTACCGATGGCCGAGCCCACCGCTTTGGCGTCGTTCGCGCCATCAGCCGTCCCGGAGGATGCTCCGGTTCCCGCAGCGCCCACCGCCGAGGCCGCTTCACGCAGCCGTTCCCCGATCTCCGAGGCTTTCATTTTGAGTGCGATGGACGCGGCCGATGTCTTTAACTCGTAGATATGGATTTGCGGCTTCTGTCCGCCGAGCAGCGAAGCCGTATAGCCTGCGGGGATTTCCAGTCCCGCAGCGCCTTCCTCGTTAAGGACTCCGGTGCGCAGCTCGTCCCCGCTCACTTTTTCAACCAGGGCATAATCCCCTGTCTTCTTCAGTTCGGCAATGACATGCGCTCCTGCGGCGCCGCTGTCCAGGTTCGTGTAGAGCACATTCGTCTTGCTGTCCCCCGCCCCGCTGGTCATCCATATAATGAAGGAAATCACGACGCCTGGCATGAGAATATAGGCGATTACCCCTCTCCGTCTGCCGATCATCCGCTTCACCAGATTCCAGGAGATCGTAAGAATGTTATGCATGATAACCCACCTTTCGGTATGAAAAGAATGCCATGCTCCCAAGCACGAGACAAATCAGCGACAGCATCCCGATGCTGCCCGAAATTTGCGCCCACGGCGACTCCAGCATCATCCGCAGGATGCCTTTCATCCCCCAGTGATTGATGGAGAACGCGCCGCCCGTATTCACCCAGGCATCCGGCAGGGGAGCCATTCCGCCGCTCATAAACGTCATCACCACCGTCAGCCCGCTTAAAACGGCACGTGCCAACGCTGCGCTACGGACGAACATGGATATGATGACCGACAAAGTTAGCGAAGCGAAAATCATAAGGAGGCACACCAGCATCAGCAGCCCCGGGCGATTGCCCCAGTACACGCCGAACAAAAAGCGCGTGGCCACAATAATGGAGGCGCACTGCAGGACCGACACAAGGCCGATGCCGAGCATTTTTCCGATAAAGAGTTCCCGACCCTTCACCGGCATGGAGCCGATCCGAAATAACGTATGGTTATCCTTTTCGCTGTACAGGCTGGTGATCACCATTTGTCCGCACAGAAGCAGGAACATCAGAAGCATCGCAGCCGCATAATACTGGGAGGCAGTGTAGGCCGGGGCTCCATCATTCAGCTTGCCGAGCACGGCGGCCGGATTGCCCTGCCCGGACTCCGTCATCGCGCTAATCGCCTGGGGTCCAAGCGTCATGGCGGCAGCCTGCTTGTAATTGATGCTGCCCAGGAAGTTATCGAACACGGTCCCTGCGATCATATTGTCAGTCCGGTTCTTGCCAAGGATGTATTCAAGCTTCGCTTCCTTGCCGGTCACCATATCCTTGTCGAAGCCCGCCGGAACGATGACGGCATAGCCGTATTGTCCCGAACGCACCCCGCTTACCGCCGCTTCCCGGCTGTCCGCGGTTTCCGCTGTAATGATCTCCGCGACCTGCGGCGACTTCAGGAAATTCCCGATCAGCTGCGAACGTTCAGCGGGGTTGCCCGCATCGACTATGCCTACCCGAAAAGATTCTATCGTCTGGTCCTTTCCTCCGCCCATAACGCTGGAGAGCGCCGAGCCGAGCAGAAAAATCAGCAGAATCGGCAGCAGGAACAGGTTGATCAGCATGGAGCAGGAGCGGAACAGACGCCGCAGCTCATGAACCGCAATTGTCCAAATATTAGCCATTGTTCTCTCCTCCTAATCCCGCAAGGTCCGCCCGGTCAGACTTAAGAATAACGTCTCCAGATCCGGTTCTTCGATTTGCAGCGTCTGAATCACGCCCCCGTGCTTGGCGAAAATAAACAAGATGTCCTGCAGCTCGCTTTGGGACGACGGAAGGTACATCTCCACCGTATCGCTTTCCCCTTCCACCCGGGTCACCCGGGGATGCTGCTTAAGCTCCCGAATCAGCTCAGGCGCGATATTGCCGGCTTTGATGACGATCTTCTCTTCATGGGCGACCCGTTCCCGCAGCTCTTTTTCTGTCCCGCAGGCGATGATATGGCCCTTATCCATAATGGCCACCCGGTCGCAGATCGCTTCGACCTCCTCCATGTAGTGGCTTGTATAGATAACGGTGGAGCCCAGCTTGTTGAGCGCCTTGACCGATTCGAGAATATGATTTCGGGATTGGGGGTCGATTCCCACGGTCGGCTCATCCATAATAATCAGCTTGGGCCGGTGCATGATCGCGCAGACAATGTTCAGCCGTCGTTTCATCCCTCCGGAAAAAGTGGCCGGTTTATCCTTTGCCCGGTCGGCGAGCCCGGTAAACTCCAACGCCTCCTGCACCCGCTCCTTCAGCAGTCCACCGCGCAGGCCGTACAGCTTCCCGAAAAAGGCGGCATTTTCCCAGGCGGTCAGATCCTCGTACAGCGCGAGGTCCTGGGGGACGAGCCCGATTCTTTTTTTGGCCTCAAGCGGCTGCTGCGCCACGGAGATGCCATCAATGACGATGCTCCCCCCATCCATCTTCAGCAGACCGCAGAGCATGCTGATCGTCGTACTTTTGCCCGCGCCGTTCGGCCCGAGCAGACCGAGAATCTCGCCCTCCCTTATGCTCAGATTCACATGATCCACCGTCAACTTGCTGTCATATCGTTTCACCACATCGCTTAGTTGAGCAAGCGCCATTATTCATCTCTCCTGTCCCTTGTTCTTCATGGTTTCATTGTAGCGCACACCCATCGCCGCCGGAGGTACAGAAGGTCATGAAGTGAAGGTGACTTAAGTCATCTCTTTGAAAACAGGAGGCTAAAGCCGCGTACCGCAGTACAGGGGATGTGCTAAGATGGAAGTGCGATGCTGCGCCGCCTCTCGCCAGGGTCATGCATTCACTGGGAGACCCGTTAAGCGAAGGAGGGACACTTGACCTGCTATTTCTCACGAAAAGGATGACGACTTGTGGCCAAAGAGCTGAAGCTGCTGCGGTACGGACTGATTGCTGTACCCTCTGTTCTCTCGATGTACGTCCGGGATTATGCCGATAATGATCGGTTCACATTGCATCTGCTCATTCTTCTGCTGCTGGCCGCGCTGTGGGCACGCCTTCCGGCACGGTTCACCGCGGCGATTGCCGCGCTCGAAATGCTGTACTCTTCCTGGCTATGCTACAGGTATGGAAGCCTGATGGCACTCCCCTCCCTGTCTGCGCTGCTTGTCTATTTCCGTCTCCGTCCCCGGCTGCTGCCCCTGCTGCTTGCGGGAATTCATCTGGCCGCGCTAAACGCCGCCGTTATGGAAGAATCTCCACTGATCCGCGCATGGGTTAATCTGGTGTTTCTGCTGGCTGCCGCGCTGTGCGCCCAGCTTCATTCGGCGGGACGCGGCCGGGAGGAGACACTTCATCTGTATGACGAGCTGCGCAAGAAGCATTTCGAGCTGGACGAAGCGCGCAATCGGATTCTGCAATTCGCGGCCCAGGTGGAAAATGCGGCCCAGGCCGAGGAACGGGTGCGGATTTCCCGCCAGCTGCATGACGATATCGGCCACCGGCTGATCCGCGTCAAAATGATGATGGAGGCCGCGCTGCACACGCTTCCCTCCGCGCCGGAAGCGGGCATGGCCATGATGGGACAGGTGCGCGATCAGCTTGCCGAGAGCATGGATGACCTGCGCGCCGCCGTAGGGCGAATCGGCCGGGGCCCGCAGCTTGAAGGCGCCTATGCCCTGGATCGGCTGCTGGAGGAGATTGGCCGGGACACCGGCATCGAGACCTCTTATACGGTGGAGGGCGCACCTTATCCACTCTACCCGAGCCTTCAGGTCGTACTGTACAAAAATGCCCGCGAAGCCATCACCAACGGACTCCGGCACGGGTACGCGACCTCCGTCGGCATAAGTCTCTCCTACAGCCCGTCCGAAGTTGCGATGGAGGTCAGCAATAACGGAAAGACATCGGTGGAAGAAGACGGCGGCGAACGGTTGGAGAGAAACGGCAGCAACCGGGACGATGAGACCCGCTCGGAACGGTTGTCCGGGATGAACCCAGGACTGCATCTTGCCGGCGGCATGGGGATAAAAGGGATGGAGGAGCGAACCCGGCTGGTCGGCGGAACGCTTGAAGTCCGGGCCGCTTATCCGTTCACGGTTATTACGAAGCTGCCGGTTTATAAGCAAAGCGAGATTATGTAGAGCGGGAGAGCAGGCTTTTTTAGAAAGGGGAATGGCCTATATGGTTAAAGTCGTAATTGTGGACGACGATTCATTTATAAGGGAAAGCCTGAAGGTGCTCGTCGGGATGGACCCGGATATTGAGGTAACGGGGGCTGCGGGAGACGGCGGCGAGGCGCTGAAGCTGCTGGAAAGCGGGACAGAAGCCGATGTGGTGCTGATGGATATCCGCATGCCCGGCATTGACGGCGTGGAGGGGGCGCGGCTGATCAAGCGGCATGCTCCGCAGGTGGCCGTCCTGATGCTGACCACCTTCGACGATGACGAGTATATTATCGAGGCGATTAAAGGCGGAGCCAGCGGCTATCTGCTCAAAAATATCCCCCCGGACCGCATTATCCAAGGCATCAAGACGGTCCATGAAGGCAATATGCTCATTCATCCCGACATTGCCCGCAAGCTGGCGGGCTTTCTTCAGCCTGCGGCTGCTGCCGGGAATACCTCCCCCTGTCCGCTGGAAGCCTACGGCCTGACCAAGACGGAGCAGTCGGTTGTCGCAGCAATCGCCGAGGGACATTCGAACAAGGAAATTGCCGCCAGGCTCTTCTTAAGCGAGGGCACGGTCAAGAACTACATAACGGAAATTTTGAGCAAGCTCGGACTGCGGGACCGGACGCAGATCGCTATTTTTTATTTGAAAAATGGGCGGTGAACGGGCGGCTCCGAAACTCTGTCCCTGGTATCCGTAGGGGCTTGGTTCGTCCGAAGCGTTCATAAATAATCGGGCAAGTATTCCCCGGCAGCGGCGGAAGGCCCGCGAGGAATTCATGTATTTAAGAATTAATTTACTTAAGAATTAATGCGTTAGTACATCTGTTTTCTCAAAAAAGCCCGTCCCTCTCTCGTTTCCTGCGAATGTGCAGGCATTTAGCACTCCATCTTCATATTCGGGCGTGCAGGCTTCAAATGGCTGCATCATCTCTTAGGCCCCCCAATTAAACTGGAGTCTCCCCAC
>NZ_ASSC01000120.1 GCF_000520735.1 Paenibacillus forsythiae T98
CGCCGCCCGCCAGCACCGCCGCCAGAACGCTGTGGATCGTTCCGTCGCCGCCGACCACCACGCAGGCGCTCCATTTCTCCCGGCGCTTAAGCGCCCGCATCACCTCGCGCCCGGCGCCGGACGCGCTCTCCGTATGCAGCGCCTCGTACTCCACCGCCCGCTCCTTCAGCCGCTTCTCGGCCCGCAGCCAGGCGCGCCGCCCTGCTCCGCCGCCGGAGCGCGGATTGATTACAAACAGGTACATTCCGTTTCCCCCAGGCCCAGATTCATGCTGTTCATCTCTTACATTGTACCAAAAGAGCAGAGGCAAAAGGGAATCCCTTTCATAAACCGAAAGGGGTTTACAGCCGCCGCAGCTGCCGCTCCGCGATATCTCCGGCCCAGGGCAGCTTATACCAGGCGCCTCTCAGCGCATGATACGTCATCAGCAGCCAGACGCCGCAGCTGCACAGGAAGATGAGCGCCGCCAGCAGCGGGCCGATGAAAGGCAGCAGCCCTACTAGAACATGGCCGACCATTAACGTGCCGTAGGAGAGCAGCGACTGAAGGGAGTGGAACAGCACGAACCGGCTGCGTTTCTCCACAGCGAGAAAGATGATGCCCCCGGCAAAGGGGAACAGATAGCACAGCGCAGCCGCGATATAATCCGGCAGACCGACGGATGAACGAAAAGGGGACAAGGGCTTCACTCTCCTGTCATATGAACAACGAGCGCTTGGCATAGGCCGTCCTTCGGGCGCTTTCTCCATACAAGCTTATGAGTGGCCGGGACAAAGTATGAGCTTAAGCCTGCTTGCCCTATCATCCGTCCTTCGCGTGTGTGCGGCTGTCCGGCGGGCGAAAACCTTTTTCAATAAATATTTCTGAAAATTTTCATGAATGGCTTGACCACTGGTCCAATATCCATGCTATAATAGAACGTGTGTTCCGGGACATTTTGCCAATAAAGTTTTTCATGTGGACATTTTGCAGGAAAGGTGGAAGTTGGACCGGAATATGATACAATAAAACGATAAAGCCCGAAAGGAGTGATCACAGACTTGGCTTTTCGGGTAATCACAGTGTCAGGCTGTTAATCACACCTGAAGCTTTCAGCCCAAATCGCGACGAACCTGCTTCACCAGTCCATGCATGCGTTGGCTCGGCTATTCATCCGGCCAATCAGCGAATGGATTGATAAATGCAAGCGGATTTCGATCTCTGAACATCTGGAGCTAGCCCTTGCATTTCGAAGTAACGGCGGACTTTTCATCATGCATTCTCTACAACGGAGCATTCATTTTCAATGTTTTGGGAGGGAACTGATCATGGCAAGTAAAGGTCACAACGAAGTCAAGGAAAGTCTGCGGGAAATGACACGTATTTTCCGGCCCAAGGATCCCAAGAAATTCGTCAAAGAATATGTCCGTAAATATCGGATTACAGGAGGCTATGAGGAAGAACTCACCATGGTCGTAGAGCATGAGCTGGTAAAGTTAAATTCGTCAGTCTCTTAACGTTTGTCTTTCATCCGCAAGGATTTTATAACCGTGATTTGCGAAAGCCGCAGAGAACGGTTTTTTTGTGCATGCTTGACCTAAACGTGGATTCAAGTGGCGAAAATTTGTCAAATGGATATATAGAGGGGAGAAGGTGTTGTAAGCGGTCTATCTGCCCAATAAATATAATATCGCTTTCCGAAAGCGATTGCAAACGTTGATTTGACAAGCTTTTTCGACATTGTGAAATAAATGTGAATCATTGACAAAACAGCCGTTGAAAATTATATTAAGAGTGATTGTTATAATTGACAGCTTAGGTAATGTAAACGATTGAAATTGGAAAAAGCGGGGTTGATCTATGATGAGAACGTGGCACTCTGCAAGGCGGCTTCTTCTCCTGATCGCGGTGTTCGGAACGGTTCTCGTCGGCTGCGGCCGCGAAGATCTCTCGGTCTTGAGGCCGCAGGGGCCGGCCGCCGAAAGCTCGCTGGGACTGATGAAGCTCGCGATTTCCATCATGATTGTCGTGCTGCTGATCGTTTTTTCCATCGCGGCTTATGTGCTGATCCGTTTCCGCCGCAAGCCGGGACAGGATGAAATTCCGGAGCAGATCGAAGGCAGCCTCAAGCTGGAGGTGCTCTGGACGGTTGTTCCGCTCATTCTCGTCATCGTGCTGGCGGTTCCGACGGTGAGGACGGTGTTCGCCCTGGGCGACAATCATTCCGGCGACAAGAACGCGGTCAAAGTGAAAGTGACCGGCCACCAGTATTGGTGGGAATTCGAATACCCCGATTTCGGCATCAAGACGGCGCAGGATCTCATTATTCCCGCAGGCAGGAACATTGCCTTTGAACTGACGACAAACGATGTGCTCCATTCCTTCTGGGTCTCCTCTCTTTCCGGCAAAATCGACACGAATCCGACCGGAGCAACCAACCGGTTCAGCTTCAGCGCGCCAAAGGAAGGCGTGTACCGCGGCAAATGCGCCGAGCTGTGCGGACCTTCCCACGGGTTCATGGAATTCAAAGTGAAAGCGGTTAGCAATGATGAATTCAAGCAATGGATTGAAGCGCAACAAGCCCCTGCGGTGCTTCCGGAAGATCCGGCGCTCGCCAAGACCTTCAAGAATCAGTGCCTGACATGCCACGCGGTCGGCGATCAGGGGCTGGCGGTAGGGCCGAATCTGACCGGCATCGGCTCCCGCGAATCGGTTGCGGGCATTCTGCTCAATGACGATACCCGCCAAGACGGCGCGCCCGTGGAGGAGAATTTAAAGACATGGCTGCATGATACGCAGGGCGTAAAGCCGGGCAACCGAATGCCCGACCCCAAACAGGATATGGGCCTGACGGACGACGAAATCGACCGGATCGCAGGCTATCTGGCGGATTATAAATTGAACTAGTCACGTAAGCCCTTACCAAGCGGACATTTGAAAAGGGGGTACGAACCTTGGCTCAAGCAGCGCATACCTTGAAATCTCCGAAGCCCGCCGCGCACGGTGTCAAGCGGTATACCGGACTGATGGACTGGATTACGACCGTCGATCATAAAAAAATCGCCATTTTGTACCTGTGGGCGGGCGGCTTTTTTTTCGGCATCGGCGGGATTGAAGCGCTCCTTATCCGCTGGCAGCTGATTAAGCCCATGAATGATTTTGTGGATGCCCAGACCTTCAACGAGCTGATTACGATGCACGGCACCACGATGATCTTTCTCGGCGTCATGCCGATTATCTTCGCCCTGATGAACGCGGTCATTCCGCTGCAGATCGGCGCGCGCGACGTCGCTTTTCCTTTTCTGAACGCGCTGGGCTTCTGGACATTTCTGTTCGGCGGGTTGCTGCTTAACCTGAGCTGGCTTATGGGCGGCGCACCCGATGCGGGATGGACATCCTACACGCCGTTGTCCGGGGCGGCTTACAGCGGGACGCACGGCGTCGATTTCTACACGATCGGCCTGCAAATCGCCGGGCTGGGCACCCTCATCGGCGGCATCAACTTCCTGGCGACGATCATTACGATGCGCGCGCCGGGCATGTCGTTCATGCGGCTGCCTATGTTCGCCTGGACGACGTTTATCACCTCCGCGATTATTCTGTTCGCCTTTCCCGCCATCACCGTCGGCCTGGTGCTGCTGACCTTCGACCGGATTCTCGGCGCGAATTTCTTTGTCCCCGGCGGGGGCGGAAGCCCTGTGCTCTGGCAGCATATTTTCTGGATCTTCGGCCATCCCGAGGTGTATATTCTCATTCTGCCGGCCTTCGGCATGATCTCCGAGGTCATTCCGACCTTTGCCCGCAAGCGGCTGTTCGGCTACAGCTCCATGGTGTTCGCGACCATCCTGATCGCATTCCTCGGCTTCATGGTGTGGGCGCATCATATGTTCACGACCGGCCTTGGCCCGGTGGCGAACGCCCTCTTCGCCGTATCGACGATGCTCATTGCCGTTCCGACAGGCATCAAAATTTTCAACTGGCTGTTCACGCTGTGGGGCGGATCGGTGCGGTTTACCACACCCAATCTGTTCGCCTCCGGCTTCATTCCGACATTCACCATGGGCGGCGTCACAGGGGTTATGCTGGCATCCGCGCCCGCCGATTTTCAGTTCCATGATACGTACTTCGTCGTGGCGCATTTCCACTACGTCATCGTCGGCGGCCTGGTGCTGGGCCTGTTCGCGGGTCTGCATTACTGGTGGCCGAAGATGTTCGGGCGGATGCTAAGCGAGACTCTGGGAAAATGGACCTTCTGGACGTTCATCATCGGTTTTCACCTGACCTTCTTCGTGCAGCATTTTCTCGGCCTTATGGGTATGCAGCGCCGGGTGTTCACCTATCTGCCGAACCAGCATTTCGATACGCTGAACCTGGTCAGCACGATCGGGGCCGGGCTGATGGGTCTTGGCATGCTGTTCTTCCTGGCCAATGTCTGGATTACTTCGAGAAGGCCACCGGACGCTGGCAGCGATCCCTGGGAAGACGGACGCACGCTGGAATGGAGCATTCCATCGCCGCCTCCGGAATACAATTTCAAGCAGACGCCGCTTGTGCGCGGGCTTGACGCTCTGTGGAAGGAGAAGGCGGCGGGGAACAAGGGGATGATGCCTGCGGAGCCGATTGGCAGGATTCATATGCCTTCGGCGACGCCGCTGCCTTTCCTGATGTCGGCGGGCATTTTTATCGCCGGGCTTGGGTTCATGTTCAGCCGCGATGATTTCGCCAGCAGGCTCGTCGGCTTTTTGTTCAATAACTATATAGTGACCGGGCTGGGTCTGCTGATTGCTTTTGGAGCGATGCTGATGCGCTCGCTATATGACGATCACGGCTGGCATATCGAGCCGGAAGAGCTGGAAGGAAGGTGAACCGGATATGACAACGACGCATGCAGAACCTGTCCATGGCGGCCTGCCGCATGAACCGGAGAAAGCGACCGCCGAAGGCCGAAACAAAGTGCTTGCTTTCTGGCTGTTTCTCGGCGGCGAGGCCGTGCTCTTCGGCACCTTGTTCGCCACCTTCCTGGCGCTGCGGGGTCAGACCAACGAAGGCCCGTCGGCCAATGAGCTGTTCCATCTTCCACTCGTTGCGGCGGCGACCTTCCTTCTGCTCGTCAGCAGTCTGACCAGCGTCTTCGCCATCCAGGCGATGCACCGGAACCGCCCAAAGCTGCTCCGGAATTGGCTGCTTGTCACCGTAGCGCTCGGCGCGTGCTTTCTGGGGCTGGAAATTTACGAATTCAGCGAGTATGTAAGGCATGAAGAGTTCGGCATGACCACAAGCGCCTTCAGCTCGGCGTTCTATACGCTGGTCGGATTCCACGGCGCGCATGTCGCCTTCGGCATTGTGTGGATTTCGCTGCTGATCGGCCAGTTGGCCTATAAAGGGCTGACTGTTGTGACCGCGCCCAAAATCTACGTATCCGCCATGTACTGGCATTTTATCGACGTGGTATGGGTCTTCATCTTTACGGTTGTCTATCTGCTCGGAAAGGTGGGCTAGGCTATGGCTGCTGAACAGCATACCCGGGATAACGGTGTGAAGCGCCGCCATAGGCAGGAAGGCCCGCAGAAGCATGTTATGATATTCGTCCTCTCGGCTGTGCTGACGCTCATCGCCTTTGCGGCGGTGGCGGCCGGAGACGTCAACCCGGTCTTTGCGGTGCTTTTGCTGCTCGTTATGGCCGTGATTCAGGTCTTTATGCAGATGGGCTACTGGATGCATTTGAAGGATAAGGGGCATATGCTGCCGATTATTTTCATACTGGGCGGTTTCCTGATCGCCGGAACCTGTATCATCATGGCCTTGTACTGGGTCTGGTGGGATTGAGCGGGCGGCGGCCCGGGTGCGATTGGCTTGTTTAAGGTGACTGATTCGGTATAACGGGAATTCCTCCGCCTAATTTAACCAGATAACCTTTCAGGAAACACTTAAGTGGAAAAACTCCAGTTAATATGGGTAAAAAGGCAGAATTTGACCAGGGGATGCAAAATTAGAGGGGGAATTTCCCGTTCATTTGGCGATTGTCTGCTTAAGTGAGGGAATTAGAGGGAGATTATCCTGTAAAACCTGTGTCCCCTGCGAAGCAGAGCCAAGCAAGGCAGCCTGCATCCGGCAGGGGTGTCGGCGAGGCGTCCGGCGACGGTGCGCATGAACGGTTTGGCCCGGAGGTATTTGATGTGGACATGGGGCGATTTCCTTGGACACAGGTGCGCGTGAACTGCGCGGCCCGCAGGCCGCACTGTGCAAGGCCGATTACGGGTCATTGCTTCTTGCGGCCCGGGTGCACGGAAAGCCGGTTAGCCGGGAGGATGAATGTCTTGCTTAACGAGGGGGGCTTGGACGATGCTCGGACTGAATGCATTCAGCTTGGCCGATGTCTGGAGCCCGCTGTTTCTGGCGGGGATGCTGGTGGCGGTCTCCGGTTATCTTGTGCTGATCGGCCCCTTGTCCGGCCGGTTCGGAATGGCGGCTCCGGCGGCTCCAGGGCAGCGGATCTTCTTCGTTACGGGGGCGGCGGCGCTCTATCTGGCCCAAGGCGGTCCGGTCAGTCTGCTGGGCCATCTCATGTTCTCTTTCCACATGCTCAGCATGGCGCTGTCCTACTATGTCGCCGTCCCGCTCATGATGCTTGGCATTCCAGCGGAGCTGTGGCGGGCTGCCCATAGGGTCAATCCCTTTCGGCGGCTGGCTGTTCTCGCCCATCCGGTCACGGCGGCGCTGCTGTTCAACGGCCTGTTCTCCCTGTATCATATCCCGACGGTTCATGATTATGTGATGCTGCATTTTGCCGTTCACCGGTTGTATTACTTTATTTTATTCATTGCTTCGGCGCTGATGTGGTGGACGCTGATTAACCCGCTGCCGGAAAGGGATCGCTGGAGCGGACTGGCCAAGGCGGGATTTATCTTCCTGAATATGGTGCTGCTGACGCCCGCTTGCGGGCTGATTATTTTTGCCGATAAGCCGCTGTATGCGACGTACAGTGATCCGGATGCCTGGGCCAGAGCGATGGGCTACTGCGTTTCGGGCGGCGGCGCGGCGCTGCTGCGGTCTTTTGGCGGACCGTCCTTTTTTGAAGTGTTGTCCCCGAGGGTGGACCAGCAGGTTGGCGGAATCGGGATGAAATTCATTCAGGAAGTTATTTTTGCCTCCATGCTTGCTTCTGTGTTCTATCACTGGTATAAAAAAGAGAACGGGCAGGACGACGACGAACTTCCGGACTCTTCCGGGGTGAATGCGGCGAACTGACCTGTGCATCTGCCGGCGAGGTCTAGGAGGACGAACATGGATATATTCACAGTGTTTCCAACGATCAGCACATCGTTCATCGTCATCAGCGCGGTGCTTGTGGCTATCGGTTGGGGGCTCATCATTAAGGGCAAGCGCGAGGCGCACAAGAAGACGATGATTGCCGCTGCGGTATTTGCGGTGCTGTTCTTTCTTGTGTACGCGTCGAGAACGGTATTTGTGGGCAATACGTCATGGGGCGGACCGGAGAACCTGTCGGGGCTGTACCATGTGTTTCTCATTTTTCACATTGTGCTCGCAACCGTAGCCGCCGTATTCGGCATTACAACGCTGACGCTGGGCTTCAAGGCGAAGTACGCCAAGCACCGCAAATGGGGGAGAATCACCTCCGTAATCTGGTTCATCACGGCCATAACGGGCGTGGCGGTGTATGTGCTGCTGTATTTGTTGTACCCGGGCGGGCATACGAAGCCAGTGTGGGAAGTGATTATGGGCGCGTAAAGCGTCCGTCAAGCAAGCTTGTCATAAAGAGAAGGTGTCTCAGAAGCCATGGACATGGCAGCTAAGACACCTTTTTGATTGGCGGTCTACACCTTGAATTTATTGACCATTCCAATGAGCTCTTCGGACATCCTGGCGAGCGCCGAGGCGGAGCCGGAGATTTCCTCCATCGTGGCGAGCTGCTCCTGGCTGGCGGCGGAGACGCTTTCTGTGCCTGCGGCAGTGTTGTCGGCCACAGCTGAGATATGCTCGAAGGTAGAGACCAATTGTTGCGTGCTCTCCGAGATATCCTGTGAACTGGCTGTTACTTTAGCCATCTGCACTGCAACACCCTGGATGGACGAATAGATCCTATCAAAAGAATTGCCCGCCGCGAGCACCGCATCCATGCCGGAACTTACAACCTGGGTGCCGAGCGCCACTTTCTGCACGGTGGTCATGGTGTGTTCTTGAATGTTCTCAACCAGACCGGCAATATTCTGCGCGGAAGCGGCGGATTGCTCCGCAAGCTTCCGGACTTCCGCCGCAACCACGGCGAAGCCTCGGCCTGCATCCCCGGCCCGGGCTGCTTCAATCGCGGCATTCAGGGCAAGCAGATTTGTTTTACCGGCAATCTCAGAGATCACGTTGACCAACTGGTTGATATCCTGCGAGCGCTCACCCAGAACGGTGACCTCATGAGAGATGTCGCTCACCGTTTCTTCGATGTTGCGCATGGTATCAATGGCCGTGCGGATGTTCAGACTTCCTTCCTGGGCGAGCTGCGCAGAGCTGTCGGCCTTTTCGGACACCGTTGTGGCTTCGGTGGATAGCATTTCGGCTTCCTCGGACATATGGTGAATGGCCTTGAGTCCGTCCCTGACTGTGCCGAGCTGCCGTTCAGCCCCGGTCGCAACCTCTCCTGTAATCTCCACGACTTGCTCTGTCGCCTTGGCGGTCTGGTCGGCCCCGGCTGTCAGTTCCTGGGAGGCGGCCGCTACCTGCTCGGCATTCATGCCGACTTCCTGAATGAGCCGGCGCAGATGATCGGCCATGATATTGAAGGAGGCAGCCAATGTGCCGATTTCATCCTTTCTGGAAATCTTGAGCTGCTGCATCGTCAGATCGCCGCCTGAGATGACCTTTGCCGCGTTGGAAAGCAGCAGCACCGGTCTCGAAATCGACCGGCTGATCCAGAGGGCCACGGTCAGCCCGGTGATGATCGCAAGGACAGAAATTACCAGTGACAGCCTTTGGGTAGCCGCAGTCTGTGTTTCTGCGTTGGCCATTCCCTCTTTCAGCAGGCTCTCTTGAATATTCGTTAATTTCTGGGCTGCTTCATAGAATTTCCTGGAGATCGGCTCAATGCTTGTGGACCCGATTGCCATATAATCGGCTGTCTTGTTCTGCGCTTTCAGATCAAGCATTTGCTCGGCGTAGTTGGTGTACTGAATCTGCAGCAGGTTCAGACCTTGCAGCAGCAGCCACTCATCGGGATCATTGGTAATGGCCTCAAGCTGATAGCTAAGCTTCTTGTATCGGGCAATTGCGGCCGTATATTGTTCCAGGGACGCTGAGTCCGAGTATAACAAGTAGGAGTTCGTCGCTATTTTCTCATCATTGATCGCTATGCCCAGATCTTTAATCAGACTGACGGCAGTGGAGCGCCCGTCTATTAATTGCTTGTAGGTGCTCTCGATGCTGTTCATTTGAACAAAGTTGATCGTTCCTACGGCCACGAGCAAAATAAGTACCAGGGAAAAGCTGCCCAGCAGCTTTGATTTGATAGAATGCAGGATTGTCATCGCGCCACCTCTTTAGGAATTCATTTCTGCAAGCGTTGCCGTTGCCTCTTTGCGGAACTGCTGTGAGGCTGCCTCCGGCGTCTTCAATCCATCGTTGACTTGTTTGCCCAGGCGCAGCAGCAGGTTGTTTACCTTACTGGCTCCGCGCGGAGGCGGAGGATCAATCGGCTTGTTGTGGCTCGCGACGTACTCGATATAGTTGTACTGCTCTTTCCCGCTTTCGCCCGCTTGTTCCGCTAACAGCTTGCGAATCTTTCCGGCAATTGGCACCCCGCGCTCACCTTGCAGAATTTCATTTGCCGCCGTGTCATTCGTGAAGAAATCAATGAACTCGGCAGCGGCTTCCTTATGCTTGCTGTAGGACGAAACGGAGAAGAATTGCGACGGCTTCAGATAATTTCCTTCCTCTCCGCCTTGCAGCAGCGGCAATGGCATCATGCGGATCGGCCTTCCCTTAAGCTGGCTATAGAGAATGACCCGGTTGCTTGTAATCGGGCTAAAAGCGGAATCGCCTTTGACGAACAGCGAGTCTTTCTCTTCCTTGCTTCCGGAGAACCCCATAATGCCTTCGTTCACCAGTGTCTTTTGCAGTTTGAAAAAATCAGTCAGATCCTGGTCGTTCTCATATCCGAGCGCTTTGCCGCCTCTGCTGAACAGCGTCGCTCCTTTTTGCCGGATGTAATAGCTGAAGTCCAGCATCTCCGCATCCAGCGGATAGAAATCATCGCCAAGCTCGGCTTTGAGCTGTTTGCCTGTCTCAATCAATTGATCATAGGTGATTTCCTGCCCGGGTCCTTTGATACCCGTCTGCTGGAATACCTTGGGATCATAAATCAATGCCGGTGCGTTAACACCGAGTGAAATACCGTACAGCGCATGGTTGATTTTGCCCGGATTGACGTACACGCTGTCCACATCGCTCAAATTAATAGTACCCTTCTCCACGAAAGCATCCAGTGGTTCGAGCAGCTTGCGCATGGAATAATCGCTAATCATGCTGTAATCCATCTGCAGCACATCAGGGAAATCCTGATCCGCCGCCTTCATGGCCAGTTGGTCCCAATATGCCGATAATGGTACGGTGGTGCCTTCGATTGTAACTCCCGGATGCTGCTCTTCGAACAGCTTGATGACCGCTTCCGTTCGTTTCTGCCGGTCTTCCGACCCCCACCAGAAGACTTTCAGTGTGATGTTGGCATCCTCCGTCTTTTGTTCTTCAACGGCTTTGTCGGCGCAGCCTGCGACAATTAAAGCCAGGCAAGCCAAAATCATTATGAAGATGCGTGTCCTTGCATACTTCTTCACCCGTTTACCTCCCAAAAAAATAAATGACAAGCTGCAATATATATCGGTATGGGTCAGGCTAAATTGTATCGGTAATAATTTGGAAAATAAGGTGAGGAGAACGGGTTGTGAAATCCCATCGGCAATTGATCGGGGGTAGAGGGGGAAAAACAAGCAGGCGGCCCGCCGCCGGATGAACACCGGGAGCAGGCCGCCGCAATGTGCGATATGAGATTAATCCGCCAGCATCGGCAGCCACTGCCTTAATTCTTCCGCGCTCGCAGGGCGGCTGTACCGGGCGATTTCGAACGGTTCGGCATAGCGGACCTCCGCCGCCCGCTCTTTCCAGTACCACTGCTCCAGAGCGGGCAGCATTTTCGGAGAGACGTAGAAGGTCTCAGACCATCCTTCCAGCAGGTGCCGCTTCTTGTCTTCCCACTCTACGGGAAGCTGATCCGGGGTGCCCCGGTGCCACGCCGGGGACTCATAGAACTGCGTGGCGTGCGCGTCGCATGCGCGCAGCTTCTTCTCAATCGTTCGCCCGACATCAATGATGATATCCGCTCTGTAATCGTGGATCATCGTCGTGTCGGGCATTAGCAGAACCAAAGGCCGGATCAGCAACGCAGGCTCATCCGGCAAATAGCCGCGGACCGTCGTGAACGGCACCGCGTCGCTGACGATGAGTCCCGTATACCGGTTATCGGGACTGATTCCGCCTTCCGGGTGGAAGGTGATCACGATATCCGCTTTCCATCTGCGGATCTGCCGGATCACTTCGTTTCGGAAAGGCAGTGTCGGCTCGATCGTTCCGTCCGGTGTATCCAGAACTTCATATTCCTCAATGCCAAGACATTCCGCTGCGGCCTGGGCCTCCAGTTTGCGCCGCCGCGCAAGCGCATCCCCGTGCTGCTCGTAATGGCCGCAGTCGCCATTGGTCAACGAGAGAAACTTGACCTTATGTCCTCTCTCCGCGAACAAGGCGGCTGTGCCGCCCGCATACATATCCGCTTCATCCGGATGGGCGCCGATCACGATCACCCGAATCGGCCGTTCAATTTCCATAGCTGCTTCTCCTTCCGGCTGATGGCCTGAATGATATTAGTCCACGCGGCAGATACCGGCAGCGGCTTCTCCTTCCCGCGAGATGCCGAGCTTCCGGCAGATATCGTCGATATGCCGCCGGGATGATTCAATCCACTGCACCGCTTCGGCATATTCGAACGGCTCCGCATTAAGCTGCTGCCAGGTCTTGACCTCCCCCGTGCGGATGCGTTCCGTGTACCCCCGTACCAGTTCGAAATAGGCGGCGAACTCTTCGCGCGAAAGGTCGGGATGCCCCGCAATCCATTCCGGGTCGTACAGCTCGATGAGATGAGGCTCGCCCGGAAGGATGCCCCATTCCGAGCGGGGCACATCGTTCTCGAAGGTGAGATGGAGGCCCGGGTTATACTTGTTCAGCTCTTGAAGCACCGCAGGGAAATCGACGAGACCGGCTCCGCAGTGAACCGCCTTCTGGTAAGCGCCGCCATCGACTAGCTCGACATAAGCGTCCTTCAGGTGCGTCTGGCGAACAAACGGAGCGA
>NZ_ASSC01000121.1 GCF_000520735.1 Paenibacillus forsythiae T98
GGGAGACTCCAGTTTAATTGGGGGGCCTAAGAGCTTGGAACACACTCCAGATGCATTTTAGTTGAATATATGATGATTTGCCTTGAAAGGTATCTAATGAGCTTTTATAGTGTCAATTTTAGGGGTATACTCTGTAGAGAAGCAGTTTTTACATATAAACTCTCTATAATTAATTCGTTTAGGGGTGATTACATGAAATTAAGAGCGAAGGATATTTTTATACCTGGTGCTTTTCCCAAATACACCTATATTTCGCGTCAATCAACTGAATATGATTTCACATACGAATTTCGATTAACACAATCTTTAAGCACGGTCGGCTTTCTTACTTCTATTGTCGGTCCCTCGAAAACGGGCAAAACCGTATTGTGCGAAAAAGTAATTGGACAGGATAAAATTGTAGACTTTACAGGAAACGATTTCAAAGAAACTGAGGACTTTTGGGCGACAATTGCAAGAAAAATTGGATTACCGCTTGAGAGTGACCATACTGAACATAGAACGATCGAGGGACATGGCATTGCTGGTATTAAAGAGGGGATTGTATCTTCCGTTACGGAATCGTATCGTTCAAATAAAGATAAAGTCATTCAATATTTTATCGAAAAAGATTTGGTGCTTGTACTGGATGATTTTCATTACGCTTCCCCAAGTATGCAATTTGAAATTGCTTATCAGCTAAAAGATGCCATACGCAAATATTTTAGAACGGTTGTCATTTCTCTCCCCCACCGATCAGACGATGCGATTCGGAAAAACTCAGATTTAAGCGGAAGATTGAACCTGATTAATATAGAGCCCTGGAATAAGGGGGAGTTGCGGGAAATTGCCGTAACGGGATTTAATCAACTTGGTATGAATATAGACCCTGCTTTTGCTGATGACATGGCCCAAGAAAGTCTATCCTCACCGCAGCTTATGCAATCCATTTGCTTAAATCTTTCCCTGCTGCTCGATATTGATAATAATGCAAGTTTCGACAAACTCGACTATCCAATGCTTAAAAAAGCATATAAAATGACCTCTCTTAACCTTCTCTCTTATAAGGAAGTCGCAAGGAAGCTCAAAAACGGCCCTAACACTAGAGGGCAAAAAAGGAAAACTTATCCTGTTATTGATGAACAAGTGGATATTTACGAATTGCTTCTAAAAGCTATTGCAGTGGACCCGCCGAAAGTTAGCCTGTCCGTCGATGAAATCAAGAGAAGAATGGATGTACTGTTAGGTGATGCTGCTGATAAGCCGGATCGTTTAAAAATCAAAAATACAATTGATCAAGTACAGTCGATTATGCAAAGCAGTGAACCGATGTATCAGGTATTTGAATATAAAGACGATGAAGTTTACATATTGGAGCCTCTATTTTTATTCTATTTGCGATGGGGTAATCTTGGCTGACTATTGTCAATCCGGGATTATTTAGAGAGGAGAACTACCTTGGTTACATTAATTGTAAGCAAAGCTGAAGCCATTAAAGTCATACAAGAGCAGATTGACAAATGCCCGCTGCGAACTCAGGAGGATAAATATTCGTCTACTTGGAATACGACCACCAGCATCATTCTGGAACGTTTCTTTTCCGATCAGACTATTGCACAAACATTTGTAATGAAGTCCTTTTCGACCATGAAGAACGATGCATATCAACTTGGTTTAGCATTTCCATCTCATCATCCGGAGGGTCCTTAATAATTTTTATAAGCATATTGAAGAAATGTATCAAAAGCCGGTTCATGGCAGAGGGACATTACAGCAAGCGGATCTAAGTAGAATTGTCCTCGGAAATGAGTACGATGTGCAGCGTATGCTTTTTTCGTTAATTCGTCCTATTTTCCCTGATGCAAGAGTTGAAATTTATGTCGACGGAGGATATAAAAGTTATCGCTATGATATCATTTTGGACGCTTATGACACGATTATCGAGGTGAAATGTTCTCGCCCGTCAATGAAGGAGCGGGAGCTCACCGAGCAGGTTGGCTCAGACTCTTATCATTACAAAGCCAAGTACATCTATTTCTTTATTTACGATAAGGATAAAGTAATTGCAAATGTTGATGCTTTCTGTAAAACATATAGTCAGACACTGGAAACCCATGATAAGCAAATTGAAACCGTTGTGATCCAGCCTATAAGTATATAAAAAAGAATCAAAACAGCTCCCCCGGTTAACCGGAGGGAGCTTTTATCATACTGATGACTACGCGGGGAATTTCTTTTCATACATAGAAGACGCAGGCGTTTGAGTCCTTTTATACAGAGCTTAAGGCAGGGTCACTGTGAAGCTGTCAAATTTGACCCTTCCAGATGCTTCATGAGGAGTGAATGTCAACGTTTTTGTACCGGCTGGAGGCCGATCGAACAGCTGAGTGCCGGTGGAATAATACTTGCCATCCCGGAACTTGCTTCCGGTTCCGCCCGAGAGGGAGCCCAGTTCATGCCCGGATTCATCCACCGCTGTGACTGACAGATAGTCGACCGAGTCTTGGTCTTCGGATACTGCGCTAAAGGCAAGCCGCATTCCCGCCGGTCCAACCACCAGGTCGGATACCGTCAGCTCAACTCCGCCGGATTGCTGCTTATGGCCGATAGGGATGAGCTTGTTGTCGGCCTGCTTGCTTACAGGTATGGCGAAGTCCCATTTCTTCACTCTGTCCTCGGTGCTAAGGTTCAGCCCAAGCTCGAACTGATCCGGCAGCTTCGCCGGAGAGTCGAGTTCCAGAATACCCGTATGATAGGTCGGGGTGACTTCCGTTAGCTTATCTCTCGCCGAGAACTTCGCTTCGGTTCCGTTGACGGTAAAATCTGTCCTCATAATGATATACTCCTCGCCCAGCGGCTTCTCCGTCTCCAGCGAGTACCCGATGCTTAATCGGGTCCCGTCGTAGAACACCTCATTGATGGTAAGCGAGTCGCCGCCGGACACCTTGGTTGCGCCTACTGCGGCAGTCAATCCCTGCTCGCTTACGCTCTTCAGGCCGCTGTCCCCGATCTGGCTGAATACCGATCCGATGACCGGAATTTTGGACACAAGGCTTGCCATTGCCGGCGACAAGGCAGCCGAACCGAGCAGCAGACCGCAAGCAACCGCCGCCGCCCCTGCTACATACCCCATTTTTTTCCGTATACCAGTCCGCTGGCCTGCTCCGGCTTCCTGAACCGTCTTTGTAATGATGGCGTCCAGCTTGTCATGGGGCACCGGAATATGGTCAATTTCTTTTTTAAAGGAATGAATCTCTTGGATCATCGCAAGCAGCTCCTTTCAGCTTGTTTCGCAGAACCGACAGGCCCCGGTGAATATTCGTCTTTACCGTTCCCTCCGGGCAATCCAGAACTTCCGCAATCTGCTTGAGCGAATAATCTTTGTAGTAACGAAGCAGCAGAACGGTCTTGTATTTCTCCTCTAGCGTTCCGATGGCCTGGAGAAGATCAAGCTGATCCTCCGGCTGGTGCTGATACGAATCCCCGATATGCTCAAGCACCTCCGGACTCATGGCGGTGATTTTCCGGTTCTTTTTTAAATAGGAAATAGCCGTATTGATCAGAATCCGCGTGAGCCAGGTGGAAAAATAGCGGCTGTTCTGCAGCGAGGATATCGACTTGAACGCCTTATACACGGTCTCCTGAAACACCTCCAGCGCGTCCGCCTCATTTCTCATGTACATATAGGCCATCCTGTAGAGCTTCTCTTTCTCCTCATGAATGAGCGCCTGAAAAGCATCCGGATCGCCGCGCATGGCGCGAGGGACCAAATCTGCCGTTGTACTCATTAATCTACCTCCTTTTCTCCTTAATTAGAGCAGCCCGGGTCAAGAAACGTTTCAACTTCTCTCTTTTTGGCATTATCGCCCATAGGGGGGCGGACAGGCTTGTAACATACATCATATAAAAATTGATTTTTTGCAATTTAAATAGAAGAGAGCTTCCCAGACTGAATGTATATGAACGACCATCTTTTTTATACAAAGGAGAGACTTTACTTATGACCAAGACGCTTAACAATGATTTTACCGAAATCCTTACGGGCCGGCGCTCCATTCGCAAATATGATCCGGCGGTTACCATCAGCAAAGAGGAAATGACGCAAATTCTTACGGAAGCGACGCTTGCGCCTTCCACGGTCAACATGCAGCCCTGGCGGTTCCTTGTCATTGACAGCCCGGAAGGAAAAGCGGCTCTGGCGCCGCTGGCCCGCTTCAACAAGCAGCAGGTGGAAACCTCCTCTGCGGTGATTGCGGTATTCGGAGACATGAACAGCTTCGACTATGCCGAGGAAATTTACAGCACCGCTGTCGAGCGCGGATGGATGCCGGCTGAAGTGAAGGACAAGCAGTTGGCGGGCATTAACAACCATCTCGCCGTCCTGCCGCCGCAGGTCAAACGGGAAATCCTGCTGATCGACACGGGACTGGTCTCGATGCAGCTGATGCTGGTGGCCCGGGCCCACGGTTACGACACGAATCCGATTGGCGGCTATGACAAGGAGAATATAGCGGAAGCCTTCGGTCTGGACAAGGAGCGCTACGTGCCCGTGATGCTGCTCTCGATCGGCAAAGCGGCGGAGGAAGGCTTTGCTTCGGTGCGTCTGCCGATCGACAAAATCGCTGATTGGAAATAAATAGATTCCAGGCGTAAAATATAGAGGAATATAAGAAGGAGGGAAAGAGAAATCATGATTATTATCCATGCTACGTTTCATGTGAAGCCGGACAAGAGAGAGGTCTTCCTGTCCGAAATCCAGCCGCTGCTCGCGGGCAGCCAGGCGGAAGAGGGCAACGTGTACTACGATCTGTACGAGCATACGGAGAACAAGAATGTGTTCATTATGGTCGAAGCCTGGCGTGATTCCGAGGCCGTCGATATCCATAACGCCACCCCTCACTTTACCGGGTTCGTAGGCAAAGCGGAAGAGTTCCTTGCCGCTCCGCTGGACGTCAAGGTGTATAACGCGGAACAGGCATAAGGGGAAGGTCATAGACTTTTTACTCCCGGCAGTTATTCATTCGAACCTCCCGCTTGGCGGTTGCCGCCATGCGGGAGGTTTCTTTGTGTACAGCATAAATAAGGGGCCGAGGCCGTTACTTGTACATTTCGGGTCTCCGGTCGGCAAATACCGGAATCTGTCCCCGCGCTTCCCGCACTTTGGCCAGATCAAGCTCGCCGGAGACAATCTCCTCCCCTTCGCCCGCCTCGCAGACGATTTCTCCCCAGGGATCGATAATCATGGAATGACCCGCAAAGACATTGGCCGGATCGGACCCCGCCCGGTTGCAGGCTGCCACATAGCACTGGTTCTCAATCGCCCGGCTGATGAGCAGCGCCCGCCAGTGGGCAAGGCGCGGCAGCGGCCATTCGGCGGAGACGAAGAGCACCTCCGCTCCGGAGGCCATGTGGGCGCGTATCCATTCCGGGAACCGGATATCGTAGCAGATGACTCCGGCGCAGGGCGTCCCGTCCAGGCTGAACAGCCCTTTGGACGACCCCGGACGGAGATATAAATGCTCATCCATGAGCCGGAACAGATGCAGCTTGCTGTATTCCAGGGCAAGCTCGCCCTCGCGGTCCGCAGCGAACATGGTGTTGGTTACGCCGTCCTCCCGCTGCCAAGCGGTGGAGCCGGCGACAATATTGACGCCGTACTCCTTGGCCAAGCCTCCGATGAACGCTGCCGCCGCCTTGCCGCCCGGGTCGGCTATTTCATCAAGACGCGGCAAGTCATAGCCGGTTGTCCACAGCTCGGGCAGCAGGATACAGTCCGGCTGACTCTGCGCGGCAAGGCGGATGGCGCGCTCGGCTGCGGCGTAGTTGGCCTCCGGATTGCCGAAGGCGATGTCGAGTTGAAGCAGGGAAACTTTCATTGGGTGGTCAACCTCCTTATGTATAGCACTATACGGCTCTCCGGAGCTGAAGGCAATATGCCTGCCGCCTGTCCGGTAAACGCTCCCCGGGAAGGCAGCGGCTGCTAAGGCTTGACAAAACCGGCTGGCCGAAGTAAAAAAGTAGGATATACCGGAAGGAGGAGCAAGGGATGAGAATAACGATAACCCGGGCCGGAGAGCGCCATGGGGAGGTCTATTTCTCCTCGGCCTACGGCGAGGGCAAGGGGCAATGGCTTGGCTCCTCCCCGGCGCCCGGAGAGGAATGCGAGGCCGAGCTTGAGCTGCCGGAGCTCTTCATTAAATGGGTCGATCTCGTTCCGGCTCCCGGTCAGCCGCCCTCGATCTCCATAGAGTCGGGCAAGAATGTGCTGACCGGAACGCTAGAGGATATCGAAGAGGACGGAACGGCCTGTATGCGGCTCGGAGAGTCGCTGATTATGTTCGAATGTCTCGGCGAGCCTATGGCGATTGGCGGAACGGTGGAGCTTACAGCCGGAATCATCCGCATCTATCCGGCGGCTTATTAGTCGCCGGGCGGGTTCCCGGGTTTCGGCGCACTGCGGCGCTTGGCAGCGCAGCAGCCGAAGGAGGCGGAAGCAAACCGGGCTTGTGCGCGGCTTATTCCGCGGGTATGCTTAAATAACAGGCGGAAGGCTTGAAGCAGCATAATTGAAAGAAGCAGTGAGGAGCACAGGCGACATGAACAGTGATATTCAGCAATTTAAAAGCGAATTTTTCAAGGCGTTGGCTCATCCGATGCGCATCCGCATCCTGGAGCTGCTGAGCGAAGGGGAGAAGACCGTTAACGAGATGCAGGCGATTCTGGGGTCGGAAGGCTCCGCCGTATCGCAGCAGCTCGCCGTTCTGCGGGCGAAGAACGTGGTGAACAGCGTGAAGGAAGGCACCTCTGTTATCTATTCGCTCCGCGATCCGCTGATCAGGGATCTGCTGGCCGTAGCCAAGCAAATCTTTGACAACCACTTGGTGAACGCCATCTCTCTGCTTGAGGAGATCCGCAGCGAATAAATGCTGCGGTTCCGGAGCGGCAATATTGAAGGCGTTCTCACAGGCGAGGGTCCGATGATCTTTTGTTTTTGAGGATTGACATTAAAAAAAGACAGGAGTAATGTGTCTTATATATTCAAATAATCAAATATTCAAAGAAAAGAAGGTTATAGCATGACAGGATGGAGCCATTTTCGGGACTATGGCGTGAGTTCTCTGCGGAAGGATCTGGTTTCGGGCACAATCGTCGGCGTTATTGCCATTCCTCTGGGAATGGCTTTTGCTATTGCCTCGGGCGTCAAGCCGGAATACGGCATTTACACGACGATCGTCGCCGGTATTCTCATCTCGCTCTTCGGCGGCTCGAAGTTTCAGATTGGCGGACCGACCGGCGCCTTTATCCCGATTCTGTTCGTCATCGGGGCGCAGTACGGTTACGAGAATTTGCTCATCGCGGGCATGATGGCCGGTATCATGCTGGTCCTGATGGGCGCGCTCCGGCTGGGCGTGCTGATCAAATTCATTCCGAAGCCCGTCACGATCGGATTTACCGCCGGAATCGCCGTCATTATCTTTACCGGGCAGATCGCCAGCTTCCTGGGACTGAAGGGCATCGAGCGGCATGAGAGGTTCGTGGACAATATGCGCGAGATCGGGAGTCATCTCGCGACTGTTAACGTGTACAGCATGCTGACTGCGGGGGTCTGCCTGGCGATCCTGCTGCTGGCGGTGCGCTTTGCTCCCAAGGTGCCCGGCTCGCTGATCGGTCTGATCGTTGCCAGCGTGATGGCGGCGCTGTTCTTCAGCGGCAAGGTCACTACGATCGGCTCGGCTTACGGAGACATCCCAAGCACGCTTCCGGGCTTTCACTTCCCGGTCATTACCTGGGAGCGGGTCCGGTCACTGCTGCGGCCCGCGTTCCTGATCGCCATGCTGGGCGCGATCGAGTCGCTGCTGTCGGCCGTTGTGGCCGACAGCATGACCGGCAGCC
>NZ_ASSC01000122.1 GCF_000520735.1 Paenibacillus forsythiae T98
TCCAGCCATTGAAGGCCGGAGCAGTTCCTGTTTTTTGCTATGCAGGCTTATGCCGACTGGCTCCCGCTCCCGAAACCTTACAGTCAGGATTGGTAACTTCCTCATGCCCCGGTATAATGGGTAGCATAAAGAATCATTTCCAACATTGACCGACTGGCCGGAAAGGGGACTGTTAATGACAACCGGGATTCGTATTGAACAGGTAGACGCAATGGACGAAGGATTGGAGCGGGAGCTGGGAGGGCTGCTGAGCAGAGTGGTGGAGGACGGAGCATCCGTCGGTTTTCTGCCGCCGCTCGCTGAAGCGGAAGCCGCCCGGTATTGGCGGGGCGTGCCCGGCGAAGGTGTTCTACTATGGGTCGCTTGGGACAACGGCCGGATCGCCGGAAGTGTGCAGCTTCATCTTGCCTTGAAGCCAAACGGGCTGCACCGCGCGGAAATCGCCAAGCTGATGGTTCATCCGGAGCGCCGCCGCCGGGGCATTGCCCGCCTGTTGATGGAAATGGCCGAAGCGTTCGCGTCGGCGGATGGCCGGACGCTGCTCGTGCTGGATACCCGCGCAGGCGATCCGCCCAACTCTCTGTATCAATCGCTCGGATACGTGGAAGCTGGAAGAATTCCGGATTATGCCCGGTCGGCGGATGGGGAGCTGCATGAGACGGTATTTTATTATAAGCAGCTTCTATAGGCTGTACTACCGATTGCTTTAATTTTGAACTATGTTACAATCTAAGTTGCAATTACCGTAAATAAGCAACTATATTAAGGAAGGTGATTAGATGTCCATTCAGCATCTCCACTCCGCAGACGAGCTGGAGCAGTATAAGGCTAAGCCCGGCAAGAAGCTGCTGTTCAAGCACAGCACAACCTGTCCGATCAGCGCAAAAGCGTATGAAGAGTTCCAGTCCTATCTGAAAGACAATGATACCGAAGCCGCCGTTGTGCTCGTGATCGAGGACCGTCCGGTTTCCAACAAAATCGCCGAAGACTTCGGCATCAAGCACGAATCTCCGCAAATCTTCCTGCTTGATGGCAGCGAGGTGCGCTGGAATACGTCCCACTGGAAAATCACGCAATCGAGCATTAAAGAGGCTGTAAGCCAATGAGCGCGCAAGTGATCGTCTACTCCACCGAGGGCTGCGGCGATTGCAGCCGGGTGAAGCAGCTGCTTCAGGGCGAAGGCATCCCGTTCGAGGTCCGGGATATTATGGCAAGCGACGCTTACCAGCAAGAAGTGGAGCGTCTCGGCTTCATGGGTATTCCGGTTACCGTTGCCGGAGGCAGAGCGGTCAAGGGATTCAACCACGGCGAGCTGAAGGAACTGATTGCCACGGCAGGGCTGAAGAAGCAAGCTTGACGCCATCCGCGCCGGGTCGGCTTCCGTACCCGGCAACCGTCCCGGGGCTGCCCGCAAGATTGATTTATTGCGCTGACCCGGATGAGCAGAAATTCTTCCAAGTTGATTTCGTACAAAGACGTTTGCCGGGCAACTAAGCGGATTTCCTCCAGTTAATTTCGGCGAAAAGTAGAGTTTCCAGCATTTAGCGGGATTTTCTCCAGTTCATTCGCTCCCTTTCCCCTAAGCATCACGAGAACCGACGAATTAAAGGGAGATTTTCCGGTTAGCACAGCCGCTACAGCCGCATTCCGCAAGATTAACGAGAGAAATTCCAGTTAGCTACTCGGGAACCCTGTTTCCATGTTCATTAATCATAATGGCAGACAAAGAGGAGCCTTACTCCGCCGCAACAGCGAAGTAAAGCTCCTTTTCGTTTGTCACCAAATGGATTTCAAGCCGTAGATGCTCAAAGACATAATTTCAATGCTTCCTTCGTTGGCGTACAGCTCCAGCTCCTGATGCGCGGGGTCAGGAAACACCTGATCCGTCAGCACGACACACCCGCCGCCCGCGAACACTTCGACAGAGGAGTGATCTATAAATATCCGAAGCTTGATGATATCGTCCTCGGGCTTCAGTTCCGCTCCGTGCTCGCAGGAGAAGTCGGAATGAAAATCCGATACGCCGGCATTTCTGCGGTCAATGAACAGATAGCTGCGGGCCGCGTCATAACCGATGACCGTTCCCTGTCCGCCGGAGCCATGAAGCCGGAAGCCGAAGCCGGGCGCGCCTGAAAGCCTGATTTCTGCTTCAATTTCCAGCGTACTGCCGTGAACATCCTGCAAAATGTTGCCGTCCCCAGCCTTGATCACCGTATGGTCCATCTGAAGCTTCGGCTCTCTGAGCGCTTCAAGCTCCCCAACCGGCAGTTGGCGCAGCCGGACGCCTTCTTCGCAAGCGACGAGGCCAAGCTCCCTCGGCAGCGTCATCGCGCCTCTCCATCCTTCCGTCGGCAGCAGATTAGCGTACTTCCAATTGTTCATCCAGCCGATGAACAGCCTACGCCCATCCTGCGCCGGAACGTCCGACCAGGTCACCCCGGCATAATTGTCCCTTCCATGATCCAGCCACAGCACGGTTTCCGGCGCGTTGTCGTTCACAAAGGAGACACCGTCGTATTCCCCTACAAAATATTGGGTCCGCGAGCCTTCCGCCAGCTCATCATTCGGTCCGATGCTGACGATAAGCACCCACCTGGATTCACCGCTGCGCCCGTCAACCGGGAGCCTGAACAGGTCGGGGCATTCCCAGACCCCGTCATGCGAGCCTTCCGACGCGCCGAATTCGCTGCCTAAGGACCAATGAATCAGGTCGGGGGAGTGGTAGAACAGAATACGCTGGCCTGCGGCGAGCACCATCGCCCAGCGTTCCCTCTCTTCATCCCAAATCACTTTGGGATCGCGGTAATCGACGTGCTGATCGTCCTCCAGAACCGGATTGCCTTCATACATCGTCCAGGTTCTTCCCTTATCCGCGCTGTAAGCAAGGCTCTGGCTTTGGCGCGGCTCCCCGCCCGGAGTCTGTGTATCGTGATGGGTGAATACCGCAACCAGACCGGAGCCTCCGTTGAAAAAGCCTGTCGTGTCACGCCAGTCCACAACCGCGCTTCCCGAGAAGATCGCCCCGTTATGATCGGGATGGAGCGCAATGGGAAGCTCCTCCCAGTGGACCAGATCCCTGCTTACAGCATGACCCCAATGCATGGGGCCCCATACCGAGCTGTGAGGATGATGCTGATAGAACAGATGATATTCTCCCTCGTACCAGACGAGGCCGTTGGGATCGTTCAGCCAGTTGGCCTCCGGCGAATAATGAAATTGCGGTCGAAACGTTTCACTGTATGATTTTGTAGACACTCCTGCATCTCCTTTGTCTCTGTATTATTGAGCTTGATAAGCGGGGGCCATCTCCCATACTTCCATATCGATTTGCCCTGCCGGGCCGCTCGACCACAGCAGCAGACCAAGCGCGTCCAGCCTTGATGGATAGGCCCTGGTGGTCAGACTTTTCAGCCCGCCTGCGTAGCATTCAATCAGCGACCGGTCCACGAAAATATGCAGCCGTAAGGTTTCTTCTCCAATTGGAAGCTCGCCTCCCTGAATGCCCCGGGTCCGTTCCCTCGCGTCCAGCGTCGTCTTCGTCCGGTCAACCTCAAGCCGCTGCCGTGAGCGGTGAAACCGGATGACCGTCTCCTCCTCGCCGCCCGGCGAACGGCGGAGGGAAATGCCGACCTGCTCCGCCTGGCATGAATGAAAGCGCAGCTTAATCTCCAGCATATCTCCGCTGATGCCGGCCAACTGCCGGTTGATCTCGTCCAGATCGCTGCCGGACGCTGACAACAGCCGTCTTCCCCGAAGCAGTGCCGCCTCCTCCACCGGCTCGACGCCAAGCCGTCCGTCGGACCGCAGAAACAGCGACACCGGCATGCCCGCGCCATGCGCCCAGCCGCAATCATAGTCGATCTCCGGCGTCCGCTCGCCTTGGGCAATCGTAAAGACGAGCGAGCGTCCGGTACGCGGATCAACCATGCCGCTGGGTCCCGTGAAATGAAAATCGCCGACGTCGATCAAGCCCGGCTCTTCGTGCTCCGGATAAAACCTGCACGCTTTCGGGTCCCAGACGCCGATCCAGTAGTTGACCTCAACCTTGGCGCCTTCTCCCCATGGACTGATGAGCAGGACATGCTTGCCCGAACCGGCTCCTTCTTCTCCTTCAAGCGGGAGCGGCAGCAGGACCGGAAGCTCCCAGGCTGTACCAAGGTACGGATATTTGCCGTAATCGCTGATATACAGCGGCCCACGACCTTCCCAGTTCAGCATATCGGAGGAGACGTACACCAGAGCCGTTCCGCCTTCCTCCGGCCCGCCCGCTCCCGTTCCGACAAGCATATAATAGATTCCGTCTTCTTTCCAGACAAAAGGATCGCGAAATTCACCGAACAGACCGGCTCCCCGCTCCTGCCTGACAATCGGGGAAGGATGCTTGATCCAGCTTGTCAAATCATTATCGCCATCTTCGGAGAATGTGCTTCTCGCCAGGCCGATTGACTGATTGGGAGTCTCCCCGTTATTTCCGATGGTATAGAACAGCACCGGCAGTCCTTCCGGATCATAGGAGGCGCTTCCCGACCAGATGCCGTCCGGGTCAAGTCCGGGCTCCGGGCTGAGCGCGGCAGGCAAATCCCGCCAATGAACGAGATCCGGGCTAACGGCATGCCCCCAGTGAATATAATGGTAGAACGGGCCTTGGGGATTCTGCTGGTAGAACAGGTGATATTGTCCTTCGAAGTAGAGCGGCGCATGCGGCTCATTCATCCAGTGACCGGGCGGATTCATATGATACTGCGGCCGGTGCCGATCTTCGGCGAAGTACGCGCGCGGGATTGCCATCGCCTTGCGGTCGATCAGCGGAATAACGCTGCCATGGGCACGAAGCTCCTGCTCGTACTGCTCCCGGATTTCGGCCTCCGTCAGCGCCAGGTCATACAGGGCCAGTTCGTCCATCCAGCCGTCAAAGTTGTTCATAATGAAGGATTCCGCCAGAACTACGCCGTCGTTGTTGCGCCCGATGAGCAGATCAGCACTGCTCGGGGCGATTTTCAAGGGGTGATCGGCAGTCGTTTCTGCCGTCTTCCGTCCGTTGATATAGAGCGATATCCGCCCTTCGCGGCCATCGAAGACGGCGCTCACCATCGACCACCTGTGAAGCGGAACCGGCTCGAAGGCCCATAGCTCCAGCCATTCGCCGCCCGCTCCCGCCTGAAACGACCAGGCTCCGTGCTTGAACAAGCCCAGGATATAGCCTTCCTTTCTCTCCCGGCTATGCTGGTTGACAATGGCCGACAGCCGCTTCTCCGCTCCGTAATCATAAGTCCGTGGGGCAATCCACGCCGTTATCGTAAGATTATCCGATGGCTGCACGGTTTGCGCAGCCGGGCGGCGGATGAACGTGGAGTACCCGTCAAAAGACAGCGCCTTCCCCTTGATTCCGTCAGCCCAGACCGGATCTCTCGGCGCCTGGAAACGCCCTTTGGAGAGCGCAAATTGTATAGTGTCGGCCTGGCCGAATATAGAGTCCGCGGCCCGATTTCCCTGGCCTTCATCGAAAGTCCAGTATGCGAACGGCTTGCTCAACTTGTTCTCTCCATTCTTTCCGCTTGTTTAACGGGAGGGAGACCAGAGCTTCCCGGGTTCTTGGCCCCTCTCCCGGATGCGGCTTGATCGGCGGCTGTTACTTCTGAGCCTTCAGATAGCGGTCGTAGCCGTCCTGATAGACCTTCATCAGGTCCTCGATGCCCATTTTCTTCAGATCGGCGTTATATTTATCCCAGCCTTCATCGACGCCGCCGTCCATCAGCCACTGGGCGCGCATCTTGTTCGTGTAGGTCTGGATTTCCGGTTTCAGGCGGTCAATCGTCTGCAGCTCCTGATCCGTGAAGAAGATCAGCGGGAAATGCTCCTTCTCCATCTGCGGCACGAAAATATTCTTGATGTCGTCCATCCGCTGCTTCGCGCGCGGCTCGGGCGCGACTATCTTCTCGAAATCCTCGCCCGTAATGACGCCCGCCCCGCCCAGAGCAACCGTCCGCCGGAATTCGCCCGGGTTCTCGATATCCTTCTTCTGAACGAGCAGTCCGCTTGCGTCTTTCTCAAACCATGTGCCGATCGGTCCCCAATGGACTTCCGCCGCCGTAACGGGTTCGTACAGTTTGTCGAGCCACTCGGCGGTTACCTCCGGATTCTTGTTCGCTTCCGTAATGACCGTGCCGCCTCTGTTAATAGCCGAGCCGTTATTCCATTTCACCACCATGTCTTTAAACGGCGGCACGATCGGATAATGGTCATCCCGCTCCCCGCCTACAACGTCAGTGCGGTCCCACCAGAGGAACGAGCCGAGCGTTTCGTCTTCCGTCTTGCCTTTAGCCAGGTACTGCGCGTCGTTATGCGTGAAGGATTCGATATCGACCAGACCTTCTTCAAACCAGGTGTGGAAATACTTGATCGCTTCTTTGTATCCCGGCTGCAGAGCGGCGTAGTATACCTTTCCATCTTTGACGTTCAGATGCTCGGAGTAGGTGTTGTTCCCCGGCTGGTACGTTTTGTCGGATTCGCCGAACGCGCCCAGCAGGTAGCCGATATCCCCGGTCCAATAAGCGTTGATGAAGGAGAGCGGAATTTCGTCCTTTTTCCCGTTCTTGTTCGGGTCTTTATCTTTAAACGCTTTCAAAATGTTGTGATACTCTTCCAGCGTCTTCGGCATTTCAAGGCCAAGGTTCTTCAGCCAGTCGGCGTTAATATACAGAAAGTCCGGATTGGCGCCGATATCCTCCTGTCCGCTTCCCAGCTCCTCGCCTACAGGCAGCGAGTAGATGTTGCCGTCGGGAGCCGTAACGAGCGCTTTGATGTCCGGGCGCTTCTCAAAGAGCGCCTTCAGATTCGGCATATGCTTGTCGATCAGGTCGTTAAGCGGAATAATGGTGCCGTCCTGTCCGTAATGCAGCAGCTCGGTGTCCGTAAAGGCCGCTCCGTAGAACATATCCGGCAAGGTACCGCTTGCCAGCAGCAGATTCTTCTTCTGGTCGTAATCCGTATCGACGATAGTGGTCCATTCCACATGGACATTGGTCTCTGACTCCAGCCGCTTCACCAGCTCGAAATCGTTGAAATCGCTGGGCGCCAGCGCAGGGCGCTTCGCCACCGCTTTCAGCGTCAGCTTCTCTTTCAGCGGGAACCCGGCGGAATCTCCGCTGCCACCGCTGTCCGTAGCCGTGCTGGACGCCGCCGGAGTATTGCCCGAAGCATTGTTCCCGCCGCTGCATGCCGTCATAATGACGGAAGCGCACAAGACCGTCCCGAGAATCATGGACATTTTTCTATACATTGCGAATCAAACCTCCCTTTATGATGACTTGCCCTGGTACAGACGCTTGCCATCCTTGCAATTGCCGGGCCTCACCTCCTTTCAGGTGTTAACGGACCGCTCCGGCTTCGCCTCAGCCCTTGACCGAACCGATCATAACGCCTTTGACAAAATAGCGTTGAAGCAGCGGATACAGCGTAAGGAGCGGGAGCGCCGCCACAATGATGACTCCGAATTTGATCAGCTCGGTTACCTTTTGCTGGGCCACCAGTGTCGTAATGTCCGTCAGCATATCCCCCGAGGGCTGGTTCTGGATCAGGATGTTCCTCAGAATGAGCTGCAGCGGGTACAGCGACGAGTCGTTCACATAGATCAGGGCGTCAAAGAATCCGTTCCACTGGCGAACCACGGCCAGCAGCACAAGCACGGCGATAATCGGCTTGGACAGCGGCACGACAACGCTCCAGATATACCGCAGATTGGTGCAACCGTCGATGGCCGCCGCCTCCCGAAGCTCGTCAGGCAAGCTCTGGAAGAACGTCCTGGCGATAATGATGGCGAACGCGTCAACCGCTCCGGGAAGCACAACCGCCCAGATGGTATTGATCATGTGCAGATTTTTGACCAGCAGGTAGGTCGGAATAATGCCCCCGTTAAAAAAGAGCGTGACGACAAAAATCATCATAATGGCGTTCCGGCCGTAAAGGTCTTTGCGCGACAGCGGATAAGCGGCCATAATGGTCAGCACCGAGCTGATGACCGCCGCAAGAGCGGCGTAGAACAAGGAGTTCCGGTAACCGATCCAGATGGTGTTGTCGCTGAAAATCCGCTGGTAGCCGTCAAAGGTTATCCCCTTGGGCCACAGCCATACATTGCCTGCATAAATTTGATTCGGATCACTGATGGAAGCGATGATTATAAAATAAAGCGGATACAGAATCATCAGCGTAAACCCGCCCAGCACGATAAAATTCATCACATCGAAGGCGATATCGCTTTTCAGCTTTTTCATTCGCAGCATGCGCTGTCCCCCCTTTCTAGAACAATCCGTTCCCGCTTATCTTTTTGGCCGCCCGGTTTACGATGAGCAGCAGCACCAGATTGATCGCCGCGTTAAACAGCCCGATCGCCGCCGAGAAGCTGTACTGCGCGCGCTGGATGCCGATTTTGTACACATAGGTTGAAATAATCTCCGACGCGTCGATGTTGAGATCGGTTTGCAGCAGAAAGGCTTTTTCGAACCCTACGTTCATCAGGTTGCCGACGGCCAGAATAAACAGCACGGTAATGGTGGGAAGAATGCCGGTCAGATCAATGTGGCGGATGCGCTGCCACTTGTTCGCTCCGTCCACGACGGCGGCTTCATGCAGATGCGGGTCGATGCCGGCCAGCGCGGCCAGATAAATAATCGTGGCGAACCCGGTCTCCTGCCAGACTGTGCTCATAATATAAATCGGGCGGAACCAGCCGGCTTCGGACATGAACAGCACCGGCTCTCCTCCGAACGCTCCGATGAGATGATTGATCAGTCCGCTGTTTGGCGACAGAAACACGATGATCATACCGGCAAGCACAACGGTTGAGATGAAATAAGGGGCGTAGATTACGGTCTGAACGAACTTCTTCAGCTTCTCCCGGGCTAATTGATTAAGCAGAATGGCGATGATTATGGGAATGGGGAAGGAGATCAGCAGGTTCAGGACGCTTAGCAGAACCGTGTTCTTGATGATCGTCCAGAAGTTGTACGATTCAAAGAACTCCCGGAAATACTGTAATCCCACCCAGGGGCTTCCCCAGATTCCGGCGCGCGGCATAAAATCTTTAAAAGCGATCTGCACGCCGTACATGGGGACATACCGAAAAATGATAAAGTAAGCAACTGGCAAAATAAGCAGCAAATACAGTTCCCAATTTTTCTTTGCAGCTTTTAGCTTTCTCATATATGACTCCCTCCGGCTATTCGATGTTACGCGGAAGAATCCGGCGCCGCCCGCGGTGCGCTTACTGCACCGGCACGTTCACATCGTCCACGTTGATATGGCCCCAGCAGCCCGTGGCGTTATCCACGATCTTGATATAGCATTCCGTGCCGATATAAGACGGCACATGAAATGACGCCTCGGTTTGGATGGCATTGCGTGCTTTTCCCCTTTCGAATTTGTTCTAGTTTTCCCTGACATTTCGCTTACGGGACACGATCTCCTTCTAAGGTTACTGACACATCTATGGGTTGGATCATATGCCGTCGTCTTTGATTGAAACGTTTCCAAATTAATGCAAGCACAACCATCTATGCCTCCCGCTTAAGCCTATTGCTCCCAAAGCTTGGCGGCCTGAGCCGCTGTTCAGGCATCCGTTTCTCAAGTAGGCAATACAGCGGCAGACGCAGCCTGCGCTTTATGCTCCAGACATCAGGTCGTCTCGCCTGCCCGATAGGTTACAGGGATACAGAAGACCTCCTGCTCCAGAGCCTCCCCTTCCACCTTCCCCAGCAGAAGCTTGACGGCCGTTCTTGCCATCTCCTCCACCGGCTGGCGGATCGTGGACAGAACGGGATGAAAGTACGGATGATCCTGTATGCCGTCATAGCCGATCACCTTTACATCCTCGGGCACGCGAATGCCGGCCTCTTTGGCTGTCTCGATATATCTGGCGGCGGTCATATCCGTGATGGCGAACACACCGTCGATGTCCGGATGCCGCCTCAGGAAGTTGCTGTAATACTCATCCTCATTCTTGATCGCGTCGGGTTCTTCGTATACGGCATAGGGAATCCCAAGGGCCTGCGCTTCATGCACGAAGCCATCCTTGCGCCGCAGCGTTTCACTGTACATCGAGGGCACATTGCCCAGAAATGCGGGCTTCTTCGACCCGGCCTGGACAAGCTTCCTGAGCGCGATCCGGCCGCCTTCGAAGTTGTCCGAGGTCACGCAGGTAATCTGCTTGCTGAAATGCCGGTCAATGCTAATCATGGGGATGCCCGCGCTTACGCTGCTCTCAATGTCGTTATAGGTAATCCCGACAATTCCCGCCACCTTGTTCTGCTTGAGCATATCGAAGTAGTACAGCTCCTTCTCCGGCTTGCCCCCGCTGTTGCACAGCATCAGCTTGAACCCGCTCCGGTCCAGTTCATCTTCAATATAATAGGCAAGCTCCGAAAAAAACGGGTTCCAGATGCTCGGCAGCATCAGGGCAACCATCTTCGATTTCTGCATCTTGAAGTTGCGCGCAACCTCATCCGGCACGTAATTCAACTGCTCGATAGCGGCCTTGACCTTATCGCGGGTTGCGGGTTTAACCGCTCCGGCATTGTTGATAACTCTGGAGACCGTTCCGACGGCTACACCTGCCAAATTGGCAACATCCTTAATACTGGCCATAAGCTTCCTCCGCTAAAACATCTTTGATAGCGCTATCATAGCATTGATTTGGAAACGTTTCAACATAAATCTTGCTCATTTTTTTCGCTTGCCGATTGACAGAACTCCGCAGTGGGCTTATATTTTAGTTAAGCGTTTACGTTGTCTGTTATTAGTTATTGTCCTCAATGGAAAGCGCTTTACATAAGCTGTTAGCCGTTTGGGGGGAACCGAATGAATCCTACAATAAAAGATGTAGCCAAAAAAGCAAACGTTTCCATCGCTACGGTCTCCCGGGTGCTGAACAATTTGGGCGGATACTCCGACAAGACAAAACAGAAGGTCAACGAGGCCATTCGGGAATTAGGCTACCAGCCCAACGCGATCGCGCGCGGCCTGATCAATAAGCGCACGCATACGATCGGCGTACTGTTTCCGAATGTGTCAAGCAACTTCTCCTCGGACATTTTGCAGGGTATTGAAGATTATGCCCACGGCCGGAATTACAGCGTTGTGGTCTGCAACACCGACGACGACGGCAAGCGCACCATGAAGTATTTGCAGCTTTTGCGGGAAAAGCAGGTTGACGGAATCATTTTCTCCAGCAGTTTATTAAAGGAGGAGTATTACGAAGCAATCCAGGCCATGAATATCCCGGTCGTGCTCGTATCTGCTGCATCCAATCACACTACAGTTCCTTACGTGAAGATTGATGACTGCCTGGCCGCATGCGACGCGGTAGAATTCCTCATCGGCAAAGGGCATCGCAAAATCGCCATGATCAGCGGCGGAAAAGAGGATCTGTTATCCGGGACCCCCCGTGTGGACGGATATATGAGGGCGCTTCAGAAGCACCAAATTCCCTTCGACAGCCGATATCTCGTATACGGCGATTTCAGATTTGAAAGCGGATGTATCCAATTTGAAACGCTGATGCGCACCGTCCCGGAAATAACGGCCGTGTTTGCGGCCAGTGACGAAATGGCAATCGGCGTACTTTCAGCCGCCTATAAACTCGGACTCCGGGTTCCAGAGGATATTTCAGTCATCGGATTTGACGGAGTTCAACTGGCCAACATGGTCGTGCCTCCATTGACAACCGTCAGCCAACCCCTTCGGGAGATGGGCAAAATCGCTTCCGAAACGATGATCCGTTGTATTGAAACGGGCGAAACGCTTCCCGGAACCATTGTGTCTCATTCGATTATAGAAAGACAGACGGTAAGAACGCTTGCCTGAGTCTTTTTATGAATATAACGTAAACGTTTAACTGGAATTGCAAACGGTTGCCTTCCCTGGATTATGAGGGCTGGGACTCCGCAGGTTAGAAGGTTAAACGTTTACGTAGCAGTGTCTGCTATTAAATTTCAGTTTAGGGGGATTTGACATGAAAAAAGGAATAACAACCGTACTTGCAGGTATGCTCGCTATGTCGCTGCTGGGCGCCTGCGGCAACAGTTCCTCGGACAACAGCGCAAACGGCGGCAGCTCCTCAGGCAAAGTCAAAATTGAGTTCTTCCAGAACAAAGCGGAAGCGAAAGCCTCCTTCGACAAGCTGGTCGCCAAGTTCAATGAAGCTAACCCCAATATCGTCGTTACCCAGGTCAATCCTCCTGACGCCGAAACCGTGCTCAAGACACGCGCCGCAAAGAAAGATATTCCGGATGTGGTCGGTCTGGGCGCAACGGACACATTCAAGAGCCTTGCAACCGGCGGCGTGTTCGAAGATCTCTCCAGTGATCCCGTTGTCCAGAATATTCAGCCGGCCTATGCCGACATGCTCAAGAACTATACCGCCAACAATCAATTGAACGGCGTTCCGTTCGCCGCCAATGCCAACGGTGTGATCTACAACAAAGCCATGTTCGCCGAGGTGGGCGCAGAGGTTCCAAAGACCTGGGATGAATTCATCGCGGTTGCCGAAAAATTCAAAGCGGCTGGCAAGAACGCCTTCTACATGACGCTCAAGGACTCCTGGACGACTCTCCCGGCGTTCAATGCGCTGAGCAGCAATATCGCAGGCATCGACTTCTATAGCCAGCGTCAGGCCGGGTCCGTCAAATTCTCGGGCACTCTGGACGAAGTCGCACAGAAGCAGCTTCAATTGACCGAATATGCGCAAAAGGATATTTTCGGCAAAACCTACAATGACGGCAATGTGGCCTTCGCCAAAGGCGAGGCGGCTATGTATCTTCAAGGCGTATGGGCGATTCCTGAAATTCAGAAAGCCAATCCTTCGATTGATCTGGGCGTATTCGTGCTTCCCGCAACCAATGATCCGTCCAAGAACAAGCTGGTTTCCGGCGTAGACACGCTGCTGGCCGTTTCCAAAACATCCAAGCACCAAGCGGAAGCGAAGAAATTCATCGAGTTCATGCTGCAGCCGGAAAATGTCACCCAATACATCACCGAGCAAAAGGCCTTCCCTACTATTACCGGTGTAACTCAGGATGACAAGAGCGTTGAAGGCTTGAAAGAGGCCTTTACCCAAGGCAATCTCGTTGACTTCTCGGACCACTACATCCCGGCAGCCATGAAGATCGATACGCTTCTCCAGGAATTCCTGCAAAAGAAAGATATCGACGCGTTTACAAGCAAGCTGGACACGGAATGGGATAAAGTGGCCGACCGCAAATAAGTCTCCATCGGAAATGGCGACCAAAGCTTAAGACTGCTGGAGGAGAAGGCCCCTTCTCTCTCCGGCACTTCTTTGAGGAGGACGGAATTCATGGCTAAACGCCGGATCGCATATTATTTGATGACCATTCCCGCACTGCTTCTGTTCTTTGCTTTTCATACCTTCCCCGCTCTTCAAGGCATTTTTTACTCCTTTACCAACTGGGACGGATTCAGCGACGGGTACAGCTTTGTCGGCTTGAAGAACTTCATCAATGTGTTCAAAGACGAGAACGTGTACAACGCCTACTTCTTCACCTTTAAATACGCCATTGCGGCTACCATTCTTATCAATGTCATCAGCCTCCTGATCGCGCTGGGACTGAATGCCAAGATCAAAGCCAAGAATTTCTTCCGCAGTGTGTACTTTCTGCCGAATGTGCTCGGCGTCCTGATCGTCGGCTATATTTTCAACTACCTGTTCTCCAATGCCTTCACGATATGGGGCGAAAAGCTTGGAAGCGGCTTCCTGTCGCAAAATATTCTCGGAAATCCCGACTGGGCATGGGTGGGGATCGTCATCGTCGGCGTCTGGCAGGGTATCGCTTATAACACCATCCTCTATCTTGCCGGCCTGCAGACGATTCCTGCGGATCTCTATGAAGCCTCCAGTCTGGATGGAGCCAGCAAATGGAGAGAGTTCTGGAGCATTACCTTCCCGATGCTTGCCCCCTTCTTCACCATCAACATGGTGCTGGCCATGAAGGGCGGACTCATGATCTTTGACCAGATCGTCGCCTTGACCGGAGGCGGACCGGGACGCTCCACACAATCGATCGCCCACCTGATTTATACAGGGGGATTCACCGGCGGGGAATTTGCGTATCAATCCGCGAACGCGGTCATTTATTTTATCGTGATCGTGGCGATTTCTCTGTTTCAGATTAAAGTCCTACAAAGACGGGAGATGGACCTGTAATGAGAAAAAACACCAACTGGCCGGCGACCGCTCTCATTGCGCTCGGTTCGATCCTGATTCTGTTCCCGCTGTACATGACGGTCGGCATCGCGCTCAAGAATCCCGAAGAAATGGCCCAATCGATTTTCTCGCTGCCTACCGGGCTGCATTTTGAGAATTTCAGCAACGCCATCAAAGCGACGGATTTCTTCCATGCTCTTCAGAACAGCGCAGTCATCACCATTGTCTCGGTTGGATGCATCCTGCTGACCAACTCGCTCGTCTCCTATGCCATTGCAAGAAACATGAACCGGAGATTCTTCAAGCTCCTGTATCTGTATTTTGTCAGCGCCATGTTCATTCCGTTTCAGATCATCATGCTGCCGGTCGTTAAGGTAACCACCGCTCTCTCCATGAACAATATTCCCGGGCTGATTCTCCTGTACATCGTATACGGCCTTCCGTTCAACGTATTCGTATATGTCGGATATATCCGTTCCATCCCGCTTGAGCTGGAAGAAGCCGCTACGGTGGACGGCACATCGACCTGGGGCACCTTCTGGAAGATTATTTTTCCGCTGCTTGGTCCGATCAGCGCAACGATCATTATTCTGTCCAGCCTGTCGACCTGGAACGACTTCCTGCTCCCGCTCATTCTGCTTGCCGATCCGAGCCAATATACGCTGCCGCTTGTACAGTACGTGTTCCAGGGGCAATTCAGCACCGACTTCAATCTGGCCTTCGCCTCCTATCTGCTGGCGCTGCTGCCGATGATTATCGTCTACCTGTCCGCGCAAAAATGGATTATCAGCGGGATTACGCAGGGTGCCATCAAGTAAAGCAACGAATCAATTGCCCATCTTGTTCAGCAGATTGGCGATAACCTGGGCCGCTTCCGCCCGGGTAGCCGTCTGCGCCGGAGCGAAGCGTCCTTCCACCTGGCCGGACATAAGTCCGGTATGGGTGACGGATTGCACGGCGGGGAGCGCCCATGCCGCAATAAGCTGACGATCCCGGAGTGTCAGGTCCTGCCCGTTCGCGGCAGAGCCGCCGCCCGCCCGCTCGAAGGCTTGGGCGAGCATGACCGCCATTTCCTGCCGGGTAATGGCTTCGCCTGGGGCGAACTTGCCGTCGCTATGTCCGGCAACGATCCCCGCTTCATAAGCCGCCGCAACGCCGGACGCATACCAGGCCGCCGCAGGCACATCCTGAAACGGTGTCTGTCCGCTGCTCTGTAGCCGGAGCGCTCTGGCCAGCAGCGCGGCGAACTGGGCACGTGTAACCTTGGCCGACGGAGCAAAGGTACGATCAGTCACTCCGTTAATCACCTGCTTCGCCGTCAAGGAACGGATGGCGGCATATGCCCAGTGACTTGAAGGGACATCCAGATAGAACTTGCCGTCAGCCAGCACGATATACGGGCTTAAATGGCTTATATCCGCGTGTACCGCATCGTCAGCGCTATTTGCTTTGTCAATGTAAATCATAGTCCAGTATTTTAATGCAGGCAGATTAATTTTCAGGCTGTCTCCATCCCAGGTGTACGAAAGCTCCTTCGGCATGCCATGCCCTGAATCCGGGCTGACGGCATACACCTTCAGGTTCGGCGCCTGCTCTTTCGTTATTCCGATATCATAAGTCACTGTAAGGTAATTCTGCGTAACCGGCTCATTTGCGGCGTTTCTCCAGTTATCGTCATTGTTCAGCAGATTGATCAGATGCAGTACATCGTAGCGTTCAAACCCGGTATTCGAAACGTTCTTCCGAACCGTGGTCCAGATCGTATCCTGAGCTCCGCTGCCGCTGGTTGCCAGGCGGCGGCCGCTCGCTTCCACGCTCACCTCTGCGGTCAGATCGGCCTTGCTGTCAAACAGTAGATTCTCATAAGCGGCGTTGAACTTGTAGTACTCCTTCATGGATTCCTTCGTTGACTCCAGCATCTTCTTGCTTCGGTTCGGATAGTATTCATGGGCAAGCATATTCGGGCCTTCCCCAAAATGCTCGGCGGTGCCGATTTCGATATGCGCAGCTCCCAGCGCTGCGAGTCCGGCGTCCATAAGCCGCAGGGAGGGTTCATTGAAGTAACCCAGTGTCAGGCCTCTGAGGTTGACGCTGCCTTCCCCGCTCTCCTCGTCTATTCTGAGAGTTACTCTGTGCTTCCCTGCATCAAGATGGGGAACGATAAAATATCCGTCCTGGCTGTAAGAACTGCCGCTGTCGGTCGGAGAGAAATAGATCCGGGCAGGCTCTCCGTTCAAATCGGCCGCTCTTGTTCCGTCAATATACACGGCCCGGCTAGTCCCCGTTCCTCCATTGGAATAAGTGTAGATGAGGGAGGTCTCTCCCGGCTGCGGGACGTCCACATCGAACGATACGGTGTCATTTAAGCGTCCGAAGTTCATGACGGTATCCTTGTCCAGGACCATTGCCGGATCAATTATCGCCTTGGAGCCGTCATAATGAATGCCGGTCGCCTCCTTGTAATTCATATAGCCGGCGATAACCATCGCCTTCCCGCCGTCCGCCTCGCGAGTCTCACTCACCACCTGCTGAAGATCCTTGTACTTATCCTGATCCCGCCAGATTTCGCTGTAATCGAAGTCGGTCTTCGTATTCGGATTCGGCACCGCGCTGTAGCCCTTGTGGCCTCCGACCATGTTGAAGGTTACGCTGCTTTTGGACGCATTATTCGCTTCAAGAGCGCCCTTGGCTGCATTGATGATTTTATCAAAATCCTTCGAATAGTAGCGCCTGGTTCCATCGTAGCCAAGCAAATAATCATGGTCGCTTGCGCCCCACTGGTCCAGATGAATACCGTCAAAGCCGTAATCGTTGATGGCCCGGACATACTGCTGTGTGATATAAGACTGCCACTCCCGGTTGCCGGGGTCCTGCAGGTAGAGCGCCGTCGAATGCGGCTTCACCCCGTCAAAATGAAAGCCAACCTGATCCTTCTCCGGCGTTCTGGATTCGGCTGCCGTCTTGTTATACAATCCCCACTCCGGCTTGACGCCGAAGTCCTGATAATTCTCACGCGCGGCATAGTTCATTTCGTAAGCCATGGCCGCGGAGCCGTATTTCTGAGCCGCTGACACGGATTGCTTGATGGTCAGCGGATACAGGAGCCTCCCGAGCAGGTCGGTATAGCTCGTATTCTCATCCACCGGTGCTGTTATGAAGCGGCCGTTCGCATCGAGCACCGGCTTTCCATTCTGGTCAGTCTTCGAGTACACGGATACATCATGCCGCCACATCCAATCATAGAACTGATAGGCATTGATATAATACTCCCTGGAAAGCTCTTTGAATTTCGCGTCGCTCTCCGCCGCCGTCTCCTTGGGAAAATCGGCCGCATAGCCGTATCTCGGAAAATGGGTCCAATCGCTCGAAACGTCGACCGCTGCGGTCACATAGTCATCAGCCGCTGCTCCCTCGATCCAGGCCTTGACCATGTAACCTTTGAAATCACCGGTTGGCGGAGTCCAATCCGCTTTCAGCTCGGCATTCCCGTTCTTCTGCAAGGTCAAATCCTTTACGCCTTCCGCCACCAGGGTACTCAAGTGATATATTTGCAGATGAAGCTTGCCGCTCCAGGCAGCCGATTGATCCAGCGACAGAATGAGTTCGGCCGGCTCGCCCGGAGCAAACCGGGCCTTGGAAGGAACCATCTTCGTTATTCTATGTTCTGGCAGAGTGACCGCAGCCGCGGCCGTTCCGGCGCGGCCAAATCCGGTTGTACCGGTCTGGGCCAGCATAAGCATCATACAGATATACGCTATTGCCTTTTTCGTTCTCACAAGCGTTTCTCCCCCGTCAGCAGTTTGACTCTCAGGCATTCCTGAAAGCTATGTTGTACAAAATCAAGCATTTACTCAGAATATAGTGATTTTCCTTCTTTTGTAAATGGATCTCTTATACTATTTTCGTTTCCCCGTTATTTCTCTCTACGGCCTACTCAAGATTCTTTGGAATTGACAAAAATAGTCACCTGGCTTACTAAGCGCTTACTTTACTTGACCGACGCCTTTTTTACTCCCTAACAGAAACATTTTGTGGCGTATGGAAATTTTGGATTTATTTTTGAACAATGTTGCGTAAAGGCGACGGCATCGGCGACCTGCAAGGAATCATCTCCAAGCTGGATTATCTGAAGACACTCGGCGTGGACGTCGTATGGCTCTGCCCCCTGTACAAATCGCCCAACGATGACAACGGATACGATATCAGCAATTATCGGGACATTATGGATGAATTCGGCATGATTGCCGACTGGGAGGTTCTTCTTCAAGGTCTGCATGACCGGGACTCCAGATTCGGAAACGATACCGTGTACCACAAAGAGTCGGGCAAAATGCTGGCGACTCTACTGCACACCCTTCAAGGAACGCCCTATATATACCAGGGCGAAGAAATCGGCATGACGAACGTCAAATTCGCTTCGATCAGCGATTATAAGGATATTGAAATTATCAATATGCATGAGGAATATCTGGCTGCGGGACATGCGAAGGAAGCCATTATGAACTCGGTCTACATCAAGGGCCGCGACAACGGCTGCACGCCGATGCAGTGGAGCGGCGAGCCGCAGGCCGGATTCACCACCGGCACGCCCTGGCTGGCGGTAAATCCGAATTATACGGAAATCAACGTGGAGCAGGCTCTGGCCGATCCTGATTCCATCTTCCACTATTACAGACGGCTGATTGAGCTGCGCAAGCAGCATGGCATTATCGTGTACGGGGACTATACATTAATAGCCGAGGAAAATGAGCAGGTATTTGCTTATCTGCGCGCTTGGCGGCGAAAGACTGCTCGTGATTCTGAATTTCTTCGGCGAGTCCGCAAGCTTCGCAGTTCCGGCCGAGCTTGCGGTTCATGAGCCTGAGCTGCTTATCGGCAACTACGAAGCGGGTAAGGAGGCCGATCTTGGTAATCTGGAGCTTCGCCCTTACGAGGCGAGAGTGTATAAATATACGGTTTGACTCCTGACGCAAATGCGGGGTTGTCCAAACAAGCCATCCGAAGATGGCTATGGGACAGCCCCGTTCTATTTTTTCAGTGCGACTCCCATCCTGCCGGCAGCACAACCTGAATTTACTCCCCGTTAATTCTCCGGCATCAATATAGAGCTATACTCATAGGGTTTACGGTATGGATGCAGAATACTATATTAATGAAGTCAGGAATCGAGAATACGGAGGAACAAAGATATGGCCAAAATATTAAATTTCGCCCACCGGGGCGCTTCGGCGGTCTGTCCGGAAAATACGATGGCGGCCTTCCGGCGCAGCCTTGCGCTCGGAGCGACGGGCATTGAGACGGATGTGCAAATGACCCGGGACGGGCAGCTCGTGCTCATTCACGACGAGGAGCTCAGCCGAACGACGAACGGCAAAGGCTATGTGAAGGACAAGACGCTGGAAGAGCTGCGGACGCTCGACGCGGGCGCCTGGTTCGGGGACGGCAGCTTCAAGGGAGAGAAAATCCCGCGGCTGGAGGAGCTGCTCGAGCTGCTGCAGGATCGGGACACGATCCTCAATATTGAGCTGAAGAATGGAGTCTTCCTCTATCCCGGAATGGAAGAGAAGGTCATCGCCGCCGTCAGGAATTACGGCCTGAGCAGCCGGGTCGTCATCTCCAGCTTCAATCATTATTCACTGGCTCGCTTCAAGGAACTGGCCCCGGATATGGAGACCGGCATTCTGTACATGGAGGGCCTGTACCGTCCATGGGAATATGCCGCCTCCGTGGGGGCACGGGCGCTGCACGCCTATCATTGGGCGGTGCTGCCTGAATGGGTGCGGGATGCGGCGCAGAACGGCGTCGTCTATCATCCGTTCACGGTCAACGACCCGAAACGGATGGAGTTTCTGATTGACGCGGGCGTCGCCGGCATTATTACGGATGTGCCCGATGTTCTCGCGAGGCTGCTGGAGCGCAAAGGCCAGTAAATTGAAAGCCCGGTCCCTTACCACAAGCGGACCGGGCTTTCCGTGTCCCGGGGCCAAAAGGTGCATTGATTCTCCCGGTCACAAGTCCCGCAAATTGCCCCGCATAAGTCCGCCTCGACTGACGGCCTGCCCCTCCCTTCCTGAAACGCCAAGTCAGAATAAGGAATAAATTCGCGGGAATAATACAGCATCATAGCCACAAGCTGTGCCCTGGAGGGAGCATTCTATGAAGCTGAAGTTTCTGTCAAGCCGCAAATCCGATTTCAAGCCGGAGCCAAACAGCATACTTCCCTTCCATCCGTTGGAGACTTCTCTGGATGTAAATCTGGCGGAAATCAAACGTTGCATCGGAGAGAGCGCCGATGTCGTGTTCCGTTCGTTGTCCAACCCGTCTTCCTATTCTCCCGCTATGAATTTCATTTATATCGACGGGCTGGTAAATACGGACCTGGTTGCCCAAGCCATCATCCAGCCGTTGACAGGCCATCCGGGTATTAAGGACAACCAGCCGGAGGAAGCTCTCCTTCTGATCAAAGAGCAGATTCTGTCTGTGGGAGGAATACAGGAGTGTAAAACGGTAGAAAGCCTGCTCGGCATGCTGTTCGAGGGGAATACGATTATTCTGCTTGACGGGGCCAAGGTCGCGCTGGCCGCCAATACTTCGTTCTGGGAGAAGCGGAGCGTCAATGAACCGACCTCGCAGGGGGTCATCCGCGGTCCCAAGGAAGGCTTCACCGAGAGCCTGCGAACCTGCACCTCCATGCTGCGCCGGAGACTGAAAACCCCCGATCTTCGGATCGAACAATATAAAATCGGAAGACGCACCCGGACCGGCATCGCCCTCGTGTATCTCCAAGGCATCGCCAGCGAGCAGGTGATTGCCGAGATTCGCAAACGGCTGGGCGCCATTGACACGGACAGCATTCTGGAGAGCAACTATATTGAGGAACTGATACAGGACGGCGGCTTGACGCCTTTTCCGACCATCATGAGTACAGAGCGGCCGGATGCCATGGCAGGCGGCATTCTGGAAGGGCAGGTCGGCATCATTATTGACGGAACCCCCTTTGCCCTCCTGGCTCCCGCCACATTCTTCAGCTTTTTTCAATCCAGCGAGGATTATTACCAGCGGTTTGACATTTCTTCCTTTCTGCGCCTGATTCGCTACTCCGCCTTTTTCGTGTCCATGCTGCTGCCGGCGCTGTATATCGCCATCACGACCTTCCATCAGGAGATGCTGCCGACCACACTGCTTATCAGCCTGGCCGCCCAGCGGGAAGGCATCCCCTTTCCGGCGTTTATCGAAGCGTTGCTCATGGAGCTGACCTTTGACGTGCTGCGCGAAGCCGGGGTGCGCATGCCGCGCGCCATCGGGCCTGCGGTCTCCATCGTGGGCGCGCTCGTGCTA
>NZ_ASSC01000123.1 GCF_000520735.1 Paenibacillus forsythiae T98
AGCATCGGCGTCATGGTGAACAAGCAATATGGGCTGCCCGATCACTATAAGCCGGCCGATCTGGTGTATCCCGACGTTCCGTTTATTTTCAAGGAGAAGATCGAGAAGCGGATGATGCGCAAGGAAGCGGCTCATGCCCTGGAGGAAATGTTCGCTGGCGCGAAGCGGGACGGCGTGTCCCTGGCGGGGGTCTCCGCCTATCGCTCCGAGAAGACGCAGGAGGCTCTGTTCAATGCCTATGTGAAGCGGGATGGGGAGCAGAAAGCGCGCACTTACAGCGCCATCCCCGGATACAGCGAGCATCAGACGGGCCTGGCGATCGACCTTTCCGGCACGGACGGCAAATGCGCGGCGGAGAGCTGTTTTGCCGGAACGAAGGAGGCGGACTGGCTGGCGCAGCATGCGCCCGAGTACGGCTTCATCATCCGTTATCCGAAGGGCAAGGAAGCCTTTACGGGCTATATGTACGAGCCTTGGCATGTGCGGTATGTGGGCAAGGACATAGCCCGCAGCATCACGGAGCAAGGCCTTTCGCTGGAGGAATACTATAACGCTGTTCCCGTATCGAAATAGGGTTTGACCTTGATTCACCTTCATCCAGTCCGGTTAAATAGTGTGAAACCGCTATCAACGCTAAAGGAGGACGACGATGTGTCCGAGCATAACCATGTGGTGAGCAAAGACGGCGGAGGCGTGGCGATCGGACTGGTGAAGGAAACACTGGGTCGAATCGAACCCGGGCAGAGGGAAGAGATCTTGAGCAACTTCGACTCGTTCCGCACTTACTTGAGCAAGCGGATTCAATTAGCCAGAAAAATCGGTATCGGCGAGGCCCAGCTCGCTCAGGCGGCAGAGAAGGTGGCTGACTATCTGGCGACCCATGAGGAACCGCGCAACAGTGAGGAGAAGCTGCTTCTGGAGCTATGGAGTGTCGGCAGCAAAGAGGAGCGCGGCAGGCTTGCCTCCATGCTGGTTAAGCTGGCGTTGTCCGAACGGGTCTGAGGAACAGGAGAATCAGGTTCAGGCCCTCTCCGGCTTGCCGGGGAGGGTTTTTATGATAATATAACGACTATACGTTTAGATGATATATACACAAGTGAATTGGACAAAAAGACGGCTGAAACCTTCCGGGAGGAGGACAGCCGTCTGTTTCATGGAGAGGATGTTTGTCTATGATTAAGCTCAGTGTGTTGGACCAGTCGCCGGTATCGGAGGGAAGCACACCGGCCGAGGCGCTCGCGCAGACCGTCATTCTGGCGCGGGAGGCCGAGAGGCTCGGCTATTCCCGCTTCTGGGTGGCGGAGCATCATTTTTCGCCCGGCCTGGCCGGGTCCAGTCCGGAGGTGCTCACGGCGCATTTGGCTGCCGTTACCTCCTCCATCCGAATCGGCTCCGGTGGTATCCTGCTGCCGCATTACAGCGCATACAAGGTCGCGGAGAACTTCCGCGTGCTGGAGGCCCTCCATCCCGGACGGATCGACCTTGGGATCGGCAGGGCAGCCGGCGGAGGGGCTATGGCCGTCCGGGCCCTGCAGGAATACGGGAAGGCCGGACCCGGCAATTTCCCCTTGCAGATCAAGGATCTGATAGCCTATCTGAATGAGGGGGCGGACCCGCATCACCGCTTTGCAGGTCTTCAAGCGATGCCAACCGGCGGTTCGTCGCCGGAAATCTGGCTGCTCGCTTCAAGCAAGGACAGCGCGCTGTTGGCTGCCGGGCTTGGAACGGGACTGGCCTTTGCCCGTTTTATTAACGCGAGCGGCGGGGAAGAGGCGATGGAGGTCTATCGCAGCCATTTTTGCCCGTCGCCCTTGTCGCTCCGGCCCAAAGGAATGGTCGCCGTGTTCGCAGCCTGCGCAGAGACGACGGAGGAGGCGGACCGGCTCGCTTCCAGCATGGACCTCTCGGCGGTTCTGCTGGACAAGACGCATGTCTCTGCGCCAACCCCCTCCGCCCAGCGCGCGCTGTCTTATCCATATACGCCTTATGAGAAGCAAATCGTCAGGGAGAACCGCGAGGTTATGCTGGTCGGCTCTCCGGAAGAGCTGAGAAACCAGCTGCACGACATCTGCGAGCGGTACGGCTGCGAGGAAGTGATGATCGGCAGCGTTATGCACCGCTTCTCGGACAAGCTGAAATCGTACCAGCTGATCGCGGAAGCCTGCGGACTGACCCCTCGCGTGCCCGCTTCCTGAAGGCCGGGTTCCAAAATAAGGCTTGACGCTTCTCCAAGACCTTGTATCCTGTAATAAGAAGCTAATGTGCGGCATGCTGAGAAAATTCGATGGCTGGCGGACAGGAAGAGGATACTATGTTTCAGGGGGTTAGTATACGGGCATGAGGTTAATTACGGAAGTAGCGGCAGAGACGGGAATTCATGAAGACCATCTAGAGTTGTACGGCAAATATAAGGCCAAGCTGGCTCCATCCCTGTGGGATGAGATCAAGGACCGTCCCGACGGCAAGCTGGTGCTGGTCACAGCTATCAACCCTACGCCTGCGGGCGAAGGCAAGACGCTGACGACGATCGGTCTGGCGCAGGCGATGAACAAGGCGGGCGTGAAGACGGTGGCGGCGCTGCGGGAGCCGTCGCTTGGCCCTTGCCTTGGCATGAAGGGCGGAGCGACAGGCGGCGGGAAGGCGCAGATTGTTCCGGCCGACGAGATCAACCTGCATTTTACGGGCGATATCCATGCGGTGACGTCGGCCCATAATTTGCTGTCGGCCATGATTGACAATCATATTTTCCAGGGCAATGAGCTGGGGCTCGACCCGCAGAAGATCGTATGGAAGCGCGTTATGGATATGAACGACCGCAGTCTGCGCAGCATTGTAACCGGGCTTGGCGACGGCAACGGGATGGTCCGGGAGAGCGGCTTTCTGATCACCACGGCTTCCGAAATTATGGCTGTGCTGTGCCTGTGCAATAATCTGGATGATTTGCGGCAGCGCCTTGGCCGGATGCTGATCGGCTATGACCGCGACGGGCA
>NZ_ASSC01000124.1 GCF_000520735.1 Paenibacillus forsythiae T98
TGGTCCTTGGCCCCCCGTATCATCCGGTTGGCGTCCTGCAAATGACAACAAGCACGGCTCCGCTGCGCGACGTCATTATGTCGCAGCTGCTGATTTATGCCGTTTTGTCCGCGGCGGCTCTGCTAGGCGGCTCTCTGCTGTATTTTCCCGCGCTCCGCAGAACCCTCGTTCCGCTGTCCAATATGGGCCGGACCGCCCGGGTGATCGACGCCGGAAATCTCGACGTCCGCTTCCTGGCCTCGCAGGGACAGGCCGAAATCGACAAGCTGTCCCATTCCTTCAACGCCATGCTGGAGCGGCTTGAAACTTCCTTTCAGAGTGAACGCGAGGCCAAGGAGCAGATGCGCAGGTTCGCGGCCGACGCCTCCCATGAGCTGCGGACGCCGCTGACCTCCATCCACGGCTTTCTGGAGGTGCTGCTGCGGGGAGCGGCGGAGAACAAGGATCAGCTGTATAACGCGCTGAGCAGCATGCACGGCGAATCGAGGCGCATCAACAAGCTGGTGGAGGATCTGCTGCTGCTCGCCCGGATGGACGCCGCCCCGCAGCTGCGTGCCAAAGAGCTCTGTCTTGGCGAAGTCATCGAAGACATGCGGTCCCAATTGGAGATGCTTGCCGGTGACCGCGAGGTCGTCTTCGACCTCTCCGGCGGCATAAGAGGCATGTACGATCCGGACAAGATCAAGCAGGTCGTTCTGAATCTGTTCCAGAACGCGGTGCAGTATACCGACCCGGCGACAGGCAGAGTCACCGTCTCGCTGCACGCTTCGGGTTCCCGCGCGGAGCTGACGGTTCGGGATAACGGAGCCGGCATCGCGGCGGAGCATATCCCCCATGTGTTCGACCGGTTTTACCGCAGCGATCCCTCGCGCGCTCGCAGGTACGGCGGTTCGGGGCTTGGTCTGTCCATCTCGAAATCGATAGCCGAGGCGCATGGCGGAGAGATCGGCGTCGCCAGCGTTCCGGGAGAAGGCACAGCCTTCCGGGTGATCCTCCCCTGCTTGCAGGCGGTGGCGAAGGACCGGTAATCAACGATATAATAGATAGCGCCAGAAGATTACACCCAAGTTTGCCGCGTTGCCATCTCAAGGAGCGTATGCTCCGCAAAACTTGGCCTTTGCTTTCGAAGCGAGTTTTGCTGCGTTGCCATCTCAAGGAGCGTATGCTCCGCAAAACTTTTAGGAGGTAATCCCTATGTACGATATCGCTGTCATCGGGGCCGGCCCCGCCGGCGCAAGCGCCGCGCTGTTCGCCGCCAAGGCAGGCAAGAAGACGCTGCTCATCGACAATGACAAGGGCATGACCCGCAGAGGCTGGTACGAGAATTATTACGGCATTTCCGAGATCGGCGGGCCGGACCTGGTGGAGACCGGACACAAGCAGGCGGTGAAGTTCGGAGCGGAGCTGATCGCGGGCCAGGCTAATTCCATCGTCAAAAGCGGAGACAGCTTCACCATTGCAACCGACAGCGGCGCGGCCTATGAGGCCAAGCATGTCATTCTGGCTACCGGCGTGCTGACCGATCTGGCCGCCCAAGCGGGCGTCGCGACGAAGGACGGCACGGAGCCAAGGATCAAGACCGTTGTCGACGTGGACGCTTCCGGCAAGACGAACGTTGAGGGCATCTGGGCGGCAGGCACCGTCGCCGGAGTGAGCGTGCACGCTATCATTACGGCGGGCGACGGCGCGAAGGTGGCGATCAACGTCATCAGCGAGCTGAACGGCGCCAGATATGTGGATCATGATGTGCTGAAGGCTTAAATTCCGGCAGTTAAATAGATAGATCACAAGCAACGTCCCCGGCCTTTTCCGCCGAAGGGACGTTGCTTTTTTGCCGTTGCAGGGATTCCTCCCTCGTCCTCTGAAACCTCCGATACAAATTCCTTCTTTACATACCCGCCCTCTATTAATTATATTAATATTTAAAATATTTAAAAATTAAGTATATTCGGAGGAATGCAAGGATGAAAAAAACCACAGCAATGCTAATCGTATTTTGTATGGTAGTCATCAGCAGCTTTACTTATCATCCGCCGGCTGCCGCCGCGAAAAGTGCGGAGAAGGCGCCTATTGCGGTACAGGGAGCGCTTGATGTCGAAATCGAATCGCTGCTCAAAGCCATGGGCCAGTACACCACGCAAAAAGTAGGAATGTACAGCTACTACATAGGCAAAATTGACGGAATCCCCGTCATCGTAAGCCGGACGGAGATGGGAATGGTCAATGCGGCCACAGCGACAACGCTGCTCATTAAAACGTTCCATCCGCGGGCCATCATTAACCAGGGCACAGCCGGGGGCCATGATGAGAAGACCCATCTGTATGATATTGTCGTCGGCACAGAGCTGATCAACTATATCAACACAATCTCCCCGACCCGAAAGGCGGGCGAAGGCAGCAAGCCGGAAACGTGGAATATGATGACGACCGACGTGCGGGATGACGAGGACAACCTGATGAAATACAAAACGTTCAAAAGCACGCCGGAGCTGGTTGAAGCGGCCATGTCGGTAAAAGACAAGTACATGCACGGGAACGTCTATGCCGGAACGATCGGCAGCGCCGACCAATTCAATAACGAAGTGGACCGGATTCTATGGACGAATGAAGTGCTGGGCATGATGGCGGAGGATATGGAGACGGCTTCCGTGGCTCAGGTAGCGAACGGCTTCCATGTTCCTTTCGTCGGCATCCGGGGGATGTCCGATGCAGGCAGACATGACGAGCACTGGAATCCGACAAGCGGCAGAAACGCCGGAATCTGGACAGGCGAATTTGTGGTTGAAGTCATTAAAGCGATTGACAAGCAGGTGAATTTCGCCACGATTACCAAGGTGAACGGCTTCAATCTGTATGTGAATGGCGTTAAGCAGCGTATCTACATGCTCGATTACAAAGGAAAAGCGCTGATTCCGATCCGCAGCCTGGCAAGCGCGCTTTCCGGTACGAAGCAGTCCAGCATCACCTTCAATCCGAAGACCAAGTCCATTTCGTTCAAATACGATATGAAGACAGCGACTTTCAAACCGGGCGACAGCTTCTTCTTCGATGCGCAAGGAATGAAGCAGCAGGTCGAGTCCCCGTCCGTGGCGGTCAACGGCACAACCTACGTCAGCCTGGATCTGGTCTCGAAGGCATTTGGCCTGGAGACGAAAACCGAGGGCGTGGATCTGTCGATCACAGCGCAATAATGAAGATGATCCAGTAAAAATAAGCAGCGGCAGCCCTGGGCGTTACTCCTTAATGTCTCAAGGCTGCCGCCGCTTTTTTAATCCGCGTGCTTCAAGCAAATCGGTGCAACCGCCTTTGCAGCTTGTTCATTTTAACCGCAGTCTTGTAAAGCCCATATCCTAATACGTTGAACAGCAAGAACAATATGACCCACACCACTTTCCCATGGCCTCTATAATACACGTTCATACTGGCCCACACCGCGAACAATACCCAATAGCCAAACAGCAGCGTAACACCAGCCATAAACGTGGCGTCGGTAAACAGCTTCATGCCAAAATCAATACTCACTGCCCTATTCGTTCCGGGTATGGGGACATAGGTACCGGTACCCACAGTATTCGTAAAAAAACCCTCCTTAAAAGGCACGTTGTTTAGGGAGTCCAGCTTTGATTTTTCCGGATAATGATAGGCAAGCGGATATTCCTGCGGGGCTTTGCTTTTGTCTTCTTGTATCCGAAGCACGACTGCGGTAATG
>NZ_ASSC01000125.1 GCF_000520735.1 Paenibacillus forsythiae T98
CAAAGATCAAACTTCTTTGCCGCCGCTCAACTTCTCATCAGCAGCGACCTTTATAATATATCACACTGTCTATCTGTTTGGCAAGCTTTTTTTAAAACTCTTTTTCATTCTTTCTTCTTGCCGGCGTCTCCTCAATACAACAAAAAGGAGCGCGAGATATAATATATCACGGCGCTTCCTTCTTAGTCAACCCTTTTATTTATGAATCATCCTGCTTTTTATTTAATGTTTGATCTGGGAAGAGCGGCCGCCCCAAGCGTATTTGGAGAGTTCCTTTTGGGGTGCAAAACGGGCGTACATCCGAAAGACCGTCTTGTATCTGTTGGCAATGGCATGCCTGATATTTTGATCCAGTCGTTGATCACTGAGGTCCAGCAGCATTTCGTCCAGCTCTTTACGCAAAACATAGTCCAGTTCTTTGCATTCTTTTTCGTTGAATAACATACCCAACATATGCTTGGCCTCCTTCATTTATTTTTATTAAAACCGGGGTTCGGTTCGAATGTTGCGCTGCCGCTTACACTAGATTAACCTAAGACCCCGAATAATAACCATAATTATATTTTTTTACCTGTTCATGCTGATATTTAACTAACACTGTTCATTACCCTGGATTTGGGTTGCGTTTAACTGGTATGTGCCATAATTCGCAATTTTATGACAAGAGGGCGAAAGTAACGGTACTCTCGATAACCGCCGCAATGAGCAGCAATATTACGACCCAGATGGAAGCCGTCAGCGTCTGACGCATAAAAGATGGCCAATCTCCCCCGGTCCGGGTTCTTCTCAGCATACTTGCCGCCGCCCTGGCGCCAAACTGGAGGCCGAACGCACAGGCAATAATGATGGCGGGGATTTCAATAATCCCGTGCGGCAGCAGCCCCTTGACAATCAGCTCGAATACATCCCTTCCCTGAAGAGCGAATGAGTGCACCAAGTAACCGATGACGGCCCCGTTGACCAGGAGAAAGACAGCCGGAAGAATACCGAACAAGGCCCCCAAGAAAATAATCAGCACCCCTTTAATGCTATTGTTCAAAAAGATAAATACAAAAAGGCTTAACTGCGGATTGGAAGATTCCCTCAATTTTTCGCTAATGCTGCCCAGGCCTTCAAGCTGCTGCACTAGAAGCCGTTCCAGGCTTCCCGTTCCAATCCATCCGGCTGCAATGCCGACTATGAAGATCAGACATGAGAGGATAAGCGCTTTGCGTATTTCGTAAAGATCGCGGCCAAAAGTAAATATGGAGAACATGTCTTACCTCCTTAGGGGTTTCGTTTTACACCAAGTCATAACCTTCCCGTACGAGCATACATTTAGAACAAACAAGCTTTCGTATGGGAGAGGAGCCTTGAGTTAATGAATTCCTTTTATGTATTCAGCGGCAAAAAAATAAAACGTTTCTTCTATATTTGCGCCGCTGCTCTGCTTGCTGCCGGAGTCGTTTATGTAGAGCGCGGCAATATTACCGTCTTTTCCGAATCTCCCCCTTCCGCCGTTTACAGCGTGCCTACGGAGAAAAAGCTCATTGCCTTGACCTTTGACATCAGTTGGGGTGAAAAACGCCCGGGGCCTATCCTGAAGGTGCTTGAGGACAAGAAGGTAGACAAGGCGACATTCTTTCTGTCTTCTCCATGGAGCAAGACGCATCAGGACATCGTGGCAAATATTAAAAATGCCGGGTATGAGATCGGCAGCCACGGCCACAAGCATGTCAATTACAGCACGCTGAGCAGTGAGGAAATCCGAAATCAGATTACGACAGCAGGCACGATTTTGAGTGAATTAACCGGGAAAGAACCGAAGCTGATCCGCATGCCCAACGGAGATTTTGACAAAAGAGTTCTACAGGTGGCAAACGATCTCGGCTATAAAGTCATCCAATGGGATACCGATTCGCTGGATTGGAAAAATATCGGCGTCGAAAATATCGTGAAGCGCGTGACCGGCAAAGCTCATCCCGGTGATATCGTGCTGCTCCATGCCAGCGACTCCTGCAAACAAACCCACGAAGCGCTGCCTCATATCATTGATGCACTGCGCAGTCAAGGCTATGAATTTGTGACGGTCTCCGAATTAATCAGCCAGGGAAGCACCGAGGGCAAAGAGGTAAGAGATTCAGCGTGGCTTAGCGATCGGTTGGAGGATGCCGCAGGTCTGTAATCATTATGGCGCGGGAATTTCAATTTGCTTAATGCCGCGGGGAGATCAATTCGGAAATATCCGGAGTCGGCGTGTTCAATTCAGGATACGAGAGCTTTAGCTTTTCCAATGTCTTAACTACGATGTTCAATGCCAAATAGTTGCGGAACCAGCGATGATTGGCCGGAATCCAGTACCATGGCGCGTGATCTGTAGACGTCTCTTTAAAAATATCTTCGTAAGCCTTCTGGTAGTCGTCCCAATATTTCCGTTCTTCCAGATCGCTCACATCAAACTTCCAATGCTTGGTCGGGTCCTGAAGCCGTTCCCGGATTTTTTCCAGCTGTCTGTCCTCCGATATATGCAGAAACAGCTTGATGATGAGCGTGTTCTCCTCCGTCAGCATCTCTTCAAAGTGCCGGATATGGCGGAAGCGCCGTTTGGTCTCATCCTTAGCCTGGTCACCATGGACACGGGGCACAAGAACATCCTCGTAATGGGAGCGGTTGAAGGCGGATATATATCCTTTTGCCGGGGTCTGTTTATGCACTCTCCATAAAAAATCATGGGCCGACTCATCCAGGGTCGGCTTTTTAAAGCTGGTGACGGTAAAGCCCTGCGGATTGATGCCGGAAAAAACATGCTTTACCGTGCCGTCCTTACCGCTCGAATCCATTCCTTGAAGGACGATCAGCAGCGCATATTTCTTTTGGGCGAAAAAAATGTCCTGGAGCTTGCCAAGCCGTTCCTTGAGCGAAGCCATTTTCGCCTCGGCCTCCGCTTTTTTGAAGCCTCCCGTTTCGTCTGGATCAAGCTTGGGAAGTATTTGGCCGTCTGTATCTTTTATCATATATCGCTCGATGTTCATATATACCCCTCCCTCCGAAACTTAATCGCGATCGCCCCTTGCGCCAATAACCCCGCTTCCGATCCCTCGAAAATAGAGTTGGGCAAATCACTCGGACCATCCGGCGGCTGGCCGCAAAATGCGATGAAGTCTCAAAATCTGGAATGCATTGCAAGCGATTAACGGAACGACGATAAACATCGTGGCATTATCCACGCCAAGCCTCAGCACGCCGATCATTTCGACAATGGTGACGCCGGTCATGAAGAAGAAGGTCGGAATCCAGGCCGAAGCGTTGGTATCCCGCACTTTGAAATAAGCGACGGCAAGAGCCGCAAGCAGTAGAGTCAGACCAAGCGCCGAATCGGATGCGAGGCTGCGCTCTCCCCCCACGAACGAACGCAGAAAAAACAAATCAAACAAAGCGATAACTGCCAGCGCAAGCTGGATGTATTGCCATATTTTTCGCGGAAATACGCCGAAGCCCATGTAGTTGAGAATCAGGTAAGCAAAGAAGCCGAGCTGAGCGTAGACGCTTACAAGCATTCCATAGCCAAATAAAATAAGCGCATAAAGGAAGAAGTCCGTTAAGCCTTTGAATGGAACGGCGCCGCTTATCCCCTGAAGCGCCATGCCTGCTGCGACAGCTCCTCCGGAACCAACCAGCAGCGTTGTCCAGAACAGATGAAACCATTTCCTTATATTCAGGCCGCCCACCTCCTGACAGATTTATTTTACCAAGGTTGCCGACAAAAAACCATTGCCGCCAGAACATAAATGAGTCTGCTCCACGGCATACTACATTGCAGTATCCCCAAGTTAAAGGAGGACGGCATTCATGAGACGGGCGGTATTACGGAACAGCGGGATTGCGCTCGGCCTGATTCTGGTCTTAACGGCCTGCGGAAGCGAACAGAGCAGCTCTTCGTCCCAGCAGTTCAGTTACAAGGAAATGAAGACCATGGTCGTCGATATATTAAAAAGCGAGGAAGGCAAAAAGGCGGTGGAGGAAGCCATCTCCTCACCTGGCGGGGGGGGCGGCGGAAGCGGCACAATGAGCATGAAGATGATGCCGCTTCAGACCAATGAACAAATTCGTCTCGCTGTAAAGGATACGATTACGGCTCCGGAGTATCAGAAGGAAATCGAAAAAATTATGACGGACCCGCAGTTTGCCGGGGATTTTGCCAAAGCCATCAGTTCGCAGAGCAAGCAGTTGCATCTTCAACTGATCAAAGACCCAAGCTATCAGAAATCGGTTGCCGCAATCATGAAATCTCCCGAAATGATGAAAATGTTCCTTGATCTTACCAAAACGCCGGATTATCGGAAGCAGACTATGACCGTTATGCAGGAGACGATGCAGAATCCCCTGTTCCGTATGGAAGTGCTGGCCTTGCTTAAAACGGTAGTTCAGGAAGAGCTCCAGCCAAAGGTTGAGAAAAAAGGAGGAGGCGGCCAGGAAAGCTCAGGCGGAGATAGCGGTGGAGACAGCGGCGGCGGAGATGGGCAACAGCAATAAGATCGCTCGGGCACGAAACTTGAGCAAGAGGCGTAGCGGACTTTGGGGTATTAAAAAGCCAGGAACTCCAATCATAGAGCCTGGCTTCTTGTTATTTATTCACATTTCAAAATAAGCCGAGCTGCAATTTCGTCAAACAACTCCGCCGTGCCCGTGCCCGCTTTGTAGACGGATGGGGAGAAATCGGGATCGGAAACAGTGTTGTCCGGCGCTCCAAGCGGAATTTGCCCGATCAGATCCGTGTGCAGGCTCTCGGCCAATCTTGCTCCCCCGCCGCGACCGAAGATGTAATCCTTTTGACCGCAGGCAGAGCATTGATAATAAGCCATATTTTCAATAACCCCGAGAATCTCATGATCCGTCTGCAGCGCCATAGTGCCCGCTCTCGCCGCTACAAAAGCCGCTGTCGCATGGGGGGTGGTCACGATAACCTCTTTGCTCTGCGGCAGCATCTGATGGACGTCAAGTGCCACATCGCCCGTTCCCGGAGGCAGGTCCAGCAGCATGTAGTCAAGCTCTCCCCAACCGACGTCGCTGAAGAATTGACGCAGCATTTTGCCCAGCATTGGACCGCGCCAAATCACCGGGTTATTCTCGCGGATAAAAAAGCCCATAGACATCACTTTTACACCGAATCGCTCAACAGGAATAATCGTTCCGTCTTCGACGACGGGCGCTTCCTCAATTCCCATCATGTCCGGAACGCTGAAGCCGTATATATCGGCATCAATCAAACCGACTCTTTTGCCCTTACGCGCAAGCGCGGCAGCCAAGTTCACGGTAACGGTCGATTTGCCGACTCCGCCCTTTCCGCTTGCTATGGCAATGAAATGAATACCGGAATTCTTGTTTAACAGCCCGAGGCCCTCAAGACCGGCCGCATGCCCTTGCAGCTTCTCTTCTTCGGGGGCCGCTTCGCGCCTTAGCTTGGACCGTTCATGATCTGTTATATCCCGCAACCGGATATGAACATTCTCTGCGCCGCCTTCCCGCAGACGATCCCTTACTTCCTGTTCGAGCTTCATCCGCTTCGTTTCATCCGTTTCCGGACATATCAGCGATAAGGAGATACGATCTTCCTTAATCATAATATCGCGGATCAACTGCAGTTCTACCAGGCTTTTTCCAGTTTCCGGGTCGGTAACTGGCTGCAGTAATTCTTGTATTTGTTCCCTGGACAGCATTGGAAAACACCCCTGTTCTGTAGCCGGCAGTTTATTGACCGGATCTGATTTCTGTCTATTATAGCATTACCGTTGAGGGGATGAGTAGTCCTTCGCGTGTTCGCCGGCTTCATAGCGTAGAATGCCTCTGTAAATGCTAGTCGCCACTTTCCGTTGGTACAGGTCATCGCCAAGCAGAACCGATTCTTGCGGATGGGACAGAAATCCCACCTCGACCAGAATGGATGGCATCCGCAGCACCTGGAGCAGATATACAGTCTTAACTGTTTTCGCAATTCGGTCGGTATTCGCAAGCGCTATCCGGATCTCTTCCTGCACAAGTCTGGCCAGAGCTTCATTATCCGAATGGTTCGGATAGTAGAAGACTTGGGCGCCGCTCCAGCGGTTGGAAGGCATGCTGTTCATGTGTATGCTTATGAAAAGATCGGCGTTCTCGTTCTCAATCGTCCGGACCCGCTGTTTAAGATCCTCTGTCTTACGCTTGGCATAGCCCCTCGTATCTGATCCGGCCAGATCGTAATCGGCTTCACGCGTCATGACGACGACGGCCCCCGCCTGCTGCAGATAATCGCGCAAATAGAGCGAGACGGCCAAATTGATGTCTTTTTCAATCAGACCTCCCCGGCTGACCGCTCCCCCGTCGGGACCGCCATGTCCCGCATCAATCGCAATGACCTTGCCGGACAGCGGCAGGCTCCAGTAGTTCCACGTTCTCGCGGTAGGCATATCATACGAAATAATGCCCAGCAGCAGGGCTATAAGGGCGATGCCCCCAATCCCCTTTTTCATGCCGCTCCAAGAGATCCAGACCGAGACTTTGTTACCTTTACGGCCGGACATAACAAAAACCCCCTCGTCCCGATAGATTCTACTCATCTATATGGGACAAGAGGGTCAAATAGTACCTTAAATCGATAGCCTTATGAGATCGTGACTTCCTTCATGCCTTCAATGAGAATTTGCGCAACCTCCGGCCGGGAGAATTCCGGCGGCGGGCATACGCCTTCACGCAGCATGGCACGCACTTTGGTGCCTGACAGAGCCACATGGTCTTCCTTGGTATGAGGGCATGTCTTGCTCGAAGCCATGTTGCCGCATTTCTTGCAGAAGAAGCTGTGCTCGAAGAACAGCGGTGTAATATCGAGTTCATCGGCAGTGAAGTTGGAGAAAATCTCCTGCGCTTCATACGTGCCGTAGTAGTCGCCAACACCGGCATGGTCGCGGCCTACGATAAAATGGGTGCAGCCGTAATTTTTGCGGACCATGGCATGGAAAATGGCTTCACGCGGACCCGCATAGCGCATGGCTGCCGGGAATACGCCAAGGAACGTCCGGTTCTGCGGATAGTAATTTTCGAGCAGAGCGAGGTAACTCTTCATGCGGACATTCGCCGGAACATCATCTGATTTCGTCTCGCCTACCAGCGGGTTCAGGAACAACCCGTCTACAATCTCCATGGCAGACTTTTGAATGTATTCATGGGCGCGGTGAACGGGATTGCGGGTCTGAAAGCCGACAACCGTTCTCCAGCCTTTTTCCGCAAAAATTTCGCGGGTCTTGGCCGGATCAAAGTAGAACTCTCCGAATTTCTCCGGCTGCGGACGGTTCAGAACCGTGATCGGACCGCCGACATAAGTTGCATTACGGGCAAGCAGTTTGCTTACGCCCGGATGCTCCGGATCGGTTGTCTTAAATACATTCTGCGCTTCGACCTGCTGATCGACACTGTAAATGCTCTCGACATCCAGAACTCCGTAGATTACGCTGTCCTCTTCACCGACCAAAGCCACTTTCTCGCCGATCGCCAAAGCAGCGGCTTCCTCATCCCCAAGAGACAACGTAACGGGAATGCTCCATACCGTTCCGCTCGCAAGACGCATATTCTTGACTACGGAATGATAGTCCTCTTCGTTCAGAAAACCGGTCAGCGGTGAAAATGCGCCGACACCGATCAAATCCAGATCCGAAATCGTCCATGTATTAATAGCGATCCGCTTGAATTCTGCCGCTTCCTGAAGCAGCCGTTCTCTCTCCTTGCCCTCAGCTATCCGATTGATCAACGTTCCGCCATGCGGAAGAATTGCAGTCATCTATCTTCTTCCCTTCTCTGTTGTAACGATTAATAGGTCTTACTTGTGCAGTCCACATTCCGTCTTGTCAGAGCCGGACCACCGGCCCGCACGCGGATCTTCGCCAGGCATAACGGCTCGTGTGCAATGTTCACAGCCGATGCTTGGGAAATGGCGGTCATGCAGCGGATTGTAGATGATATCGTTGGCGCGGATGTAGTTCCATACATCTTCGGTTGTCCAATCCGCAATCGGGTTGAATTTGACCAGACCAAATTTGTAATCATATTCGATCTTCTTCGCATTGGCGCGGGTCGGAGCCTGATCGCGGCGAATGCCGGTAATCCATGCATCATACTTGGAAAGAATCCGTGTCAGAGGCTCTACTTTGCGGATATTGCAGCATTGGTTCGGCTCAGTCTTCCAGAGCTCTTCTCCGTACTGCTTGGCTTGCTCCTCAGGCGTGATTTGCGGGGAGACCCGCACAAATTCCAGATTATATTTGGCTTCCATCTTATCTCTGGTTTCATAGGTTTCCTGGAAGTGAAAATCCGTATCCAAGTAGAAAATATCGGTAGATGGGCTTACCTTCTGCACCATATCGACCAGCACAACGTCTTCGGCTCCAAAGCTGCAGGCAAACGTTATATTTGGAAAAGTTTCCACCGCCCAGCGAATAATTTCCTCCGGCGTGGCATGCTCTAATTCTTCGGCCTTCACTTTGATCAACTCTTCTTTTTCAAGCAAATTCATTACGTATTCCTCCATCCCAAATTAAAACTTTAGCTTAAATTCCAACTAAGTTAATATGAAATAAGTATATAACTTTCCCATGGGATGTCAATGATATTTCAGCATTAAAACATTGTAAGATGACATTCCCAATAGATAAAAGCCCCCGGCTTGGAGGGCCAGAGGCTGAATTTCCTTGATTACAAGGAATATTAACGTTTCGAGAACTGAGGAGCGCGGCGAGCGGCTTTGAGGCCGTATTTCTTACGTTCCTTCATACGTGGGTCGCGAGTCAGGAATCCGGCTTTCTTCAAGGAAGAACGGTATTCCGGATCTGCTTTCAGCAGAGCGCGGGAAATGCCGTGACGGATTGCGCCGGCTTGGCCGGAGATTCCGCCGCCATGAGCGATAACCAGAACGTCATAGCTGCCCAGCGTTTCAGTCAGAGTCAAAGGTTGTTTAACAATCAGTTTGAGTGTTTCCAAACCAAAATATTCGTTGATGTCGCGTTTGTTAATGACAATGCGTCCTTCACCCGGTACGAGGCGAACACGTGCTACCGAATGTTTACGACGACCTGTCCCATAGTATTGTACTTGTGCCATGAAACTGTCCTCCCTTATTCTTATCCGCGAAGTTCGTAAACTTCAGGTTTTTGTGCTGCGTGTGGATGCTCGGCGCCGGCATATACTTTCAATCTCAGCTTCATTGCATTGCCTTGACGGGTCTTCGGAATCATGCCGTGAACGGCGGATTCGATTACACGCTCAGGTTTGCTGTTCAGCAAGGTTTCAGCTGTGGTTACTTTAAGACCGCCTGGATGCAAAGAGTGACGATAGTATTTCTTGTTTTGCAGTTTCTTGCCAGTCAAGTGAATCTTCTCTGCGTTGATGACAATGACGAAATCGCCAGTATCCACATGAGGTGTAAATTGTGGTTTGTGTTTACCGCGGATCAAAGCGGCGGCTTCACTTGCCAGACGGCCGAGTGTTTTGCCTTCGGCATCAATAATATGCCAGTTGCGTTCAACTTCGTTCGGCTTCGCCATGTAGGTGGTACGCATGAATAGTTCCTCCTTGTTCTCGTACGAAAATCTCGTATATCTGATTTCTCATCGAAATTACATTTTTGGTTGTTGGGTAAAGCATTTTTGGGGTTCCCTTGATCGGGGCTGTGGGATAGCCATCAAGAAAACACAACTTTTATTTTACAGGATAAACATACTGAGTGCAAGGGATTTTTCAATCGTCCATTAACTTTTTTCGTCAATAAATAGTCATCAATCCCCGGCGTCCCCGTAATTGACGCTCCAAAGAGCCAGCCCTTTGGCCACCGCTGTCGGTCCGGCCGCCGCCCTGTCACATGCCGCCAGAATATCCGCCATACTCTCCGGTCTGCGCTTGCCTTCTCCCACTTGAATCAGCGTACCCATTATAATTCTCACCATATGCTGCAAAAAGCCGCTGCCGGTAATGTAAGTATGAATGACCCCCTGGTCGGACGAATCCGGCCGGCACATGCTGCGGTCTACCTCCATATGCGCTTCGTAAATCGTACGGACATGCGATGCCTTCGTCGATTTCCTCGATGCAAAGGAAGTGAAGTCATGAGTGCCGATCAGAAAGGGCAGCCCCTGTTCCATTGCGGGAACATTCAGAGTCACAGGATGATGGAACTGCAGACGCCGTTGAAACGGATCAGGGAACCGGTTGCCATTGATCGTGTAGCGATAGGTCTTCCGCTTGGCCGCCCGGCGGGAATGAAAAGAAAGCGGCACTTCATGCGCTTCCGTAACGACGATATCTTCCGGCAAACGAGCGTTCAGCGCCAAACACCAGCGTTCAAGCGGTATTAGCGAGGCCGTCTCGAAATTAAAGGGCTGCCCGTAGGCATGCACTCCAGCGTCCGTGCGGCCGGAAGCGGTGATTTTCACCACTTCGCCGGTCAGATGGGTTATGGCCCGCTCCAGCATATCCTGCACCGTATTGCCTTCCGGCTGGGTCTGAAAGCCGTCATAGCTCGTACCGTCATAGGTGACTTTCATGAATAGATTGCGCATTCGGCTCTCCTTCCAAAAAAAAGAAGCCCCTTCGGGAGCTCCTTCCATTGAACAAGCGGATTTCCGCGGTTTACTGCACGACTGGCGGACACCTATGCAGATATCCAGTAGATCACGCCGTCGGTAGGAGCCGGGACATGACGCCGCCTCTCCGCAAGAAGAGCCGGGCCATATTCCACTGATACAATAACGGATCATCCCCAATCCTTCTCCTAAAGAGATGGACAACAGGGCAATCGGGAAATCAAAATGCTTGCTGCTTGTTACTAGGCGCGGTCTACCAGTTCAAGGTAAACCATAGGCGCCGAGTCGCCGCGGCGAGGTCCGAGCTTCAGGATACGAGTGTATCCGCCTGGACGTTCTGTATAGCGCGGTGCGATTTCAGCGAACAGCTTTTGAATTGCATCCTGCTCTCCGTCAACAGTTTCGCGGCGTACGAACGCTGCTACTTGACGACGGGCATGCAGATCGCCTTTCTTCGCTTTCGTGATCAGTTTCTCGGCGATGGTACGAACTTCCTTCGCTTTCGCTTCCGTCGTCTGGATGCGCTCATATAAGAACAGGTCCGTTACCAGGTCGCGGAACAATGCTTTACGCGCACTGGAATCACGGCCCAACTTTTGGTATGCCATGTTTTTCCCTCCTCTACTTCGTCAATCTTGTCGCTTATTCTTCGGTACGCAGACCCAAACCGAGCTCTTCGAGCTTCTCCTGAACTTCTTCCAAAGATTTGCGGCCCAGGTTGCGGACCTTCATCATATCTTCTTCCGTCTTCGTGGTAAGCTCCTGCACCGTATTGATGCCGGCGCGTTTGAGACAGTTGTAGGAACGAACCGAAAGATCCAGCTCCTCGATTGTCATCTCAAGCACTTTTTCTTTCTTGTCTTCTTCTTTTTCAACCATAATTTCGGCATCCTTCGCTTCATCCGTGAGACCCACGAACAAAACAAGATGCTCATTCAAAATTTTGGCTCCGAGGCTGACGGCCTCTTCCGGTCGGATGCTGCCATCTGTCCAGATTTCCATCGTCAACTTATCGTAGTTGGTCACTTGACCGACACGTGTATTGTCGATGGTGTAATTCACACGGGAAATCGGAGTGTAGATGGAATCTACCGGGATGACGCCGATCGGCTGGTCTTCGCGCTTGTTACGATCCGCTTGGACATAGCCGCGACCCCGGCCTGCAAAAATACGCATGTGAAGTCTCGCGCCAGGTCCCAGCGTTGCAATATGAAGGTCCGGGTTAAGGATCTCAACATCGCTGTCCGCACGGATGTCACCTGCGGTTACGACGCCTTCCCCTTCAGCATCAATCTCGAACACTTTCTCTTCATCTGAATGAATTTTCAGGGAAAGAGCTTTGAGGTTCAAAATGATTTCGGTCACGTCTTCCATTACGCCGGGAACGGTGGAGAACTCATGCAGAACGCCGTCAATTTGGACCGAGGTCACTGCGGCTCCCGGAAGGGAGGACAGCAGGATCCGGCGAAGCGAGTTCCCCAGAGTCGTGCCATATCCACGTTCCAGCGGTTCTACTACGAATTTCCCATAGGTTCCTTCATCATTGGCTTCTACGGTCTCAATCTTCGGCTTTTCGATTTCTATCACGAGTGTACCCTCCTTAAAACGTCGCTCCTATATGAAACGGTCACCCCATCAGGTGTATCATGTAGTATGCCTAAACAACCATTATTAGCAGATGGTGCCGGATTTATACCACATTTACATCGCTGATTCACTATACGCGGCGACGTTTCGGCGGACGGCATCCATTGTGCGGAACCGGAGTGACGTCTTTAATGAGGTTAACTTCAAGGCCCGCGGCCTGAAGGGAACGGATGGCTGCCTCGCGGCCCGCGCCCGGTCCTTTAACCATAACCTCGACACTCTTCATGCCGTGCTCCATAGCTGCCTTGGCTGCAACTTCTGCCGCCATTTGGGCTGCGAACGGAGTCGACTTACGGGAACCCCTAAATCCTTGGCCGCCGGAGCTTGCCCAGGAAATAGCGTTGCCGTGAGGGTCCGTGATGGTAACGATGGTATTGTTGAACGTGGAACGGATATGCGCCACGCCGGATTCGATATTTTTACGGTCGCGACGTTTGGTACGTACGACTTTTTTCGGTTTAGCCATTGTCTCTTATCCCCCCTTATTATTTCTTCTTGTTTGCTACTGTACGACGCGGGCCTTTCCGGGTACGGGCATTCGTCTTGGTACGTTGACCGCGAACCGGCAAGCCGCGACGGTGGCGAACACCGCGATAGCAGCCAATCTCGGTAAGACGTTTAATATTCAAGGAAATTTCACGACGCAGGTCACCTTCCACTTTGACCGATTTGTCGATCGTTTCACGCAGTTTGCTGACTTCATCTTCCGTCAAATCACGGACACGTGTGTTAACGTCGATCCCTGTTTCTTTAAGAATTTTCTGGGAAGTCGTTCTACCGATTCCGAAAATATAAGTCAAGGCGATCTCAACGCGTTTGTCACGTGGCAAATCCACTCCAGCTATACGAGCCATTTTACGCTACACCCCCTTCTTTAACCTTGTTTTTGTTTGTGTTTCGGATTTTCGCAAATTACCATTACAGTCCCTTTGCGGCGGATGACTTTGCATTTCTCGCAAATGGGCTTTACAGAAGGTCTTACCTTCATGCTTATTACCTCCTCAAAGTTTTACGCAGTAAAACTGGCTTAGAAATGATCGCCCGCTCAGTTTTACAGGTAGTAAAACTGGCTTCAAAAAAGCGTGCATTCATGCTCCCCATGGAGCAGAATTTCAATCGGAGTTTCCATCTATTTACGGTAAGTTATACGACCTTTGGTTAAATCATAAGGCGATAACTGCACGACCACTTTATCGCCGGTCAAAATACGGATAAAGTGCATCCGCAGCTTACCCGACACGTGAGCAAGGATCTGATGGCCGTTCTCCAGCTCAACCTTAAACGTTGCGTTCGGCAACGGTTCAATGACGGTGCCTTCCACTTCAATGACATCTTCTTTGGCCACAGCTATTCTCCTTTCTTCATAGCGCTTATTCCGGCGGAACGCACATAGTTCATCACTGCATAGCGCAGCTTTCCATTCGTTACCCGACCGGTTTCTTTCAGACTGTTCACAACCTCGCTGCTGATGATCGGAGTGAACTCCAGATGAAGAATGTTCTTCTTCTTCGGTCCGTCAAACTTGCGCTTGCCTCCGTCCGCAATATACACAAACCTGCTGTCTACAACAGCGATGACCACGGCAACCTCTCCGGCTTCCTTGCCTTTGAGTATTTTCACCAATTGACCGACTTGCGGGCTGCTCTCGGCATTCAACAAAGATCACCTACGCATTCAGTTTCGTGAAAATTTCCATGCCGTCCGGAGTAACCGCCACCGTATGCTCAAAGTGAGCGCACAGCGAACCGTCCACCGTCACGACCGTCCAGTTATCTTCCAGCGTTCGGACATAACGTTTGCCCGCATTGACCATCGGCTCAATGGCGAGTACCATGCCCGCTTTAAGCCGCGGACCGCGGTCTGCAATGCCGTAGTTCGGAATTTGCGGTTCTTCATGCAGTTCTGCCCCAACACCATGCCCAACATACTCGCGTACCACCGAGAATCCGGCTTCTTCGATATATTTTTGAATAGCGTGGGAGATTGTAAACAGGCGCACATCCGGCTTAATCAGCTCAAGGCCTGCGTACAGGGAGCCTTCCGTCACATTGAGGAGCCGCTGGGCTTCTTCAGATATGCTGCCTACCCCATAGGTCCAGGCGGAATCGCCGTGATATCCCTTGTACTGCGCTCCAATGTCCAGCGATATGATATCGCCTTCCACCAGTTTGCGTTTGCCGGGAAATCCATGCACCAACTGATCGTTGACTGAAGCGCAAATGCTGGCAGGAAAACCATTGTAGCCTTTGAATGACGGCACAGCACCTTGACTGCGAATGTATTGTTCGGCGATTCTGTCGAGCTCCCCTGTCGTAATCCCAGGCTCGATAGCCTGTTCCATAAGGCGGTGAGTCTCGGCAACAATTCGTCCCGCTTCTCTCATAAAGGCAAGTTCCTGTTCGGACTTACATATGATCATTACACTAACCTCGCAGTAAAGATACAATTTCGGCAGAAACGACGTCGATTTCGTTTTCCCCGTTTACCTGACGCAACAGACCTTTATCCCCGTAAAAGTGAAGCAGCGGCGCCGTCTTGTTGTCATACTCATCCAAACGCTTGCCAACACTTTCTTCGTTATCATCAGGACGCTGATACAACTCGCCGCCATCGATGTCGCAGATACCTTCTTGTTTCGGCGGGTTGAAAATCAAATGATACGATGCACCGCATACCTTGCAAATCCGCCGTCCGGTCAGACGGGCCATAAGCAGTCCGCGGTCCACGTTCAAATTGATAACATGGTCCAGAGAAGTATTCATGCGGGCAAGAAGCTCATCCAGCGCTTCCGCTTGCGAAAGAGTTCTTGGAAAGCCGTCCAATAAAAAACCTTTTTCGCAATCGGACTGCTGCAGCCGCTCTTCCACAATTCCAATCGTTACATCATCCGGTACAAGCAAGCCTTGATCTATAAAAGATTTGGCCTTCAGGCCGACTGGAGTTCCCTGTTTGATCGCAAGACGAAAAGCGTCTCCCGTCGAGATATGAGGTATCTCCAGTTCTTTTACGATAACCGCAGCTTGCGTCCCCTTGCCTGCCCCAGGCGGGCCCATGAAAAGGATGTTCACCTTACGTCTCTCCCCTTTAGCTGGATCGCCACCAGGCAAGAAACAGCACAATAGGCGCCGGGAAGTCTGTAAATGAGCCGCTTCACCGGAACCTATCGCCTATTTGTTAATGAAGCCTTTGTAATGGCGTTTAATCAATTGGCTCTCGATCTGCTTCATGGTATCCAGCGCGACGCCGATCACGATGAGCAGCGAGGTGCCGCCGATCTGTACCGAATGAGGTAAGCCGGTCACGGTGCCGAAGAATACCGGAAGCACAGAGATGATGGCCAGGAACAGCGCGCCTGACATGGTCAGTCGGGACATTACCCGGGTCAGATACTTCTCCGTCGCTTTACCTGGGCGAATGCCCGGGATATAGCCGCCGTTCTTCTTCATGTTATCCGCCATTTGCTGCGGATTCATCTGGACGAACGTGTAGAAGAACGTAAATCCGATGATCATGATCACGTAGAGGACCATGCCGAGCGGTTTGGATAGCGAAAGGTTCTGGGAAATCCACTGTGCCCAGGCATGAGTCGACCAGAAGGTGGTGATAACAATCGGGAATTGAAGCAGCGATGCGGCAAAGATAACAGGAATTACACCCGCCGCATTGATTTTAAGCGGAATATGCGTATTCTGTCCACCATACATCTTGTTTCCGACTACGCGTTTGGCATATTGAACGGGAATCTTGCGAATGCCTTGCTGTACAAAAATAACCCCTACAATAATCGCCACAACCACGATTGCTATGACCACGACTTTAAGAATATTCAGGAAAGTCTGCCCCGGCTGGATGAAGCTCGATTGCGCCGTTGCAGTGAAATATCCCGGAATGTTTGCGACGATTCCCGCAAAGATCAGAATCGAAATCCCGTTTCCGATACCTCTCTCGGTAATTTGTTCACCAAGCCACATCAGAAATGAAGTGCCTGCCGTCAAAATAATGGCAACGAGCAGATAATCCGCAATCGTTGCGTTTGGCATCATGTTCGTATTATAGATCCGGTTGAATCCGATAGAGGTTGCGAACCCCTGAATCAGAGCCAACACTACCGTACCGTAACGGGTAATTTGCGCCAGCTGTTTTTTACCGTGCTCGCCCTGCTTTGCCCATTCGGCAAATTTCGGCACTACATCCATCGACAAAAGCTGCACGATAATGGATGCCGTAATGTACGGGTAAATGCTGATCGCAAAGATGGAGAAGTTTTTAAGCGCTCCGCCCGAGAAGGTGTTGAACAGATTCATCAAGGCATTTCCAGCCTCGTTGCCTGTTGATTCAAACACCGATTTGTCCACACCGGGAACCGGCACGAACGAACCGATGCGGTAGATGATAAATACGAACAGGGTGAACAGAATTTTTTTGCGTAAATCTTCAACACGCCATATATTCTTAAGCGTCTTAAACATTAGATCACCTCGGTTTTACCGCCGGCAGCTTCGATTTTCTCTACCGCAGATTGAGAGAACTTGTTTGCTTGAACCGTAAGTTTTACAGTGATTTCACCGTTGCCGAGGATTTTGATGCCGCTCTTCGCGTTCTTTACAACGCCTGTTTCGAGCAGCAGTTGAGGCGTAACTTCCGTTCCTTCTGCAAAGCTGTTCAGTTCCTCCAGGTTCACAATCGCATACTCTTTACGGGTAGGATTGACGAATCCACGCTTAGGCAGACGACGATAGAGTGGGTTCTGGCCACCCTCGAAGCCCGGACGAACACCACCGCCGGAACGAGAGTTTTGACCTTTATGACCACGGCCGGATGTTTTGCCGTTACCGCTGGAAGTACCGCGACCTACACGATTGCGTTCTTTGCGGGAACCAGGAGCCGGAGCGAGTTCATGTAACTTCATCGTTTGCACCTCCTTATATCAATTAATGGGTAAAAGGCGACTTAGCCTTCAATTTCAGTCACGGATACGAGATGGCTCACTTTATTGATCATTCCGCGAATCGCAGGATTATCATTGTGAACCACAGACGAATTGAGCTTGCGCAGGCCGAGCGTCTTAACCGTCACACGTTGTGTTTCCGGACGTCCGATCAAACTGCGAACGAGGGTGATTTGCAATTTCGCCATTGACGTTCCCCTCCTTAACCGCGAAGCTCTTCGATAGATTTGCCGCGAAGCTTCGCGACCTCTTCAATACGCTTCAGACGGGACAATCCCTCCAAAGTTGCATTGACCATATTCATGGAGTTCGAAGAACCTAAAGATTTTGTCAAAATATCGCCTACACCAGCCAGCTCCAGTACCGCACGAACAGGTCCGCCAGCAATAACACCGGTACCTTGCGATGCCGGCTTCAGCAGAACGCGTCCAGCGCCGAAATGTCCGTTAACTAGGTGAGGAATCGTCGTTCCTACGAGTGGAACGTGGATCAAGTTTTTCTTGGCGTCTTCGATGCCTTTGCGGATCGCATCCGGAACTTCGCCGGCTTTACCGATACCCGCACCGACCCAGCCTTTGCCATCGCCGACAACAACCAATGCGCTGAAGCTGAAACGGCGTCCGCCTTTTACAACTTTAGCAACGCGGTTAATGTGAACAACTCTTTCTGTCAGCTCTAAAGTATTTGGATCTACACGCAAGTCGTTAACCTCCTTTTAAGAATGTTTCTAGAATTCAAGTCCAGCTTCGCGAGCCGCATCAGCAAGCGCTTGAATCCGTCCATGATACAGGTAGCCTCCGCGGTCAAATACCACAGCGGTATGTCCTTTTTCTTTGGCGCGCTTTGCGACCAGTTGGCCAACTTTGCTTGCAGCTTCAACACTGCCGCCATTGCCAACAGAATCTTTCAGTTCTTTATCAAGCGTCGACGCGGATACGATCGTTACGCCTTTAACATCATCGATCAGTTGAGCATAAATGTGTTTGGAAGAACGGAACACATTCAGGCGAGGGCGTTCGGTAGTACCTTGGATTTTCTTGCGTACACGCAGGTGTCTTTTAACACGAGCTTTATTTTTATCCTCTTTGGTAATCATGACTTCCTTTTCACTCCCTTCAGTTTGCCTTAAGGCAGCTTCACGTCAAGACGCAATAAGCATCCTGGAATCAAGGCGAGCCGGCTTATTTCTTCTTACCGGCTTTACCTTCCTTACGGATAATGCGTTCACCCTCATATTTAATCCCTTTGCCTTTGTACGGCTCAGGCTCGCGTACAGAGCGAATCTTTGCGGCATAAGCGCCTACACGTTCTTTGTCAATGCCTTTTACGATAATTTTCGTGTTGGCAGGAACTTCGAACTCGATTCCCGGTTCCGGAGTAATTTCAACCGGATGGGAGTAGCCGACGTTCAGAACGATTTTATCTCCGGATTTGTTTGCACGATATCCGACCCCAACCAGTTCCAGAGATTTGGAGAATCCTTCAGTCACGCCGCTTACCATGTTGTTGACAACGGAGCGGGTTGTGCCGTGAAGAGAGCGATGCAGTTTGTTGTCCGAAGGACGAACAACAAGAATTTCGTTATTTTCAACTGTAACCTTCATATCCTTATGAAGTTCACGAGTCAAAGTACCTTTAGGACCTTTTACGGTGATGACAGTGTTGTTCACCGTCACGTCTACACCGCTAGGTACTGCGATTGGTTTGCGACCAATACGAGACATTTGTGTTGCACCTCCTTATCTTCTGACGTGATTACCAAACGTAGGCGAGAACTTCGCCGCCGGATTTTGCTTGACGAGCTTCCTTGTCGGTCATAACTCCCTTGGAAGTGGAGATAATCGCGATGCCCAGTCCGCCGAGTACACGAGGAACTTCGTTGCTCTTCGTATATACACGCAGGCCTGGCTTACTGATTCTTTTCAGACCGGAAATAACACGTTCTTGGTTCGGGCCGTACTTCAGGAAAATACGGATAAGCCCTTGTTTGCTATCTTCAACAAATTCCGCATCACGGATGAAGCCTTCACGCTTCAGGATATCGGCGATTTGTTTTTTCAATGTCGAGGCAGGCAGCTCTACAGTTTCGTGACGCACGATGTTGGCGTTACGAATACGAGTAAGCATATCTGCAATAGGATCAGACATAGTCATTTGGTGTAAACCTCCTTCCCGTATATAAACTTCTTACCAGCTTGCTTTTTTGACGCCAGGAATCTGGCCTTTATAAGCTAATTCACGGAAACAAATTCTGCAAATTTTGAACTTTTGCAGTACCGAATGTGGACGACCGCAACGCTCGCAGCGTGTGTATGCACGAACTTTGAATTTCGGCGCGCGTTGTTGCTTAACTTTCATCGAAGTTTTTGCCACTTTAGCCTGACACCTCCTAAACAGTTTCGGAGAATTGGACGACCGATCTTACTTCGCGAAAGGCATTCCCAGCTGAGTCAACAGCTCGCGGGATTCCTCATCCGTCTTTGCCGTCGTTACGATTACGATATCCATACCGCGGACTTTGTCCACCTTGTCATATTCGATCTCAGGGAAAATCAATTGCTCTTTCAGACCGAGTGTATAGTTGCCGCGGCCGTCAAAAGCTTTGGTCGATACACCGTGGAAGTCACGAACGCGCGGAAGCGTTACGTTGAACAATTTATCCAGGAAGTAGTACATGCGTTCACCGCGAAGGGTTACCTTAACGCCGATCGGCATGTTCTCGCGCAGTTTGAAACCGGCGATAGACTTCTTGGCTTTCGTGATTACCGGTTTTTGACCAGCGATCAGCTGCATATCGTTCACAGCGGAATCAAGCACCTTCGAGTTTTGCACGGCGTCGCCTACGCCCATGTTGATAACAACCTTCTCGATTTTCGGAACTTGCATAACCGTTTTATAGTTAAATTTCTGAATCAGAGCCGGCGTAATCTCGTTCAGAAAACGTTCTTTCATTCTTGCTGCCATGAAGAGTTAACCTCCTTTCTTAAACGCTGTATTAGTCGATGATCTCTCCAGATCTTTTCGCTACGCGAACTTTCTTGCCGTTGTCGAGCACTTTGTAGCCGATACGGGTTACTTTGCCGCTCTTCGGGTCGATGTGCATAACGTTGGACACATGAATTGCAGCTTCCTGCTCGATGATGCCGCCTTGCGGATTTTGCTGGTTAGGCTTCTGGTGTTTCTTCACCATGTTCACGCCTTCTACCAGTACGCGGTTTTTACGCGGATACGCAGCGATGACGCGGCCCTTCTTGCCTTTGTCTTTACCGCTGATCACCATAACCACATCGTCTTTTTTCACGTGCAGTTTGTTGTTATGGGATTCCAGAACTTTTTTCACTCTAGGCATTTGTTACACCTCCTGGTTCTAAGCCTTTTGCAAGTCGCTATATGAGCCGCCTAAGCGGTATTAGATAACTTCCGGTGCCAAGGAAACGATCTTCATGTAATCCTTGTCGCGAAGTTCGCGAGCAACTGGTCCGAAAATACGCGTTCCGCGCGGGCTTCTGTCGTCTTTTACAACAACCGCTGCGTTCTCGTCAAATGCGATGTAAGATCCGTCCTTGCGGCGTACGGAGCGCTTCGTGCGCACAACCACCGCTTTTACTACATCACCTTTTTTGACAACGCCGCCTGGTGTTGCTTGTTTTACCGAGCAAACGATCAGATCGCCGATAGCTGCTGTCCGACGTCCAGTACCGCCCAATACGCGGATACACATCAGTTCCTTCGCACCGGAGTTGTCAGCTACATGCAAGCGTGTAAATGGTTGAATCATTGATATTTCCTCCTTTCGGAAAAACTGTCATGTGACGCATTAGATGATAACCGCTTTTTCCACCACTTCAACCAGTCTCCAGCGTTTGTCCTTGGAGAGCGGACGAGTTTCCATGATTTTCACAGTATCGCCGATTTGGGCAGTATTGTTCTCATCATGCGCTTTGAATTTCTTGGTGTATTTAATGCGTTTGTGGTACAGATCATGTTTTTTATAAGTTTCAACGGCAACTACGATTGTTTTGTCCATTTTGTCGCTGACAACTTTACCGATTTGCACTTTGCGCGCGTTACGTTCTTCGCTCATAATTAGCCTCCTTCCTGATACGGATCATTCCATCCGTTTCAATTAGCTGATCCCAAGAACTCTCTCATGGATAACGGTTTTAGCACGAGCTATTTCTCTACGCACATCACGAATCCGAGTCGGGTTGTCCAGTTGGCCTGTTGCCAGTTGAAAACGCAGATTAAACAGCTCTTCTTTGAAGCCAGCAATCTTTTGTTCAATCTCGGCAGTGGTCAAGTTGCGAAGTTCATTAGCTTTCATTTGCTTCACCACCCAATTCTTCACGTTTCACAAACTTTGTCTTAACTGGCAGCTTGTGAGAGGCAAGACGCATCGCTTCACGAGCGATTTCTTCAGATACGCCTCCGAGTTCGAACATAATTTTGCCCGGTTTAACTACGGCTACCCATTTTTCAACGTTACCTTTACCGCTACCCATCCGAACCTCGAGAGGCTTTTGAGTAATCGGCTTGTCAGGGAAAATCTTAATCCATACTTTACCGCCCCGTTTGATGTAACGGGTCATCGCGATACGAGCCGCTTCGATCTGACGGTTAGTGATCCAGGATGGCTCCAGAGCTTGCAGACCGAATTCGCCGAAGTTCAGCTCGGTGCCGCCTTTTGCCAGACCCCTCATGTGACCGCGTTGTTGTTTGCGGTGCTTAACACGTTTTGGTACCAACATGATTAGTTGCCTCCTTCCTGAGCAGCTTGTTTCTTAGCCGTAGGAAGAATCTCTCCACGATAGATCCATACTTTTACACCGATACGGCCATAAGTCGTATGAGCTTCAGCCGTTCCGTAGTCGATATCGGCACGAAGCGTATGAAGTGGAACTGTTCCTTCGCTATAGCCTTCCGTACGAGCGATCTCGGCGCCGCCAAGACGTCCGCTGACCGAAGTTTTAATCCCTTTTGCACCGGAACGCATTGTTCTTTGGATCGCTTGCTTAAGCGCACGGCGGAACGATACGCGACGCTCCAGCTGTTGTGCGATGCTCTCGGCAACGAGAATAGCGTCCAGCTCAGGGTGTTTGATTTCATTAATGTTGATGTGCACTTTTTTGCCGCCGGCGATTTGAGTCACCGCGCTGCGAAGCACTTCGACTTCAGCGCCGCCCTTACCAATAACCATACCCGGCTTTGCAGTATGAATTGTAACGTTCACGCGGCTAGCCGCTCTTTCAATTTCAATACGGGAAACAGCGGAATCTTTCAGCTTGCCTTTGAGGTATTCCCGAATTTTGACGTCTTCCAGAAGAAGTGTTCCGAACTCTTTGCCTGCATACCATTTGGATTCCCAGTCACGGATAATCCCGATCCGGAGTCCGACTGGATTTACCTTTTGACCCACACGTTATCCCTCCTTATTTCTCAGATACCACCAAAGTAATGTGGCTGGTGCGTTTGTTGATCCGGCTGGCGCGACCCATTGCGCGCGGGCGGAACCGTTTCATCGTTGGACCTTGGTTTACGAAAACCTCGCTGATAAAGAGGCTGTTTACGTCCATCGAATAGTTGTGCTCGGCATTGGCGATCGCCGAGTTCAGCAGCTTTTCAACTACCGGGGAAGCGGATTTCGGAGTGTGGCGAAGAATGGCGATTGCCTCTCCCACTTGCTTGCCGCGAATCAAGTCAACAACCAGCTTCGCTTTACGAGCGGAAATCCGTACCGATCTTGCATGCGCTTTTGCTTGCATTGTTTTCCCTCCTCTCTAAGCAGAGAATCTGTGATTATCTTCTCGTCTTCTTATCGTCACCCGCGTGGCCTTTGTAAGTACGCGTTGGCGCGAATTCGCCCAACTTGTGACCTACCATATCTTCCGTTACGTATACAGGCACGTGTTTACGGCCGTCATACACACCAAACGTATGTCCGATAAATTGAGGGAAAATGGTTGAGCGGCGGGACCAAGTTTTGATGACTACTTTTTTGCCCGAAACGTTCAAGTCTTCAACTTTTTTCAGCAGGTAGCCATCAATAAAAGGCCCCTTCTTCAAACTGCGACTCATGTATGAATCCTCCCTTCATCAAATGTTCAAGCCGCGATTTGACGCTTCGCGGACTCAAGCTCACCTTGAAGCGTCTTATTTCGTGCGGCGACGAATGATATATTTATCAGAAGCTTTGTTTTTCTTACGCGTTTTGTAGCCAAGGGTCGGTTTGCCCCAAGGGGACAACGGAGACTTGCGTCCGATCGGAGCGCGACCTTCACCACCGCCATGAGGGTGATCGTTCGGGTTCATAACAACACCGCGAACTTCAGGACGTTGGCCCAGCCAACGGCTACGGCCGGCTTTACCGATCTTAATCAGTTCGTGGTCTTCGTTGCCAACCGAACCGATTGTAGCGCGGCATACGCTCAGGATTCTGCGAACTTCACCGGAAGAGAGACGCACGGAAACGTACTTGTCTTCTTTACCGAGCAACTGCGCTTCCGTACCGGCTGCGCGAACCAATTGGCCGCCCTTGCCAGGCTTCAGCTCAATGTTGTGGATAACTGTACCCACCGGAATGTTGGACAGCGGAAGCGAGTTGCCGATTTTGATGTCCGCTGCAGGACCGGATTCGATCTTATCCCCAACCTTCAGACCCTTCGGAGCGATGATGTAACGTTTCTCTCCGTCAGCGTAGTGAATCAGGGCAATATTGGATGTGCGGTTCGGGTCATACTCGATCGTAGCAACGCTGCCTGGTATGCCGTCTTTCGTCCGCTTGAAGTCGATGATACGGTATTTACGTTTGTGTCCGCCGCCATGGTGACGAACCGTAATTTTACCTTGGTTGTTGCGGCCCGCTTTTTTGCTCAGCGGCGCCAGCAGCGATTTCTCCGGCTGATTTGTTGTGATTTCTTCAAACGTAGACACGGACATTGCGCGTCTGGCCGGGGAAGTCGGTTTGTACTTTTTGATTGGCACTATGTTTCCCTCCTTGCTTTACAGGATATTATTCTACCGCTTCAAAGAACTCGAGCGGCTTGCTGTCCGGGCTGAGCTTAACAATGGCTTTCTTCCATTCCGGAGTGTATCCGGAGTAGCGTCCGTACCGTTTCAGCTTTCCAGGCACACGCAATGTGTTCACAGCAACGACTTTCACTTTAAAGATGGCCTCTACAGCCTGCTTGATTTCGGTCTTGTTGGCACGAATGTCCACTTCAAAAGCATATTTCAAATCGCTCATGTAGTCGGATGTGCGTTCCGTAATCACCGGACGTTTGATGATATCGCGAGGATCTTTCATTACGCGAACACCTCCTCTACCTTAGAAACTGCATCTTTGGTGATGATCAGTTTGTCGTGCGTCAGCACGTCAAGAACGTTAATGCCATCAGCCGCCAGGAACTTCACCCCAGGGATGTTGCGAGCGGAGAGAGCCACGTTATCGTCATAGCTAGGGGCTACGATCAGAGCCTTTTGATCTACCTTCAGGTTGTTCAGAATGGCTACAAATTCCTTAGTCTTCGGAGCATTCAGAGTCAGGCTGTCAAGAACGATAATGTCGTTCTCAATTACCTTCGAGGACAACGCAGATTTGATCGCCAGACGACGAACCTTCTTAGGCAGTTTCCAGGAATAGCTGCGAGGAGTCGGTCCGAAGACAACGCCGCCGCCTTTCCATTGTGGAGAACGAATCGAACCTTGACGAGCGCGGCCTGTGCCTTTTTGTTTCCAAGGCTTGCGTCCGCCGCCACGAACTTCCGAACGTCCTTTAACTTTGTGCGTACCACGGCGCAGGGAAGCTCTTTGCAGAAGAACCGCTTCATTCAGCACGTGAGTGTTCGGCTCGATACCGAAAACCGCGTCGCTCAGTTCAACTTCACCAACTTCGTTGCCGCTGATATTGAAAAGTGTTACTTTTGGCATTTCATGTTCCTCCTTTCTTCAAAAGTTATTTCTTAACGGTTTCTTTAACCTTCACGAAGCTGTTCTTAGGTCCCGGAATGGAGCCTTTCACCAGCAGAACATTTCGTTCTACGTCTACTTTGATGATTTCAAGCTTTTGAATCGTGACCGTGTCATGACCCATGTGTCCTGGCAGCCGTTTGCCTTTAGGAACGCGGTTGGCTTGAATGGAACCCATCGAACCCGGTCTTCTGTGGTAGCGGGAACCGTGAGCCATTGGTCCGCGGCTTTGTCCCCAGCGTTTGATAACGCCTTGGAAGCCTTTGCCTTTGGAGATTCCGGTTACGTCAACAAATTCGCCTTCAGCGAAGACGTCAGCCTTCAGCTCTTGTCCAACCTCGAGTACCCCGAGGTCAACACCGCGAATTTCGCGAACGTAGCGCTTAGGTGTTGCATTTGCCTTCTGGGCGTGACCTTGTTCAGGCTTGTTGGTGTTTTTCTTGTCGGAAAAGCCCAACTGCACTGCTTCATACCCGTCGGTATTGAGGTCTTTCTTTTGCAGTACCACACAAGGACCCGCTTCGATAACCGTAACCGCGATTACGTTACCTTCAGGAGTAAACACTTGAGTCATACCGAGTTTTTTTCCTAAGATACCTTTCATGTTGACACCTCTTTTCTTTTCCTGTTTCTAAATAGAAGAATTACAATTTAATTTCGATATCTACACCGGACGGCAGGTCCAAGCGCATCAAGGCATCCACAGTTTGAGGCGTTGGATTCACAATGTCGATCAGACGCTTGTGAGTACGCATTTCGAACTGCTCACGGGAATCCTTGTACTTGTGCACCGCACGGAGAATAGTAATAACTTGCTTCTCGGTTGGCAGCGGAATCGGCCCGGATACACCTGCACCGGAACGTTTTGCCGTTTCAACGATCTTCTCAGCGGATTGATCAAGAATTCTGTGGTCGTATGCTTTCAAGCGGATACGAATTTTTTGCTTTGCCATTTTAGTCCCTCCTTCTATCGCCCAATTTATTATCGGACATACTCCGTGAAAATTTTCTGACCACAGGCCTCATGGCAAAGGAGCCGGGTGTGTCAGTAACCTCTCACATCATCGCAACGTCGCAGAACAACATTTATTATTATATAGAACCTTTTCGCCTAATGCAAGCAAAAAAATAAAATAACGCATGATTTTATTCATGCGCTTATGGTACCAGCTTATTCACATTATAAATTGGCTGTCGCCGACTGAAAAAACTCCGCGGATTCGGCGGTCTGTGCAGTTGTTGACCCTATTCCTTCTATAGTATGGATCAGGGTTTGAATCTCCCGCTCTACGGTCACAATCTCACGGGTGCTGCTCTGCATCGTATCCAGAATATCGGAGAACAATTGACTGGTCTCATCCGCCTGGTTCTTGCCGCTTTCCGTCAGCTCCTGCACCTTTCGGATTTCTTCCACCATCCGGGTAGTCAAAACACCGGATTTGGCCGTCAGTTCTCCGATGTGAACAACTGTGCTTTTGGTGTCTTCCGCCAACCGGTTGACCTCTTGGGCAACCACACTGAAGCCTCTGCCATGCTCGCCGGCCCTTGCCGCCTCTATAGTTGCGTTAAGCGATAATATTTTAGTCTGATCCGCAATCTCCTGAACCGCGCCTACAATCGTGTGAATTTGCTTTGAAAAATGACTAAGCTCTCTAACCGATTGTTCCATCTCATTTGTTCTCTCAAAAATATGTCCTATCTGTCCGTTCAGCCTGCTCAGCAGCTCGCGTCCGTCTTTGGCCTTCTCTTGAGATTCAATAGCTGAAAAAGCGGTGCGTTGGAATGAATTATTAACTTCATTGCTGCTTGTAACAAGCTGCTCAATCGCCGCATTCGTATCGATACTAAGATCGACCAGTTCCCCGCTGAATTCAGCTATTTTCTGCTTCAGCTCATTTTTCACCGTTTCGTATTGTTCTTCTTTTTCTCTAATATTCTCTTTTTCGTAGGCTTCCAGAACTAGCTGCTGCTCCAGATTCAGAAGCTTGGTCACCGTTTGCACCATTGTAAGCCGCTCCGTATCATTGAAAGCTTCATTATAGATAACTCGGATAAATACATTTTGCAGATTCTGAAAAGCGGATAAGTACCATTTCGGTTCCAATCCAACCTTCTTATGAATGTTGGCGATAACGAGCCGTTTCGATATGTACCGATTGTCCACATTGCCATCAAAAATTTCGACAATATGTTCTCGCAGAGTCTGCTTCAGCCTGTCGATACTGCTGTGTTTGACGATAATCTGTTCAAGCTTAACCACATTAATCAATGAATTATAAAAACGGTCTGTAATCTCGTCAATATTCCGTTCCATTACGGGTTTCATTCTGCGCAGCAGCTCCAGGTCATCATCCGTCAGGTCTATCATTCTCATCTGCTCATTCAGTTCTTCCTCGCCTTGTATGGAATGATGCGAATCCGGATCGGCAGCTTGCTCAGCGGCGCGCGGGAAGAACAGAGATTCATGGGGCGCCACTCTTTTCTTGTGCCAAGATAAACCATGTAAAAAAGCAAACGGACATTTCCCCATACTGATACCCCCATATAATCTGATATTACGGATAGATTGTTTGATTGCGGCTTGCTATTTTGCAGCGTTGTGTCGTTTAAAGTCGAATTTAGTTGAAATATGGTTGTAATCATATCTTCGGCATTTCATTTGAATTGCTGAATACACAAAATACATTATTTAAAAATTATTTTATTTCTTCATTCGCGCATCAATAAGGGGAAACGCCCGGTTCCACATTGTCTGATTGCATTCAAAATCTCTATGTAAAAAAAGAAGGGACCCTTCATAAGAAGAGTCCCTTGCTGTGTAGTCCTCATCTTGCTCTCATGAGAGTAAGAATCCGAACTTATTTTTGGATCGTTGCTACAGTACCGGCACCAACTGTACGGCCGCCTTCACGAATGGAGAACTTCGTTCCTTCTTCGATAGCGATCGGGGAGATCAGTTGAACAGTTACTGTGATGTTGTCGCCAGGCATTACCATTTCAGTGCCTTCAGGCAGGTTGATGATACCTGTTACGTCAGTTGTACGGAAGTAGAACTGAGGACGGTATCCTGTGAAAAAGGGCTTGTGACGGCCACCCTCTTCTTTAGTCAGGACGTAGATTTGAGCAGTGAACTCAGTGTGCGGCTTAACGGAAGCTGGCTTAGCCAATACTTGTCCACGCTCGATTTGGTTACGGTCAACACCACGAAGCAGAGCGCCGATGTTGTCGCCAGCTTGAGCGGAGTCAAGCAATTTGCGGAACATTTCAACGCCGGTAACGACGGATTTCTTCGTTTCTTCTTGGATACCAACGATTTCAATTTCGTCGCCCACTTTAACCGTTCCGCGTTCTACGCGGCCAGTTGCCACGGTACCGCGGCCAGTGATGGAGAATACGTCCTCGACAGGCATAAGGAAAGGCTTGTCAGTGTCGCGCTCTGGCAGCGGAATGTAAGTGTCAATCGTTTCGAACATTTCAACGATCTTGGCAGCCCATTCGCCGTCAGGGTTTTGCAGAGCTTCACGAGCGGAACCGCGGGTGATCGGAGTGTCGTCGCCCGGGAATTCGTATTCGTTCAGCAGGTCGCGAACTTCCATTTCAACCAGTTCCAGAAGCTCTTCGTCTTCAACCATGTCGCATTTGTTCAGGAATACGACGATGTAAGGAACGCCTACTTGGCGGGACAGCAGGATGTGCTCGCGAGTTTGCGGCATTGGGCCGTCAGCTGCGGATACAACCAGGATTGCGCCGTCCATTTGCGCTGCGCCGGTGATCATGTTTTTAACATAGTCGGCGTGTCCAGGGCAGTCTACGTGTGCGTAGTGACGGTTAGGAGTTTCATATTCAACGTGAGCTGTGGAGATGGTGATACCACGTTCGCGCTCTTCCGGAGCTTTGTCGATTTGGTCGAATGCTACAGCAGCACCGCCGTATTTTTTGGACAATACAGTCGTGATTGCAGCAGTCAGAGTCGTTTTACCATGGTCGACGTGACCGATAGTACCGATGTTAACGTGCGGTTTAGTACGTTCAAACTTAGCCTTTGCCATTTGAACAGTTCCTCCTTAATATGGGTTCTTATTATTGGAGCCGCCCGATCTTAAGCTGCTTCTAAGAGGACTGACGGGAAACAACCGGACGGCAAGTTAAACATGGATTACTCTGCGCCTTTGTTCTTAGCCACGATCTCGTCCGCAATGGATTTAGGAACTTCTTCGTAGTGAGAAAGCTCCATCGAGAATACGCCGCGGCCTTGTGTACCGGAACGCAGGGTAGTGGAATAACCGAACATTTCGGAAAGAGGCACTTTTGCACGGATAATTTGGGCTCCGGCGCGGGAATCCATACCTTCGATCCGTCCGCGGCGGGAGTTCAGCATACCCATAACGTCGCCCATATATTCCTCAGGCACTGTTACTTCCACTTTCATGATTGGCTCAAGCAGGACAGGCTTACACTTGTCTTTGGCTGCTTTAAGCGCCATCGAACCGGCGATCTTGAACGCCATTTCGTTGGAGTCGACATCATGGTAAGAACCATCAACGATGGTTGCCTTGACATCAACGAGCGGGAAGCCGGCAATAACGCCATTCTTCATTTGCTCTTCAATACCTGCAAGCGCAGGGGCAATGTATTCTCTCGGTACGGAACCGCCGACAACCTTACTTTCGAACTGGCTTCCGGTACCTGCCTCGAGAGGCTCGAATTCAACCCATACGTGACCGTACTGACCACGACCGCCGGACTGACGAACGAACTTGCCTTCGACGCGAGCCGGAGCTCTGAATGTCTCACGGTAAGCAACCTGCGGTTTACCAACATTGGTTTCCACTTTGAATTCACGACGCATACGGTCGATAATGATATCCAAGTGAAGCTCGCCCATACCGGCAAGAATCGTTTGTCCCGTTTCTTCGTCGGTGTGCGCGCGCAGCGTTGGGTCTTCTTCGGTCAGCTTGCCGAGGGCAACGCCCATTTTATCTTGGTCGGCCTTCGTCTTAGGTTCAACTGCGATTTCGATAACCGGATCCGGGAAGTTCATCGACTCGAGAATAACCGGATTCTTCTCATCACACAGTGTATCACCTGTACCGGTGTCTTTCAAACCTACGGCAGCCGCGATGTCGCCGGAATATACAATAGAGATTTCCTGGCGGCTGTTCGCGTGCATTTGCAGGATGCGTCCGATACGCTCACGTTTGCCTTTTGTGGCATTCAGAACGTAAGAACCGGACTCCAGAATACCGGAATATACGCGGAAGAACGTCAGCTTCCCAACATAAGGGTCAGTCATGATTTTAAATGCCAGCGCGGAGAACGGCTCTTCGTCCGAAGAGTGACGTTCGGCTTCCGTGCCATCTTCAAGATGACCTTTGATCGACGGAACGTCGATCGGAGCCGGCAGGTAATCGATAACAGCGTCCAGCATCAGCTGAACCCCTTTATTACGGTAAGAAGAGCCGCAGATTACCGGGAAAATCTTAACTTCAACTACGCCCTTGCGCAGTGCAGCCTTGATTTCGTCAATGGTAATCTCTTCGCCTTCCAGGTACTTCATGGTCAGATCTTCGTCGAGTTCCGCAACTTTCTCAATAAGCTCTCCGCGCAGCTCTTCGACTTGATCCAGGAATTCGGACGGAATATCCGTCACTTCAATATCACGGCCAAGATCGTCTTTGTACATATGGGCTTTTTGCTCAACCAGGTCGATGATACCGATGAAGTCGTTCTCGGCACCGATCGGCAGCTGAATGGCTACCGCATTTGCTTGCAGACGCTCACGCATATCCTTAACTACGTTAAGGTAATCCGCGCCAATGATATCCATTTTATTCACATAAGCGATCCGGGGAACGCCATAGCGGTCAGCTTGTCTCCAAACGGTTTCAGACTGAGGCTCAACGCCCTCTTTCGCACTGAAAACGCCTACTGCCCCGTCCAATACACGGAGGGAACGTTCAACTTCAACGGTGAAGTCAACGTGTCCCGGGGTATCGATGATGTTGACCCGGTGACCCTTCCACGCAGCAGTGGTAGCGGCGGAAGTAATCGTAATTCCGCGCTCCTGCTCTTGCTCCATCCAGTCCATCGTTGCCGCACCTTCGTGAACTTCACCGATTTTGTGCGTACGGCCTGTATAGAAAAGAATCCGTTCCGTGGTAGTCGTCTTACCGGCGTCAATATGCGCCATGATCCCGATATTACGTGTATTTTTCAAGGAGAACTCTCTTGCCATGAAATGGATCTCCCTTCAAAATTGAAGTTATTTGATTGACTTTGATCCTACCAGCGGTAGTGAGCGAACGCTTTATTCGCTTCAGCCATTTTGTGTGTGTCTTCACGTTTTTTAACGGAAGCGCCTGTGTTGTTGGAAGCATCGATAATCTCAGCCGCCAAACGCTCTTCCATCGTCTTCTCACCGCGGTTACGGGAGTAGTTTACGAGCCAACGTAATCCCAGGGAAGTACGTCTTTCCGGTTTAACTTCGATCGGCACTTGATAGTTCGCGCCGCCGACACGGCGGGCTTTAACTTCGAGAACCGGCATGATGTTCTTGATGGCCGCTTCAAACACTTCCATCGGGTCTTTCCCCGTACGTTCTTCAATCAACTTGAACGCGTTGTACAGAATGCTTTGAGCGACACCTCTTTTACCATCCAGCATTACACGGTTAATCAAGCGAGTAACCAGTTTGCTGTTATACACCGGATCCGGCAGTACGTCTCTTTTGGAAACTGGACCTTTGCGTGGCATGGATATCCCCCTTTCGTTAGATTGTTCTTATTGGTTCACTTATTATTTCTTAACTTTTGGACGTTTCGCGCCGTATTTGGAGCGGGATTGCATCCGGTTATTCACGCCTGCTGTATCCAGCGCGCCGCGAACGATGTGGTAACGAACACCCGGAAGGTCTTTAACCCGGCCTCCGCGAATCAGCACCACGCTGTGCTCTTGCAGGTTATGTCCGATACCCGGAATGTAAGCTGTCACCTCTACGCGGTTCGTCAAGCGAACACGGGCATATTTACGAAGTGCAGAGTTCGGTTTCTTCGGAGTCATCGTACCTACGCGAGTGCACACACCGCGTTTTTGCGGAGCGCTCAAATCCGTAGCCTCACGCTTCAGGGCATTGAATCCTTTTTGCAGTGCAGGCGATTTCGATTTTTCGATCTTGGCTTGACGGCCTTTACGAACCAATTGATTGATAGTTGGCATTGTCGTGCCACCCCCTTCCTCTAATAATGATCTCTTACAAACCATTCCCTTAAGCCCACAGACCCAGGCGGCTCATAAAAGAACAAATGAAAAGTCTTTGCTACCGGAGTTACTCTCACGACACAAAAACAGTTCTTCACGCTATTATTTTAAGACGGCTGCCATTGCAGCGCCCACTTCGATTCCGCATGCCTTACCCAATTGCTGCATCGTATCGACGTAAGTCAACTTGACGCCATGCTTATTGCAAAGACTAACGATTCTTGAAGTAAGCCTGGGATCTCCGTCTTCCGCCACATAGACTTCTGCGGCCTGGCCCATCTCCACCGCTTTGACGGTTTGCTTGGTGCCGATCTTGATCTGAGCGTCCCGTAGTCCTCTATCATCAGTCATTACAAAACCCTCCAATGAACAAAGATAACAAGGATACTCACGCACCTTTAACATATTATCACTGCCATCAAACGGTGTCAAGAAAATCTCAAAAAAAATCACTGCAGGCTTCCGCGCCGGGCTAACGAAAGTAAGCGCCGGCGCGGACAGTCTGACAGAGCTTCATGCTTTATTCAGCCGGAACAGTTTCCAAAGCTTCCTCTTCGCTTTGCTCTTCTTCCGGATTAACCAATTTGACATTGCGGTAACGGTTCATACCTGTTCCGGCAGGAATCAGCTTACCGATAATAACGTTCTCCTTGAGGCCGAGCAGCTGGTCGACCTTGCCTTTGATAGCGGCGTCGGTCAGCACGCGCGTCGTCTCCTGGAACGATGCCGCGGAAAGGAAGGAGTCCGTTTCCAGCGATGCCTTCGTAATACCGAGCAACACCGGCTTCGCAACCGCCGGTTCTTTGCCGGACAGGATTACTTCCTTGTTCGCCGCTTCGTATTCATGGATATCCGCAAAGGAGCCCGGCAGCAGGCTCGTGTCACCGGCATCAATGATGCGGATTTTGCGCAGCATCTGTCTGATCATGACCTCAACGTGCTTGTCGTTGATCTCTACGCCCTGATTCCGGTATACGCGCTGTACTTCCTGAAGGATATAGTTCTGCACGCCGCGAATACCCTTGATGCGCAGCATCTCTTTCGGGTCGATTGAACCGTCGGTTAACTCGTCGCCGGCCTCCACTTCATCCCCTTCGCTCACGCGCAGGCGCGATCCGTAAGTGATGGAGTAGACTTTAGATTCCGCTTCGCCCTGAACCTCGATTTCGCGGCGGTCCTTCGCTTCGCGAATTTCCTTCACGACGCCGTCAATTTCACTGATCGTCGCTTGACCTTTAGGGTTGCGCGCTTCGAACAGCTCCTGGATACGCGGAAGACCTTGCGTGATATCATCGCCCGCAACACCCCCGGTATGGAACGTACGCATGGTAAGCTGCGTCCCTGGTTCACCGATAGACTGCGCGGCGATAATGCCGACGGCTTCGCCGATCTCAACGTGCTTGCCTGTCGCCAGGTTGCGTCCATAGCACTTCTTGCAGACGCCGTGACGGGCGCGGCAGCTCAGTACAGAGCGGATCTGCAGCTTGGCTACGCCGGCTCTGACGATCTCTTCCGCTTTGTCGGAATCGATCAGATCATTACGGTTTACGATGATCGCCCCTGTCTCCGGATGGCGAACAGTCTCAAAGCTGTACCGTCCTTCGATACGGTCGTACAGATCCTCGATAACCTCTTTGCCGTCCTGAATCCGGCTGACCGTAAAGCCTTTGTCTGTGCCGCAATCTTCCTCGCGGACGATTACGTCCTGGGCCACGTCGACGAGACGGCGTGTCAGGTAACCGGAGTCGGCGGTACGAAGCGCCGTATCCGCAAGACCTTTCCGCGCTCCGTGGGTAGAGATAAAGTACTCAAGGACGGTAAGGCCTTCACGGAAGTTCGCCTTGATCGGCAATTCAAAGATGCGTCCGGACGGCGTGGCCATCAGTCCGCGCATGCCGCCAAGCTGGGTGATCTGCGATTTGTTGCCCCGGGCTTTGGAGTCTACCATCAGCATGATGGAGTTGAAGCGATCCATCGACTTCATAAGCACGTTCGTCAGATCGTCCTTCGTCTTGGACCAGATTTCAATAACGCGGTCATACCGCTCTTCATTGGTGATGAGACCGCGGCGGTACTGCTTGGCGACGACATCGACCTTCTCTTCGGATTCCTTCAGAATGGCTTTCTTCTCTTCCGGAACGACTACGTCCGATACAGCGATCGTTACACCCGCGCGTGTAGAGTAGGTAAAGCCAAGCTGCTTGATTTTATCCAGAATGACCGATGTTTTGGTCGTATGGTAAATTTCAAAACAACGGGCGATAATCGAACCCAGATATTCCTTGCCGACAGCGCCCGCAATCGGAACCGCGTCGATCAGTTCATGGATATTGGCGCCCTTTTCGTAAATGAAGTATTTCTCCGGCGTGCCCTGCAGCAGATTGTCGCGGGTCGCCTCGTTGATGTACGGGAAGCTTTCCGGGAATATCTCGTTAAAGATAATTTTCCCAACCGTTGTGATCAGCATAGCGCTCTGCTGCTTCTCGGTGAAGCTGGTCTTATTAAGCGCCTTGACCGGAATGGCTACGCGCGCATGAAGACCGGCAGTGCCGCGCTGGTAAGCGGAGACCGCTTCGTTCACGGTACGGAGAATCATGCCGCTGCCCTTCTCTTCCTTGTTGTCCATCGTCAGATAGAAGGAACCAAGGACCATATCCTGGGAAGGGGTAACGACCGGCTTGCCGTCCTTCGGGTTCAAAATATTTCCGGACGCCAGCATCAGGATGCGGGCTTCCGCTTGCGCTTCGGCAGAGAGCGGAACGTGCACGGCCATTTGGTCACCGTCAAAGTCCGCGTTATACGCGGTACATACGAGCGGGTGAAGGCGAATGGCATGGCCTTCCACCAGAATCGGTTCAAAGGCTTGGATACCGAGACGGTGAAGCGTGGGGGCACGGTTCAGCAGTACCGGATGCTCCTTGATGACTTCTTCAAGCACATCCCATACTTCCGGACTAACGCGTTCGACCTTGCGCTTAGCGCTCTTAATGTTATGGGCAAGGCCTTTGTTGACCAGTTCCTTCATCACGAACGGCTTAAACAGCTCAAGCGCCATTTTCTTGGGCAGACCGCATTGGTACATTTTCAGGTAAGGACCCACGACGATAACGGACCGGCCGGAATAGTCAACCCGTTTACCGAGCAGGTTCTGACGGAAACGTCCCTGCTTGCCTTTCAGCATATGGCTGAGCGATTTCAGCGGACGGTTGCCCGGACCTGTGACCGGACGGCCGCGACGGCCGTTGTCGATCAGAGCGTCGACGGCTTCCTGAAGCATCCGTTTTTCGTTCTGCACGATGATGTCCGGAGCGCCAAGATCAAGCAGTCTCTTCAGACGGTTGTTGCGGTTGATGACGCGGCGGTACAGGTCGTTGAGATCAGACGTTGCAAAACGTCCGCCGTCCAACTGCACCATCGGACGCAGTTCCGGCGGAATAACCGGCAGAACGTCCATGATCATCCAGTCGGGCTTGTTGCCGGAGTTGCGGAATGCTTCGATAACTTCAAGACGCTTGATCGCACGGTTGCGGCGCTGGCCTTGAGCCGTGCGCAGCTCTTCCTTAAGGAACTCCAGCTCTTTTTCGATATCCAGATCCTGAAGCAGCTTCTTGACCGCTTCCGCGCCCATGCTCGCCTGGAAGCCGTAACCGTATTTCTCGCGGTAGCTGCGGTATTCCTTCTCGGACAGCAGCTGCTTCTTCTCCAGAGGCGTATCGCCGGGATCAGTCACGACATAAGATGCGAAATAGATAATCTCTTCCAGCGATCTCGGAGACATGTCAAGCGCGAGACCCATGCGGCTCGGAATGCCTTTGAAATACCAGATATGGGAAACCGGAGCGGCAAGCTCAATGTGACCCATGCGCTCGCGGCGAACTTTGGCGCGTGTAACTTCAACACCACAGCGGTCGCAGACTACGCCTTTATAACGGACGCGTTTGTATTTGCCGCAATGACACTCCCAGTCTTTTTGCGGTCCGAAGATCCGTTCGCAGAAAAGACCCTCTTTCTCCGGCTTGAGTGTGCGATAGTTGATGGTTTCCGGTTTCTTAACCTCTCCGCGGGACCAAGAACGAATCTTCTCCGGGGAAGCCAGCCCGATTTTCATGAATTCAAAATTGTTTACGTCCAACAAGGAGCAACCCTCCTTAACCTGATCCTGATTTGGTGCCGCCAATCCTCTCCCGACTCCTTGCAACAGGAGAAGCTGCGGTCATACAACGGAAGGCCACCCCGGAAAGGATGGCGCTGCCGCTTTGATTATCCTCAACTGTTCGCCGGCTCTGCAAACAAAACATTTGCAATTCATTCTTTGAACCGCTTCACTTGCTTTGAGGGCATATTTAATCTACTCCGACTTCCGTACCTTCCAGATTGAGGCTCAGCTTGTCGCTTGAAGTCTCATCCTCGTCGTCCAGCTCTTTCATTTCGATCTCCTGCTCATCGCCGCTCAGGATTTTGACGTCCATACCGAGAGACTGCAGCTCTTTGATCAATACCTTGAAAGACTCAGGAACGCCAGGCTCCGGCACATTCTCGCCTTTGACAATGGATTCATAGGTCTTCACCCGTCCGACAACGTCATCGGATTTAACCGTCAGAATCTCTTGCAGCGTATAGGCGGCGCCGTAGGCTTCAAGCGCCCACACTTCCATCTCGCCGAAGCGCTGTCCGCCGAACTGGGCTTTACCGCCGAGCGGCTGCTGCGTAACGAGCGAGTATGGTCCGGTGGAACGGGCATGGATTTTATCGTCGACCATATGCGCCAGCTTAATCATGTGCATGACGCCAACCGTAACTTCGCGTTCAAAACGCTCGCCCGTCCGTCCGTCATACAGGATGGTCTTACCGTTGCGCTGCATGCCGGCTTCTTCCATCGTGTCGAACACGTCATACTCTCGCGCGCCGTCGAATACCGGCGTTGCAACATGAATACCGAGACGCATGGCGGCGAACCCGAGGTGAACCTCAAGCACCTGCCCGATGTTCATCCGCGAAGGAACGCCCAGCGGGTTCAGTACGACCTGAACCGGTGTTCCGTCCGGCAGGAACGGCATATCTTCCTCAGGCAGAATCCGGGCTACGACACCCTTGTTGCCGTGACGTCCGGCCATTTTGTCGCCCTCGGAGATTTTACGCTTCTGGGCGATATAGACACGAACCAACTGATTAACGCCAGGAGGCAGCTCGTCGCCGTTCTCCCGCGTAAACACCTTGACATCGACGATGATGCCGTCGCTTCCGTGAGGCACGCGCAGGGAAGTATCGCGCACTTCCCGGGCTTTCTCGCCGAAGATCGCGTGCAACAGGCGTTCTTCCGCCGTCAGCTCCGTCACGCCTTTAGGCGTAACTTTCCCAACGAGGATATCGCCGGCGCTGATTTCCGCGCCGATCCGGATAATGCCGCGTTCATCCAGATTGCGAAGGGCTTCTTCGCCCACATTCGGAATGTCGCGCGTAATTTCTTCCGGACCAAGCTTGGTGTCCCGCGCTTCGGATTCATACTCCTCGATATGAATCGAAGTGTACACATCCTCCTTCACCAGCTTCTCGCTCAGCAGGATGGCATCCTCGTAGTTGTAGCCTTCCCAGGTCATGAACGCAACGACTACGTTGCGGCCAAGAGCCAGTTCGCCCATTTCCGTGGAAGGACCGTCCGCCAGGATATCACCTTTCTTGACGATATCGCCTCTCTTGGCAAGAGGGCGCTGGTTAATGCAGGTACCTTGGTTCGAACGCATAAATTTGTGTAATTTATATTTAACGATGTCGCCTTTAACTTCTTTGCCGTCGACAGTCTCCACACGCCGAAGCCAGATTTCGTTGGCCGAAGAGCGCTCGATGATGCCGTCATACTTGGAAACGATACATACACCCGAATCTTTAGCGGATTTATGCTCCATTCCCGTGCCGACCAGCGGCGCTTTCGGAATGAGCAGCGGAACGGCCTGACGCTGCATGTTGGAACCCATCAGCGCGCGGTTGGAGTCATCGTTCTCAAGGAACGGAATGAGCGCCGTCGCTACGGATACAACCTGTTTCGGCGAAACGTCCATGTAATCCACACGGTTACTCGGCATTGTCGTGATGTTATCGGACAGCTTGTTGTAACGAACGATAACCATCTCGTCCTTGAACGAGCCATCTTCCGTGAGCTCGGCGTTGGCCTGCGCAACCACATAATTATCTTCTTCATCTGCTGTAAGATAATCAATTTGCATCGTGACCTTGCCTGTCTTCGGATCAACCCAACGGTACGGCGCTTCAATAAAGCCGTATTCGTTAATGCGGGCGAACGTCGACAAGGAGTTGATCAGACCGATGTTCGGACCTTCCGGCGTCTCGATCGGACACATCCGGCCGTAGTGACTGTGATGGACGTCGCGAACCTCAAAGCCCGCGCGTTCACGTGTCAGGCCGCCCGGACCGAGCGCGGACAGACGGCGTTTGTGCGTCAGCTCCGCAAGCGGGTTCGTCTGGTCCATAAACTGCGACAGCTGGGAGCTTCCGAAGAACTCCTTGATCGACGCGATAACCGGACGGATATTAATCAGCGCCTGCGGCGTGATCGCATTCGCATCCTGAATGGACATTCTCTCCCGCACCACCCGTTCCATTCGGGAAAGACCGATACGGAATTGGTTCTGCAGAAGCTCGCCCACGGAACGCAGGCGGCGGTTGCCCAAGTGGTCGATATCGTCGGTGTTGCCGATGCCGTGCAGAAGATTAATAAAGTAGCTGATCGAGGAAATAATATCAGCCTGGGTGATATGCTTGACCGATTTGTCGATATTGCCGTTGGCGATCAGCTTGATTACCCGTCCTTCTTCGATCGGAGAGAATACCTCCACCGTTTGAAGAGGAATGTCTTCACTGTCCAGAACGCCGCCGCTTACACGGTAGGTCTTGGCAGCCATATTCTTCTCGAAATAAGGCAGCAATTCGTCCAGCAGACGGCGGTCGACCATCTGACCCGTTTCGGCCAGGATTTCCCCGGTCGATTCGTCCACCAATGGCTGAGCCAGACGCTGGTTGAACAGACGGTTCTTGATGTGCAGCTTCTTGTTGATTTTGTAGCGGCCTACATTCGCCAGGTCGTAACGCTTCGGATCGAAGAAACGCGCTACGAGCAAGCTCTTAGCGTTGTCAAGCGTCGGCGGTTCGCCCGGACGAAGGCGTTCGTAAATTTCGATAAGCGCTTTTTCCGTGGAATCGGTGTTGTCCTTATCCAGGGTATTGCGAATATATTCATCATTGCCAAGCAGATCCAGAATTTCGGCATCGCTGCCGAATCCGAGAGCGCGCAGCAGCACGGTAACCGGAATTTTGCGGGTGCGGTCGATCCGGACATACATGATGTCCTTCGCGTCGGTCTCCAGCTCCAGCCAGGCTCCACGGTTCGGAATCACTGTGGCTGTGTAAGTTTTTTTGCCGTTCTTATCCACTTTAGTGCTAAAGTAGACGCTAGGAGAGCGAACCAACTGGCTGACAATAACCCGTTCCGCACCGTTAATAATAAACGTACCGGTCTCCGTCATCAGCGGGAAATCCCCCATGAACACTTCCTGTTCCTTGACCTCGCCGGTCTCCTTGTTGATGAGCCGTACCTTCACCCGAAGAGGCGCCGCATACGTCACGTCACGCTCTTTGGCGTCGTCCACCGTATATTTCGGTTCGCCCAAGCTGTAATCAATGAACTCCAGCACCAAATTGCCTGTGAAATCCTGGATCGGCGAGATGTCCTGGAACATTTCACGCAGTCCTTCCTCCAAAAACCAATCATATGATTTTTGTTGGATCTCAATCAGGTTCGGGACCTCGAGTACCTCGTTAATTCTCGCATAGCTTCGCCGAGTGCGTCGACCATACTGAACAAGATGTCCTGCCAACTTTACTCACCCCTCATGTCTACTCACTTAAAAATTGATTGCGAACCCCTGTTTGTAACCGTATAATGGAACCATACAACAGAGATTCATCCCCTAAATAAAGAAAAGCCCTTATCGAAATCTTCGAAAAAAGAGCGCATTTATTCACGGGCGGTATTACTCCATAATCAGTAGATTTGCCCAAAACGTACATATTATACGTTGACCAGCGTGCGTTTATGCGTTCCGGCCCTCACCACCCCTCCCCTTATAAGGAAAACGGCTGTTTACAGGCTTTTGCGCGCAGACTTGCCACCCGGCATGCGCCTGCCGTTGACAATGTTGACGCTTGACATTTCAGCAAACTAAAGACATGAAGCCTATCTTAATACTGACATTATACAATAATAACACTATCAGCATTACGTGTCAATAATGGTCAGCCTTTTTATTTTGTAATTTTTTCAGCTTTTAAAATACGGTATCCTTTGTCTTTCCCGATCTCCCGCACTTCTCCGAACAGACTCTCCAACTTGGCGGCAGCCGAAGGCGCCCCCTGCTTCTTCTGGATAACGACCCAGAGCGCCCCGTTTTCATTCAAATGTTCATAGGCTTCCTCAAAAATACGGTGGACTACCGCTTTTCCCGCACGAATGGGAGGATTGGTCAGAACAATGTCAAAGGTCTGTCCAGCTACCGCAGCCAGCACATCGCTCTCCATAATATTCACATTTGAGATTCCATTCAGCTTCGCATTTTCGCGAGCCAGTTCAATGGCCCGGCTGTTAATATCCAGCATCGTCACGAATCCTTCCGGAGCCAGACGCGCCGCTGCAAGACCAATCGGCCCATACCCGCAGCCCACGTCAAGCACGGCGGACCCGTCCGGAATCTCCATGGCTTCAATCAACGCCCGGCTGCCATAATCCACATCTCCTTTGGAGAACACGCCGGCATCGCTTGTAAATCGAAAAGCCAAGCCTCTGAGCACCGCGCTAATCACACGTCTGTCATGCCGGGCTTCCGGCTGCTGCGAGTAATAATGCTGGGACATGCCCATTCCTCCCTTTCCTGAATCGCTCAACACTATCCCAAGTTCCTTTAGCATACAGCAAACCCCTTGAACATGTTCAAGGGGCTGCATTGGATGGGAGGAATCCTGTCGCTCCCGAGGATGCTGCTTACAATTACTTCACTTCTACAGCTGCGCCTGCTTCTTCCAGCTTCGCTTTTACAGCGTCGGCGTCTTCTTTGCTTACTTTTTCTTTGATCGGCTTCGGAGCGTTGTCTACCAGATCCTTGGCTTCTTTCAGACCCAGGCCAGTGATTTCGCGAACAACTTTGATTACGTTGATCTTGGAACCGCCAGCGCTTGTCAGAATTACGTCGAACTCGGATTGTTCAGCTTCAGCAGCTACTGCTCCGCCGCCAACAACTGCTACAGGAGCTGCTGCAGTTACGCCGAATTCTTCTTCGATTGCTTTAACCAGTTCGTTCAGTTCCAGTACGCTCATGCCTTTGATTTCTTCCAAGATTGTTTCTTTACTCATGATTAAACCTCCAATTATATTGAAATTTTTATGTTGAAATTCCGGATTGTGTTACGCGCTTTGCTCTTCTTTTTCAGCGACAGCTTTGACAGCCAGCGCGAAGTTGCGCACCGGCGCTTGAAGAACGCTAAGCAGCATGGACAGCAGTCCTTCGCGGGAAGGAAGTTCCGCCAACGCTTTGATTTGATCCGCGCCGATGACTTTACCTTCCACAACGCCGCCTTTCAATTTCAAAGCGTCGTTCTTTTTGGCAAAATCGTTCAAAATTTTGGCCGGAGCCACCGCATCATTCGCACTGAAGGCAACAGCGGTAGGGCCTGTCAGAACCTCGTCCAGCTCGGTCAGCTCAGCCGCAGCGGTTGCGCGGCGAAGCAGCGTGTTCTTAAGAACCTGGAATTCAATGCCCGCTTCGCGAAGCTGCTTGCGCAGTTCGGTTACTTGGGAAACGTTCAATCCGCGGTAGTCCGCAACAACAGTCGTGATGCTGTTTTGCAGTTTGCCTGTAACGACATTAACCGCTTCCTGTTTAGCTTCAATTACTTTAGCATTTGCCAATGATTACACCTCCTGATAATTTATGCGGCGCGCTTATAACGAAAGCTCCGCCGATCCTACGCAGGCATTAGAAAAGCCTCCGCAGATTCACGAAGGCTTGATAAAACGATAGGCATACGGCAAAACCGTTCCCTTTGTTTCTATCATAACACCTCGGTAGGAAATTAAGCCTTTCGGCACCTACTGTCTACGGCAAGCATATTCAAAGTCAGGTTGACAACCTTAACTGATCACAACTGTTATAGATTAACAAAGATTGCTCCGAGAGTCAATCCCGAATTATCTGTAAGCAGCCGTGCTCACACGAGCGCTCGGTCCCATAGTCGAAGATACGGCGATGCCTTTGAGGTATACCCCTTTGGCCGCAGCCGGTTTCGCACGGTTCAGCGCGTCGATAAGAGCTTTAAGGTTCTCGTTCAGTTGAGCAGCATCAAAGGACACTTTGCCGATTGGCGCGTGAATTTGACCCGCTTTGTCCAGACGGTATTCGATTTTACCGGCTTTGATTTCTTGAACAGCCTTGGCAACATCGAATGTAACCGTGCCGGCTTTAGGGTTAGGCATCAGGCCTTTACCACCGAGCAGACGGCCCAGTTTACCGACTTCACTCATCATGTCAGGTGTAGCTACGCAGACGTCGAACTCGAACCAGCCTTGTTGGATTTTGTTGATCATATCTTGATCGCCAACAAAATCGGCGCCGGCCGCTTCCGCTTCCTTCGCTTTGTCACCTTTCGCAAATACAAGCACGCGCTGGGTTTTGCCTGTGCCGTGAGGCAGGACAACAACACCGCGAACAGCTTGGTCTTGTTTACGAGGGTCTACGCCCAGACGCACAGCCGCTTCAACCGTTTCGTCGAATTTGGCAGTTGCCGCCTTCTTCACAAGCTCAACGGCTTCCGAAGGCTCGTAAGTTGCTTCGCTGTCAATCAGCTTGGCAGCTTCCAGGTATTTCTTACCGTGTTTAGCCATGAAAATCTTCCTCCTTTGTGGTATTAGCGGAATATCCTCCCACATAGTAAGGTCTCCAGGAGACCCTCTGCGAAGACGAAATTAGTCTTCGATCGTGATGCCCATGCTGCGGGCAGTTCCTTCAACCATACGCATAGCCGCTTCCACGGACGCCGCGTTCAGGTCGGGCATTTTTTGCTCGGCGATTTCACGCACTGCGGCGCGGTTCAGCTTTGCAACTTTTTTCTTGTTCGGTTCGCCGGAGCCTTTTTCTACTTTCGCAGCGATGCGGAGCAGAACGGCAGCCGGAGGAGTTTTGGTGATGAACGTAAAGGAACGATCCTCGAATACCGTGATTTCAACCGGGATAATCAGACCGGCCTGGTCGGCGGTACGGGCATTGAATTCCTTACAGAATGCCATGATGTTGACACCTGCTTGACCAAGCGCCGGACCTACCGGAGGCGCAGGGTTCGCTTTCCCTGCAGGAATCTGCAGTTTCACCATTTTGATAACTTTTTTAGCCATGAGTGACACCTCCTTGACCTTAATTACTTAACTTCGAACGGCAAGCCGTCCATTCACAAGAAACCCTTGCGCTATATCTTCTCCACTTGAGTGAAATCCAACTCCAGCGGGGTTTCTCTTCCAAACATGTTCACGTGAACCTTGATCTTACTCTTGTCAGCCAAAATTTCTTCCACGGAGCCCACAAAATTCGCAAAAGGACCAACCATAATGCGTACGGATTCCTTGATCTCGAAATCGATCTTCGGCTTCGGCTCAACCATGCCCATATGCTTCAGAATTTGTTCAACCTCTTCCGGAAGCAATGCGGTTGGCTTGGAACCCGAACCCGTTGAACCTACGAATCCCGTAACGCCCGGCGTGTTGCGGACAACATACCATGAATCATCCGTCTGAATCATTTCGACCAAAACATAGCCGGGGTAAACTTTACGCATGACGGCCTTTTTCTTGCCGTCCTTGTTTACCACTTCTTCTTCCATCGGAACAAGAACCCGGAATATTTTGTCTTCCATGCCCATGGACTCAACGCGCTTTTCCAAATTGGCTTTGACCTTGTTCTCATACCCGGAGTAGGTATGAACGACGTACCATCTTTTTTCCATATCAAGCCACCTAGGACCTCTCTAAATAATCGATTCGATCACAAAGGAAATACCGATGTCCAGAACCCAGAAATAAAGCGCGACAACTACAATTGTACCTAGAACGATCAATGTATAGTTGGTTAGTTCTTTACGACTGGGCCATCGAACCTTCTTAAGTTCAGTCCAGCTCTCAGTGAAAAAGGAAAACAAAGACTTGAAACTGCGTTTCACGCCGACTACACCTCCAACAAACTATCTAGTTTCGCGATGAGGAGTTTGCGCGTTGCAAAACTTGCAAAACTTCTTCAACTCCATGCGGTCGGGATGATTACGCTTGTTTTTGGTCGTCGCGTAGTTTCTTTGTTTGCAACTTGTACAAGCCAAAGTGATAATTACCCGCATGCTGTGCACCTCCCGAAACGTTCTCTCGATTCGCAGAACCGAAAGACGCAAAAATTGATCCCATGAAAAAAACAGCTGACCGTTCTTTTCGTGGATGGCATCTCTTTTAAAATATAACCAAAGGCACTGCCAAAAGCCTTGACTTTGTTTATATTCAAAAAAAGCCGCGAATTTGGGCCTACCTAAAACACTTTAGCACAACGTCAAGCCCAATGTCAACGAAAATCCCCGCATTTTTGAAACAACTTGTCCAAGCGTGTCCGCATTCCTTATTCTCCAGCCTTCACTTGCATCCGCCGGTCTGCTATCCAGTATGATATATTTCCGCTATAGTTAAACCATCCGACAATTCGCCAATTAAAAAAAGACTCGTATACGAGCCTTTCCGGTTCATATTATAACACTAGTTGTCACGCATTGTCACGCACTTCCAGATATCTTTCGAGTTTCCGCTTCACCCGCTGCAAAGCGTTGTCAATCGACTTCACATGACGCTTCAAATCCTCGGCGATCTCCTGATAGGATCTTCCGTCGAGATAGAGCATCAGCACCTTGCGCTCCAAATCACTGAGAATTTCGGCCATCTTGTCCTCAAGTCCGATGAATTCCTCCTGATTGATAATCAGCTCTTCAGGGTCCAGCACCTGCGAGCCGCAAATGACATCCATCAAGGTACGATCCGAATCCTCATCGTAAATCGGCTTGTCCAAAGAGACGTAAGAGTTGAGCGGAATATGCTTCTGGCGTGTAGCCGTCTTGATGGCAGTAATAATCTGCCGGGTAATGCACAGCTCGGCGAACGCCTTGAACGAAGACAACTTGTCGCCCTTGAAATCACGAATCGCCTTGTAAAGGCCGATCATGCCTTCCTGCACAATGTCCTCACGGTCCGCTCCGATCAGAAAATAAGACCGGGCCTTGGCGCGCACAAAATTGCGGTATTTGTTGATCAGATGTTCCAAAGCGCCACCGTCTCCGCCCCGAAAAGCTTCGACGATGTCTTCGTCGCTTATGAATTCATACTCGGAAAGCATTAGTTCCTTGAGGTCGACACTCACCAAGAATCCCCCCGGCTGCAACGCAGGACGCATCGTTACTTCGTGAAATATACGAACAGTATATATTACGTTACCTTACACCGTCAACAATCGTTTAACCAAGTACCAATCATCAATAACAAATAATTACAGTTTCACGGAACTTCTCTGACATGATCCCAAGAATTATTGTCTCCGCCAATCTTCAAGCCGGCTGCGTACTTCCGGCGTCAGCTTGTCCTCAAGGGTATGCCGGGAGGAGCGGGTATTGCGCGGTTCGATGGTCTTTTTGACCTCCCGCTGCATCTCCTCCACTTCCAGTCGAAGCTCCCTGGCCGAAACGCGCAGCGCTCCCTGCGCAAAGATGACATGCTGCTCGGTTGAATCGCTGGTTGCCACATAAATTTGCCGTCGGCGGTGGCTGTACTCTCCCACCAGACGCTCGATGCACTCATCCGCCGTTTCTTTTTCCTTCGTGAAATAGACTTGAACTTTGCCCTGGACAAAAGAACGTCCAAGACCCGGCACCCGGTAGGCGTCAAATACGGCGATCACACGCCTGCCGGAATAAGCCTGATAATCGGCGAGCATATTCAAGAGCCGGTCGCGCGCTTCCTGCATGCCGGTTTGGGAGAGCGCGGCAAGCTCCGGCCAGCCGCCGATCATATTGTATCCGTCCACCAGCAGCACATCGCGCAGGTCCTTCATCGCTATTCCAGCCCGCGACGGCGCCGAAGCACCTCGTACATAATGACGCCCGCGGCTACGGAAGCATTGAGCGAGTTGATCCGGCCAAGCATCGGAAGCTTCAGCAGAACATCGCATTTTTCGCGGATCAGTCGGCCCATGCCCTTGTTCTCGTTCCCGATCACTACCGCCACCGGGCCGGTAAAGATGTCGGAGCCGAACAAATTCTGATCCGTATCGACATCCGTCCCGACAACCCAAATTCCAAGCTCCTTCAGCCGGTCGATCGTCTGTCCGAGGTTGGTTACCCGCGCAACCGGCACATATTCAACCGCGCCGGCGGAAGTCCTCGATACCGTGGCCGTGATTTGCGCGGAACGCCGCTTGGGCACAACTACGCCGTGCACCCCGGTGCAGTCGGCGGTACGGAGGATGGAGCCAAGGTTATGCGGATCTTCGATTTCGTCCAGCAGCAGAAGGAACGGCGGCTCTCCCTTCGCTTCGGCT
>NZ_ASSC01000126.1 GCF_000520735.1 Paenibacillus forsythiae T98
AACACGCCGTTCGCTTCAAGCACTTGTTCTTCGCCGGTCTCGTTGTTGCGCACCTTCAGTCCGGTAACTCCGCTATCCCCCGCCACCACTTCAAGCGGCGTGCGGTTCAGCGCCCATTCCACCTTCTCGTTGGCGCGCACCCGGTCCTGCATAATCTTGGAAGCGCGAAGTTCGTCCCGGCGATGCACCAGTGTCACCTTCGAGGCGAAGCGGGTCAGGAAGCCCGCCTCCTCCAGCGCCGAATCCCCGCCGCCCACGACGATAATCTCCTTGCCCCGGAAGAAGAAGCCGTCACAGGTCGCGCAGGTGCTGACGCCCCGGCCCACGTTGTCCTGCTCTCCCGGGATGCCCAGGTACTTCGCGGTAGCTCCAGTGGAAATAATCAGCGTATCGGTCTCAAGCGTTCCCATATCTTCAACGTTCAGCTTGAACGGACGCTCTCCCAGCTCCACACTGTTAACCCAGCCGGTAACGAACTTCGCTCCGAAGCGTTCCGCCTGCGCGCGCATATTGTCCATCAGCTCCGAGCCCAGAATGCCTTCCGGGAATCCCGGGAAGTTCTCGATCTCGGTGGTCGTGGTAAGCTGGCCTCCCGGCTGAGGGCCTTCAATAACCAGCGGGTTCATATTCGCACGAGCCAAATAGATAGCGGCAGTCAGACCCGCAGGTCCGGTACCGACGATAATGGATTTATACATAACAACATCCTCCTTATAATGGACTGCACGTATGTGAAATCTTAATTAGAATTATTCTAAAGTAATTTCATTATGCTCGACAAGGATGAATATGTCAATATGCCAGACTCGATAGCGCAAGCACTATTTTGTGAACAATTTAATTTTTAAAAACTTGTAGCAAGATTCGTTACGCTTACCGCAGCAGCCGCAGTCCGTTCAAAATGACGAGAATGGTGCTGCCTTCATGGCCGATGACGCCGAAGGGAAGCGCGATTCCCTTCATGAAATTGCTTGTGATAAGCACCGCAATGACACTTATGGCAAAAATCATATTCTGCTTCACGATCCGCTGGCTGCGGCGGGCGAGCGAAATGGTCGATGCGATCTCCCCGATATTGTCGTTCATCAGCACCACATCCGCGACCTCAAGCGCCGCGCCGCTGCCCTTCATGCCCATTCCCATGCCCACCGTCGCCTGCGCGAGCGCGGGCGCATCGTTGACACCGTCGCCAACCATGACCGTAGGGCCATACTGCTCCCGCAGCGAGGCGATATGCTTCACCTTGTCTTCCGGCAGCAGGTCGGAAAAGACGAGATCGACACCCGTCTTCGCGGCGATGGCCTGAGCCGTGGCTGCCCGGTCCCCGGTCAGCATCGCCACCTTGATGCCCAGCTCGTGCAGCTTGCGCACTGCGGCCTCCGCCTCCGGACGGACCGTATCCTGAAGCGCGAACATGCCCGCTACTCTATCTCCGTCCACAATAACGGACACGGTCTTGCCGTCCTTCTCCAGGGCCATGCGCTGCTCTCTCCAGAACGCCAGATCTTCGCCGCGCAGCGCTTCCGGCGCGCCGCCTGCTACGCCGCTGCCGGACCCGGCTCCACCTTCAAGTGAATGATCCGCAGCTGTCTCCGCGTCCTGATCCGGCAATCTGCCATCATCAAGGATATTGGACTTGCCGATCCTCCACAGCTTGCCGCTGACCCGGCCTTCAATTCCCCAGCCGGTCAGGGAGCGGGAATCCTGCACACTCCGCAGCTCCAGGCATTCTTCTTCGGCTATGCGGACAATCGCTTCGGCGAGCGGATGGCGCGACATGCTCTCAATCGAGGCGCTGACCGTCAGCAGTTCCAGCCGGTGATATCCTTCGCCGGTGATGAAATCGGTCACCTGCGGCGTCCCTGCCGTCAAGGTGCCGGTCTTGTCAAAGGCAACGACGGCGGTGTGCGCCATATTTTCCAGATGCGCTCCGCCCTTGAACAGAATGCCTTTGCGAGCGCTCCTCGAAATCGCGGACAGCATCGCCGGCATGATGGATGACACCAGCGCGCACGGAGAGGCGACGACGAGGAAGACCATCGCTTTGTAAAAGGTTGCGCTCCAGGACCAGCCCAGCACAAATGGAGGCAGGAACACGAGAACCAGCGTCAGCGCGACCACAACCCGGGCGTAGATCGCCTCGAACCGCTTGATAAAGCGCTGGGACCCCGGCACCTCGGACTCGGCGTCTTCCACCATTTTGACAATTTTGGCAAACAGCGAGTTCTCCGCCGATTTCGTCACCTCGATGTACAGTACGCCTTCGCCGTTAAGCGTGCCCGCGAATACCTCATCCCCGTAGACCTTCTCCACAGGCACCGATTCCCCGGTAATCGAGGCCTGATCGACCGAAGACTCTCCCCGGTATACGATTCCGTCAGCGGGAATCAGCTCGCCCGGACGCACCAGCAGCAGGTCGCCGACGGCCAGCTCGTCAATCGCCACCTCGCTCATCGCGCCCTGGTCAATGCGCAGCGCCGTCGCCGGCTTGAGCGCCATCAGCGCGGAAATGTCCTTGCGGCTGCGGTCCATCGTATAGCTCTCCAGCGCCCCGCTGAGCGCAAAGATGAAGATCAGCATCGCCCCTTCATTCCAGTAGCCAATCGATGCCGCTCCCAGCGCCGCCGCGATCATCAGCAGGTTGACGTCAAGATCATGCTCATTGACGAGTGTCTTCACTCCTTCTTTGGCTTTGATCCAGCCTCCGACCGTATAAGCGGCAACGTAGACGAAGACCGACAGCCCCGGAAGCCAGCCGCTTAGCCCCCAGGCCAGCAGCATAAGCAGCCCGCTTCCAAGCGCAGCCTGCATTTCTGTATTTTGCATCATTTCTTTCGGATTGAATTTCCTGCCCTTGGGAGTCTCGGGTTTCCCGGTTTGCCCGCTCAACGAAGAGGTTCGGAATAGTTGTTTCGCAGCTTGCATTGCAGACACCTTCCTATCTTTTGATTTGGGCACAGACCCATGCGGATGAGCTTGAGACTGGCTTGAAATGCATCCCAGGCTGATAATGAAAGCCATTCTTAGAGCCCTTAAAATGACACATGCTGCCCCGGCTACGCCGGGACAGCATGATACGGGACAGCATGATAAATGAGAATGAAATTCATTGTTTTATTAGTACAAAATGTTTTCCTTAGTGCAACACATAATTATATTATACCCCTGCCTGCGGATTGTAAACCGGTGTACAAGCCCGAATTTAACAGATCGCAGAGGTTTTTTGCGCTCTCCTCTCTTCTCGGCCGGAGCCGCCCCGCCGGTCCTCCTGACCGTATGATGCGGTATATTGCCGGATTTGGCGGCCGAACCGTCCGGGGAACAAGCATGTGATGAATACAAAGAAGCGGTGCACACCAGTAAACTTCAAGAGGCAAGCAATCGTGAAAAAACAACCAGCGGAGCTGCCCCCAAAGCAGGTTTCTAAGGTCTTTCGCTATTGAATACCCTCGGCCTTACCGCATACCCGCCATCCGGCTTGGAACGGAGCGTCCGGACAGAAGCACCGACACACGAAAGGGGCATCCCTGGATATACGGGACAGTCCCTGGCCGTTGGATGGCTTATGGGAAAGTTCCTGCTGTGGGACGGCCCGGTGTTGATATGTACTGCTGCGAGCACGGGCATTTACTTATTGCGCTCCAACATCAAGGGATGAGTTGCGCTCTAACACATCAAGGGATGAGGCCACGTAGGTTGTGATTGAAGTTCAGCGTCTGGCAAAACCGCTAAAGTGCAGGTTTTTTCAATCCAAATCCTCCATCTATAGATAAAATCCTGAAAGTATGCAGGAATTTAAGGCCGTGCGACTGAAAGGAAGGCTGAGCCAAGGAAAAAACTGTATCCTCGCAGGTATGCTATACAAGGGGTGCTCTCATGCGGCCAATTGATGCACAATTTCAGGCTTTCTGCATGATCCGCCTGATGGCCGCACCTAAATGGGGAAGAACGTTTCGATTTCGTTCGGGTGGGCAGGAACATGGAATCCGAAAGGTGTGACTGTTGCCGCCTCAAAAATATAGGGCGCCGCCG
>NZ_ASSC01000127.1 GCF_000520735.1 Paenibacillus forsythiae T98
CGGGGCTTGGCTACGCCGCCGTTGTTTATTTGCAAAGGCTCGTGCAAATTAAATTTTTTGCCGAGCTTACCGCGTCCGCTCTGATCGGGCTGCTGTCCTTTCTGTTCGTTCAAGCTAGCGCCGGGGCGGAGACGGACAAGATTATCATCGGCTCGGTCATGCCGCTCGTACCGGGACTGCTGATTACGAACGCCGTCAGGGATCTGATGGCCGGCCACCTGATATCGGGACTGTCCAAGGGAGCCGAGGCGTTCCTGACCGCTTTTGCCATCGGAACCGGGATCGGACTTGTGCTGTCCTTCGTTTCGTAGTCTTACTCAAGAGGAGAACAATCATGATTCTGCAGCTTATTGCCAGCTTTATCGCCTCCGCCATGTTCTGCATTCTGTTCAATACACCCAAACGCACGCTCTTTCAATGCGGGCTGGCCGGAATGCTGGGCTGGATGGTATACCTGCTGCTCGATCCCCAGTGGAAATCCGTCGTGGCCACCTTCTTCGCCACAGTGATCGTCGGGGCGGTCAGCCAGATTTTTGCCAGATCATTCAAAATGCCGGTCATCATCTTCAGCGTAGGCGGCATTATTCCGCTCGTGCCGGGCGGCCTCGCTTACGATGCCATGCGCCGGTTCGTCGAAGACGATTATGCGACCGCGATGCAGGCCGCCGTTCAGGCTTTTCTGCTCTCGGGAGCCATCGCCACGGGGCTGGTGCTCAGCGAGGTGCTAGGGCAGATGTTCCGCCGCAGCAGGGGCTGAGAGCCTTCGCGGATAATGTCCGCTCTGAATCAATCCAAAGGCCGCCCTTCCCTGAACCCAAGGTCCAGGGAAGGGCGGCTCTTCGCGGCTCATCTCTAATCTTCCCAAATCGACATTTCCAGCTCATCCACAAACCAGCGCAATTGGGCGGTGGCTCTGCGTCCCAGGGTTCCGTCCTCAAACATCCGCTGCACCGCGTCGCGCTGCTCCTGGATCGCTTCAAGCTTCCACCCCAGCTGCCTGTCTTCCTGCTCGGCCACATTCCCTGCCTGGCCGTTCAGACGGTCAATCATCGAGCCGTAGCGTGCGGCCACGCGGCCGTAACCGTCC
>NZ_ASSC01000128.1 GCF_000520735.1 Paenibacillus forsythiae T98
CATTACCCCCGCGATGGAATCCCTTTCCCAGGCGATGCGGAACGCGTGGGCCGCGTTTGCCCACGGCGGAAGCCCCGGTACAGGGGAGCTGCCGTGGCCGGAGTACGGGACTTCGGAGCGCGCGACCCTTATTTTCGACGAAACCTCTTGCGTCGTGAAGGACCCTGAGCCGGAGAAGCGCCGGCTGATGTTCAAATATATGGCGTGAGCCGCCTCTTGCCCTGCTCCAATTCAAAAACGTCCAAAGCCGAAATGTCTCCTCGGTCTGGACGTTTTTTTGCTGCTGCCTGAAAAGTCAGTTGGTATGGGGAACCAGCTTGATGGGGCCATAGCCAAGTGACTTCAGTTGGTCATCCGTCATAAACAACCTGTTGCCGGTGCTGAAGCTGTTTGAAGGGGTCAGGGTAAGTTTTGCCGCTTCCTTCGAGATGGTATATTGATAGCCCGGGGCTTTATTGGACGATCCCGGCTGCTTCAACAGCTCCGCCTTCCAGCCCAGCGCTTTGGTGAGAGGACCTACAGGAATCCAGCGTTTGCCGTTCGCTTGAAATACCGTGCTTAGCGGGATGCTGAGGCCGTTGATTTCCGCCGTATACTCATATTCTTCAATAAGGGGAACCGGGACGACGGGCAGTTCGGCGGGATTAATGCCGGCAGGAAGGGACGGTTTTGTCCGGGCAGGCGCAGGCGGATAGAGGGCGTCTCTCTCAGCTTCGTCATTCAGAATATGGGAGGAACCTGTCTTCAGATCGTACACCCGCTCTATCCGAAGCGGCTCATTCTCCGCATACAGCAGCTTGAAGTTGGAAGGGTTAAAGTTATACAGCTTCCCGGCCAGTAACGTTGTTCTTTTGTTTGTGTCCGGATTGTAAGCCGTAATCATATTCTGCTTGGCCTTGTTGTCATAACCGGATTCCAGCAGTGTGTGTTGATCGTACCACCACAATGAAAAGCTTCTCTCGGAGGATTTGTACAAAGAGACTTCTCCAGTCTCCATGTTTTTTAAATAATAGTCGATAAGTCTGGAATAATACGCGCCATATGGTGCTGACAACGCTTGAAAATTATAGCGGAAACGCCACAGAAATCCCCATTTGCCGTCCGGAGACAGCATATAGACATTTTTTTGGACGATCGCCTGACGATCCGGGTCGTATACGTAGGTAGCCTCCGGATCATACCCATAGACTATGACAGAGCCGTCCGCCTCTGTGTGGAAAGACCGGAACGGCTCCTGCCACTTGGCATAAGTACCGTCCTGTTGCTTGTAGACCACCGCATTTTCAAACTTGCCGTCGACCGTGTAACTGGTAGAATACAGCTCCATTCCTTTTGAGGCATCCACCGCAGAATCGTACACGTTGATTTCGGACTGGGCCTTTACGGAAGGCAAGCCTTGTACACTGAGGGCAAGCAGCACCGCGGCGCCCAGGAGGGTACGTCTAATAGCTTGGCTTGAGAACTTCATTTTTTTGGTTGATCCCCCTTCTTTTTCAATATTAAGTATAGACTCTTATGACCGGGAAAAGGTTGCGCTCTCCGCTATACTGAAGTTAAATTTCACCAATATTTCAAACTTATAGAGTCCCTGGTCTGATGGTTAGCGATGCCTAGAGTAAAAATAAGCCTTTCCATCCATACTACCGTTAATCTGGCATACTGGCGTTCCGTCCGGAGCCTTAAGAAAGATTGTCCGCCCGAAACGGGCGGTCCCGCGCAAGCGGGCTTGACGATTGTTGATTTAGGAGGACAGCGGATGAAGACTCATTCTGGCTCCGCCATCTATATACAATTGAAGCACCGGGTGACGCTTCCGCAAGGCAGAGGGGTGAGGCTTGGCGATGTCGCCAGCCTGATTGCCCCGCCGAAGTGGGAGGAGCCGCTGAAATCGCTGCTTCTGGTCCAGCCGGAGTACAGCGACGGCAACCTGATCCTCATTGATATGCTGAAGGTCATTCCCCTGGTGAAGAAGCTGATCCCGGATGCCGATATCGAGCCGATTGGAGAAAATGAGACGATTGTCCAAATCAGCGAATCCAGGGGGGAGCGGAGGCCGTCGACTGCGATGTTCGCCCTCGTCTGGCTGCTGCTGTTCTTCGGCGCGGCGCTGACCATTATGAATTTCCATGCGGACGTCAGCATGATGGAGGTGCAAATCCGGATCGTGGAGATGCTGACCGGCCGCCGGGACGAGCATCCTTACCTGTTCCAGCTGGCGTATTCCGTCGGGATCGGATTCGGCATGGTCATCTTTTTCAATCATCTGTTTAAGAAAAAATGGAATGAGGAGCCGACCCCGCTTGAGGTGGAAATGTTCCTGTATCAGAGAAATATTGACCAATACGTCATTCATGAGGAATACCGGAAAATGAAGCGCAGCGAAGACGGCACGGGCGAAAGGGAGTGAACGCAAAATGACGGCTCCGATCGAAGTGGGCCTGACGCTGATCCTTGGCATCGCGGGAGGCATTGCCGTCGGCGGCGGGGTGATCGCCCTGTTCGTCGTGCTCGACATGATTCCCAGGTTGGCCCAGCTGACGAAATCTTACGACAAGGTGCACTGGTATGAGGGCGCCATGGTCAGCGGGTCGCTTCTCGGCACGGTGAGCGATTTCTGGAACTGGAAAATTGCCGCTGGCCCAATGGCCGAGGCGATGGTCGGCCTGTTCGGCGGAATCTTTGTCGGCATGCTTGCCGCCGCATTGACCGAAGTGCTGAACGTGCTGCCGATCTTGGCCAAGCGCCTTCATATGACTTCACATCTGTTCGGACTCCTGATGGCGATGGTATTTGGCAAAGTGGCGGGTTCCTTATTTGACTGGTTTGTGTACCGACAGTAAACGGAGGGTTTAAGATGAGCAGATACATTCACAGCGGCGATTACTTGAACAGTGAAGAACCGGAGAAGCCTCTTTCGGATGCGGCAAGTGAGGGGAGCGGCGGCACGGCGGGGGATGAGGGTGCCGGGCAGGCGGCTGCGGACAGTGGCGCGGTGGCAGGCGCAGAAGGGTTAGGCGACGTGGCAAGCAGTGCGGCGCCGGGTTCGGGCGAAGGGATCAGCCCCGTGGAAAGCGGCGGAGCGCCGGACGCCAGCGATGACCAGGCGGCTGCGGACAGTGGCGCGGTGGCGGGCGCAGAAGGGTTAGGCGACGTGGCAAGCAGTGCGGCGCCGGGTTCGGGCGAAGGAATCAGCGCCGTGGAAAGCGGCGGATCGCCGGACGCCGGGCCGAGCGCCGGAGCGGGCGACATGGAAGCGTCCCGGGAGCTTGGAGCGCCGGATGAACGTTCGGATGGCGAAGTATCCGGCTTTATCCGGAGTATTTTGCCTGGTGAAGAGGGGGATGAGAGCCCTGCTTCGGAGCAGGATCGGGGAGGTTCCGGTTCTTCCCCGGACGAAGATCGGGCGGCGAAGCAGACCGGCGGCGCGGCGGAGCAGGAGGATGCGGATAAGGGTAAAAAAGGCCGCCGAAATCAAGCAGCAGCTTCAGGTCAGCCGGAAGATCCCAAGCAGGAGAAAAGGGATAGGGAACTGTCAAATTCCGTGAAAGAATCCATTCTGTACTGGCATGGCGATGACAGGATTCCCGAAACGATCGATCAGACGAAAGAAGTGCTGACCGAAGTGATGGGTCTTGGAACGACATTCGATGTAGTATTCCGGGAAATGCACTTGGGAGGAAGAAAGACGGGGCTGCTGCTGATCAGCGGCTTTGCCAAGGATGTCATTCTGGATGAGATACTGAAGCGGCTTACGTATTTGACCCCTTGCGATATGTCTTCCGATGCCATGGCCTCTTTCATGAATGAGTACATCCCCCATATCCAGGTTGTGAAGGACGACCGGATGAGCGAGGCGATAAACCAGGCCATGGCCGGGATGAGCGTTCTGTTCATCGAGGGGGAACCTTCCGTCATCATCATGGATACGCGGTTGTATCCGGTTCGCGGACCGGAGGAGCCCTCCATCGAGCGTGTGGTGCGAGGCGCCCGCGATGGGTTCACGGAGACCCTTCTGAGCAATATCGCGCTTGTCCGCCGCAGGCTGCGTGATCCGGGGCTGAAATTCGAGTTGCACAAGGTAGGCCGGAGGACGCAGACGGATGTGTCCATCGCTTATATCGACGATATTGTGGATAAAACGCAGGTCAAGGCGGTCATCGACAAAATCAAAAGCATCGACATCGATGGCATTCCGCTGGCCGACAAGCAGCTGGAGGAAGCTATCATAGGGAAGAGCATGAATCCGTATCCCATGGTCCGTTATTCAGAGCGGCCGGACATTGTCGCTTCCCACCTGCTTGAAGGCAGGGTGGTCGTGTTCGTCGATACGTCTCCCAGCGTGATGGTAATCCCGACGACCTTTTTCGATTTATGCCAGCATGCGGAAGAGAACCGCCAGACTCCGCTCATGGGCTCTTATTTGCGGTGGGTGCGGTTCGCCGGAATCTTCGCTTCCATCTTCCTGCTGCCGCTCTGGATGCTGATGGTCATCCATCCCGAGCTGAAGCCCCCGCTGCTCGATTTTATCGGTCCGCAGAAGAACGCCAAAATTCCGCTGCTCGCCCAGTTTCTGATCATCGAGTTCGGGGTGGATCTGCTGCGTATGGCTGCGGTGCATACGCCGTCGCCCCTCGGTTCAGCCATGGGCCTGATCGCCGCGATTCTGATCGGTGACATTGCCGTTAAGACGGGGCTGTTCGTCAACGAGGTCGTCCTGTATATGGCGGTGGCCGCTATCGGCATGTTCGCCACGCCAAGCTATGAGCTTGGTCTGGCCAACCGGCTTGTACGGCTGTTCCTGCTTCTGGCCACAGGCTTCTTCCATGTTATCGGACTTGTGGTCGCCTCGACCCTGTTCATCGTTCTGCTGACGGTCAACCGGTCCTACAACTCGTCCTATTTGTGGCCGTTCATACCGTTTAATGCAAAGGCAATGGGGGCCATCCTGTTCCGCGTGCCGGTGCTTTCTTCCAAAACAAGGCCGTCTTTCAATAAAACGAGGGATAATACGCGCATGTCGCTGGATACCGGGAAGAAGGACAAATCGTAGGATAATACAAATCAACTGCGTATTTGTCCATTCTATGGCGTTCCCTTCCTCTGCTATACTGAATACCATAAAAGACTGGGATGGATATTCCACAGAAATCGGAGGATTGCGAATATGTTTTTACACGGGACGAGCCGGATTAACGATGCCGGTCATTTGGAAATCGGCGGATGCGACGTTACGGAACTCAAGGCCGAGTACGGCACTCCGCTTTATATCATGGATGAACAGCTGATCCGCCGCCGCTGCCGCGAATATATGGACGCTTTTGCCGCCAGCGGTCTGGGCTTTCAGGTAGCCTATGCCAGCAAGGCGTTCTCGGTAATGGCGATGTGCCGTCTCGCGGACGAAGAGGGGCTGTCCCTTGACGTTGTCTCCGACGGCGAGCTGTACACCGCTCTGCAGGCCGGATTTCCGCCGGAGCGGATTCACTTCCACGGCAACAACAAGACGCCGTTTGAAATCGAAATGGCGCTGGACGCGGGAATCGGCTGCTTCGTTGTCGACAACTTCGTCGAGCTGGATCTTCTGCAAGCCATCGCGGCCAGCAAGCGCGTGAACGTCAATATTCTGCTGCGCGTTACGCCGGGGGTCGAGGCGCATGCCCATCACGCTTACGCCGCCACCGGGCAGACCGATTCGAAGTTCGGCTTCGATATCGGCAACGGCACCGCATTTGAAGCGGTACAGCAGTCAAGCGCCAAGGAGAATCTGACGCTGCTGGGCGTGCATTCCCATATCGGCTCCCAGATTTTCGAGACGGAAGGCTTTGAAATGGCGGTTGAGCGTGTAGCCGACTTTGCCCGCCGCGTGAAGGAAGAATTGAACACGGAATTCAGCGTGGTCAACCTTGGCGGAGGCTTCGGCATCCGTTACACCGAAGGCGACACGCCGCTGCATGTATCTGAATATGTCGCCGCCATTACGGGAGCGGTGAAGAAATTTTTTGCCGGAATCGGTGCGAAGCTGCCTGAAATCTGGGTGGAGCCGGGCCGCAGCATCGTCGGCGACGCGGGAACAACCCTGTATACTGTTGGCACGAACAAAACGATCCCGGGCGTACGCAAGTACGTGGCGGTCGACGGCGGAATGGGCGATAATCCGCGTCCTGCGCTTTACGAATCGAAATACGAAGCGCTGCTGGCGAACCGGGCAAACGACCCGGCCGTGGAAACGGTATCCATCGCGGGCAAATGCTGCGAAAGCGGCGATATGCTGATCTGGGATGTGGAGCTGCCGGAAACGAAGAGCGGGGATCTGCTCGCCGTAGCCTGCACAGGCGCCTATAACTATTCCATGGCCAGCAACTACAACCGTATCGCCCGTCCGGCCGTGGTGTTCGTGCAGAACGGACAAAGCGATCTTGTGGTCAAGCGCGAAAGCCACAGCGATCTGATTGCCAATGATATTGTGCCGGAGCGGATCGCGAAACAGCCGGTAACGAAATAACTT
>NZ_ASSC01000129.1 GCF_000520735.1 Paenibacillus forsythiae T98
GCCCGCGATGCACAGCTCTCCCGGCACCCCGATCGGCTGCTGATGCGCCGATCCCGGCGGCAGGATATACAGATGCGTATTCGAGATCGGCTTGCCAATCGGTACGGCTGCATGCTCCTGATCCGCTTGGCAGAGGAAATGCGACACATCGACAGTGGCTTCCGTCGGTCCATACAAGTTAATCAGCCGGGCTCCACTGACCGGCGCGATGAGACGGTGGAACCTTGTCACATGAGCCGGCAGCAGCGCCTCACCGCTGGCAAACACCTGACGCAGCGTACGTAGCCGACGCTGCAACACGCTCTCCGGCTGTCCTTCCATAAACTCCAGGAAGGCATGCAGCATCGCGGGAACGAAATGCATTGTTGTGACGCCGTAATTTTCGATCGCCGTCATAAGAAGCTCGGGGTTTTTCTCCCCGCCATGCGGCAGCAGGCACATCCGAGCCCCGGCCAGCGTCCACCAGAACAGCTCCCATACCGAGACGTCGAAGGTGATGGCGGTCTTCTGCAGGATCGTATCCCCGCTGCCGATCGGGTAGGCGCTTTGCATCCACAGAAGCCGGTTGATGACCGGCCGGTGCTCGATCATGACCCCTTTAGGCTTCCCGGTCGACCCGGAAGTGTAGATCACATACGCCAGGTCATCGGCTCCGGAAGCCCGTTCCAGATTCGAGCCGTCTTCGTGATAGCTGCGCGCCTCGTTCAGATCGACGACCGTGCCTGCAAATGCGGTACGCTCCCTCAAATGACGCTGCACTACCAGCAGACGAGTCCCCGAATCCTCCAGCATGTAGCGGATGCGTTCCTCCGGGTAATCCGGGTCGATCGGCATGTAGGCGCCGCCTGCTTTCAGGATCGCGTAGATCCCCACGACCATCTCCAGAGATCGCTCGGCCATAATGGCGACAGG
>NZ_ASSC01000130.1 GCF_000520735.1 Paenibacillus forsythiae T98
CCGTCAGCGCAGACGGCGCTTAAACTGCGTGCAGCCTGACTTAGCTCTGTTTTAGTTGATCTATAGCCTATAATTCAAATGGCACGTGTTCAAAAGTAGTTATCAGATGATATAATTAAGGTCTTTATTGAGTTCGAGTCCTTAGGGAATAGAAGAGGAGGTAAATAATATGAAAATAGTGGATGTGCCTTTCTGTGCAATTGATTGGAGTTCCATTGAACCTAGTGAACACGCAGGGGAGACGGGTAAAGCAGTTTGGAGGACACTTGAAATTGGTAATATACGAGTACGAATGGTGGAGTACACCCCTGGATATCTTGCCGATCATTGGTGTAAACGAGGACATGTACTTTTAGTACTTGAAGGGGAGTTGAGCACTGAACTAAGTGATGGACGAACTTTTCTGTTAAAGCCTGGAATGAGCTATCAAGTTGCAGATGATGCAGAACCGCATAGGTCATCTACTGTAACAGGGGCTAAATTATTTATTGTTGATTAGTTGATTTTCTTAGAGAAGAACTGCAAAGTGAACAGGGATAACGGGGAAAAAGACGACAATTCATTTGGATTCAAGAATGAACGTCGTCTTTGTGCTGCGTCATGTCATCACCCGAAATGCGCTCCGGCATCTTTGTAACCTTTTGGAGATCGAAATCCAGGCTTCTCGTCATATACTTGTCAAAAAATTCGGGATCAATTCCGGTCATATGATGAAAGAAGGAACTTTCGGCTTTCCAATCGTTCTCAATCATTTGACGAATATCCACGATCCCCTTTTTGGAAACAAAGTCGATGATTGTTTTAATTTTCATTGGTTTCTGGATCGGAATGATTTTATCGAGCGGCAGGAGGAATGCTGCCAGGGGCTGATGTACTGGCGTTCATTACCCGTTCTTTATTTCGTTCCTTGGTGCCCTCTGAAACTTGGAAAATCGGCTCGCTCTGTCTAAGACTCAGAACAATACTAAGAAGAACGAGCAGCGCGCCTATATATCCTCTGACGCCAAGGATTTCCTGGGCAAACCAGAAGCCGAACAGTGCGGCAAAAACAGGCTCCAGTGAAAAAATTAACCCTGTGCGTGCTGGCGAGGAGTATTTTTGAGCCATAATTTGTAATACAAACCCCAAGCTGCAAAAGATACTCAGCATGAGAATGGCAAGCCATCCCGCAGATGTTCTTGGCAGTGTTGGCGTTTCGAACAGGATGGAAAGGATCAAGCCAAACAATCCGGTAAACCCGAGCTGCAGAATGCCTAAGCTGAGGGTATCAAATCTTCGTGAAGCGAAGCTTGCCACAATAATATGAATGGCATAGAAGAAGGCCGCCGCAATACATAAAAGGTCGCCCCTTGTCATCGTAAGAGGAAGCTGTAGGGTCAGAAATGCAATTCCCGTAATAGCTATGATGATGCTGAGGCCCGTTCTTTTCCGGACTTTATTCCTGAAGATGACGGCGCTGATTAAAGGAACGAATACAACGGTCAAGCTTACCAAAAATCCGGCGTTGGAGGTGGTCGTTGTCTTCAAGCCCAAGGCAATCGAGAGGAACACGGCCAATAAAAGAAGGCCCAGAGTGAAGGAATGCAGCAAGAGCTTCAAGCTCATGTTCTGCCGCAGGCGCCGGGCACAGATGATGGATGCAAGCATAAACGCCAATCCAAACCGGAGAGCGATTAAATTAAACGCCTGAACCGAGTCCAGGCCCATTTTCATGAACAGGTAAGAAGAGCCCCAGCATAGGGTGACAAATAACATGATCAGATCCGCTTTCAGCGAGTTCATCCCGTTTTCCTCCTTTATTATGGAACAGAGTCAGTATACTAATGTAAAATAAACAAGTAAAACGCATGTTTCTTATACTGAACATAAGAAAATATAATGCAAATGAGGGGGATGGGCATTGAGCATCAATAAATACAAAGTATTCATGAAAGTAGTGGAGCTGGGGAGTTTGACGAAAGCCGCAGATGAAATGGGGTTTACTCAATCCGGAGTCAGCCATATTATAAACAGCCTCGAAGAAGAGTTCGGATTCTTATTGCTCACCCGAAGCCGCTCCGGAGTGAAATTAACGAGCAATGGAGAAGAAATCTTGAAGACCCTGCGCGAAGTATTGAAGTGGCATGCACATCTGGAGCAGGAGGTTGCCTCTATCCATGGATTAGAATTGGGGACGGTTCAGATTGGGACCTTTACAAGTGTTTCTGTGCATTGGCTGCCTGGAATCATCAAGAATTTCCAACAAGATTACCCCAATATCGAAATTCGCTTATTTGAAGGGGACTACCCGCAAATTGAGGAGTGGATCGCGGAGGGGAAGATTGATTGCGGCTTTATGTCGCTTCCGACCTGGGATACGTTTGATGTGATACCGCTGCATAAAGACCCGCTGCTGGCCTTGCTGCCAGTAGATCATCCTCTGAGCTCCGAATCATCGCTTACGTTATCCCAGATTAGAAATGAGCTGTTTATTTTGCCGAGCAAAGGTTCGGATTACGATGTTAACCGAATTCTTAAGAGTGCAGCAATCAAGCCGAAATTTAAGTATACATCAGGGGATGATTACGCGATCATGGCTATGGTGGAGCAAGGACTTGGCATTAGCATTCTCCCGGAACTGGTGCTCCGCGGCCAACAATTCAATATTCGGTCCATTGAGCTTAAGGGACAGTATCGCTCTCTTGGTATCGCCGTTCATTCCATCAAACAAGTATCGCCGGCGACCCGGAGATTTTTAGATTATGTCCAGCGCTATCCTAAACTGTAGTGGCAGCTCCTCGCTTTAGGTTCATTCTTTAACCATTTACCCCGTGATTAAATGTAACTACGGTGTCAGACGAAGTAGTTGTTGGGGAAAAAGTGACTACGATACTAAGAAATGTTACGATTACTAACGTTGCTGTTAATGTTTTTTCATCGGAAAGCATTCCTTTTAAAATGTTTTCGTACATGCTTTGCTGTTCCAGAGTCGCGAATGAACGCACGGTATCATACATAAACTTCCTCGAAGCTAACTTGATCTTCCAAGCTAATCCCTCCACATGATAGATACATTAGTCATTAGGAGTCAAGGTGTAACCCCGCACATGTTGTCCTCCATATTATTACAATAATATACAATAATTAACTAGAGGTCAATTCATTTTCCGTCTGCGCCGGCGACAGTGTGTGCAAATTTTATAAAACGAAACAAAGCAGGGGATGTCCGCACCTCATCCATAATTCACTTACCCCCGCCCCGCTTTACGAACAGCCGCAATGATCAATAGCAGAACGGGGACCACAACATAGAACGGGAAGAATAGATAGGGAATGGAGATTCTCCAGCCAATATCAATATGCTGCGTATAGGTAGACGCAATGATAAGGGACATGGCCAGAATAATCGTGCTCCACGGAATGAGGAGGGAATGATAAGATTCCAGTTTGAACAGCTGCGCAGTTCCGAGCACCGTACCGTACAGGAAGGCCCCCAGCTTAAAAAATCCCCCCAGCACCATCATCAGGATCGCCAGCGCATCCAGATTCATAATAAAGTCCCCCAGACTAACCATGCCTATGGCGGTGTACAGCGGAAATTCGGTTTCTTTCAGAAGCTCCGTGCCAAATACGGCAATAAGCCCAAGCATATTTAATGACAGGATGATGCCCGATGCCAGAATCGCAATCATCCCCGCTTTCTTGATGCTGCTCCGGTCATTCGAGTTGATCGTGAACATCATGAACAGCAGCGTTTGACCGAAGGGAAAGACAAGAAGAAAGGGGAATACCGCATTCCATAGCGGTCTAATCCCTTGGGCGAACACGGGCTCTATATATTCGAAATGATGAATTTGAGAGGTGAAGATAAGAATCCACCCCAGGACAAGAGCAAGAAAGGCGACCGGAAACAGGATTTCTCCCAATCGCGCGAGTGCCTCAACCCCGCCCCGTAAGCAATAGACAATGCCGAGCATGAGCCCTGACATAATCACCAGGATCGGCGTTTCCGTCAAGATCGTCTGCACGATGAGCTCCCCGAAGTCTCGCAGCACCCGCGAAGATTCATAGGCGAATATAAATATGTAAATGAGCGACAGCGGATATCCGAGCCATTTTCCAACAATTTCGGGAATGATTTGGATAAGTGTCCGGTCTGGATAATATTCACATAGCTTGGTATAGACCCACATTAGCCCGAGTCCACCGAGCATAGCGGTCAGGATTGCCAGCCACTCATCCTGCTTGGCCTGCATGCGTAACCCGAAGAGTACCGTAGTCCCGATTTCAAACAAAATAATGATGGAAATGAGCTGCCACCTGCTGATTTTTTCCTGTGCCATGTGATGTCCTTTCCCGTGAAAAATAATAAACTCCAGTATTTGCAGTTGAGGTAAAAATAAAACATTTCGCAAGGCGGTTATTTAGACCGCTATTAGGAAAATATTCTAAGTATGCCTTGGATATTGGAGGGACCGCTGTAATGCTTGACCGTGGGAAGATTAGTGCTGGGCAGGCGGGATTCTTGATGTTTACGTTCCTGATGGGAAGCGTAGCCGTAATCGTTCCATCGATCGCCACTTCTTTTGCCAACCAGGATGGCTGGCTTGTCATTATTCTCGCCGCCCTGATTGGCGTGGGTGTCGTTCTGATCTTTACCAGCCTGGGGCTCTTGTTTCCGAAGCAGAGCATTATCCAGTACAGCGAACTTATTTTGGGAAAATGGTTGGGGAAGACCGTCGGCCTGTTGTATGTGCTGTACCCTTTTTATTTGGGGTCGCTGGTCACCGGACTCTTTCGCGATTATGTGACCATCACCGCGCTGCCGCGCACGCCGCCTATTGTCGTAAGCGGACTGCTGCTCGCCGTAATCGCTTATGCAGTGCGGGGAGGGATCGAGTCTCTCGGACGAGTCAATGAGCTTATTTTGCCTTTTCGCGAACTGATCGTCTTGCTTGTTATCCTTATGCTGATTACGGACTTTAAATGGAATAACCTGTCTCCGTTTATGGGTGAAGGGGTGCTGCCTGTTGTGAAGGGCACGATTTCGACAGCTTCGCTTCCTTTTGGCGAGACTATTGTATTTGCGATGCTGCTGCCCAATATCCGCAATATTCAGAAGGTGAAGAGGGTCTATATCCTTGCGGTTGTGTTCGGCGGCCTGCTCCTCTCGATCAGTGTATTGACATCTATTCTTGTATTGGGTCCGGAGGTCGCTTCCAGGCTGAACTTTCCGACTCATGAGGTTATCAAGTATATCGAGAAGCTGGGATTTATGACCGATATGGACATCCTTGGCATGCTGCTATGGATATCGTCAGGGTTTATGAAGATCGCTGTCTGCTATTATTGCACCGCAGTCGGGTTGGCTCAGTGGTGCAGGCTGTCCGACTACCGTTCCGTCGTCATTCCCATAGGCATTCTGATCTATATTTTCTCTATCGTCGCTTATGGAAGCATCGTCGAGGATGCTGTGTTCGCCAAGGCCATCTGGCCGTTCTTCTCCATCCCCTTCGTTCTCCTGTTCCCATTGTTAATGCTGATTATTGCCAAGATCAGGGGCCTGGACGGGAGAGAGCGTGAGAGCGCCGGGGAGGGATAAGGAAGGAGCGGGATTTGTCAGATCCTGCGGGGAACGATTCTTACAGAAAGGGTGAAATCGAAATGGAGCATGGCACACCATCAATTCACCAGTCCGTTAGCGGAGAAATTGAACAGGATCTGGCGCTGCTCAGAACGATTCTGGCCTCCTCGTCGGATATCGTATTCCGGGAATTTCAGATGGGCGATGCGCAAAAGGCGGCGATTATTTTCCTGGACGGCATGGTGAATACCGTCATCGTGGATTCCGATATCATACGCCCCCTGCTCAGGTACGGTGAGGCCATGCTGCAGAAGTCCAGCCTGTCGTCGGCCAGTCTTGAGAGCCTGCTTCGGAATCAGGTCATTACCGCAGCGCAAGTAAGCTCCGGGGAACAGATCCAGGAGGCTGTAGACCATGTGCTGAGCGGAGATACGGTGCTGCTCATTGACGGCGTGAAGAAGGCCCTATTCATCAGCGCGAAGGGCTGGGGGAAGCGGGCGGTTGAGGAACCGGCAACGGAAGCTGTCATCCGTGGTCCGAGGGAAGGCTTCACAGAGAATCTGCTGACCAACATAAGCCTCATTCGCCGCAGATTGAGAACCCCGCAATTAAAAATCGAAGGAATACAGCTGGGGCGGTTATCGAAGACCGATGTCGCAATTACGTACCTGAGCGGGGTTGCGGACGATTCGATCGTCGAGGAAGTCAGGAAGAGAGTGAGCCGGATTGATATCGACGCCATTCTGGAGAGCGGCTATGTGGAGGAATTGATTGAGGATAACTCGTTCTCGATCTTTCCCCAGGTTAACTATACGGAGCGACCTGACAAGATCGTGGCCAATCTGTTGGAAGGCAAGGTTGCGATACTTATTGACAATACCCCTTTTGCGCTGATCGTGCCGGTCACTTTCTTTGAAATGATGCAGGCCAGCGAGGATTATTACCAAAGATATTTTATCTCGACGCTCATCCGGCTGCTCCGTTATCTGTTTCTGGTGATTGCCTTGCTGCTGCCGTCGCTCTACATCGCTCTGCTAACATTCCATCAGGAGATGCTGCCCACGTCTCTGCTGCTCAGCGCTGCCGCTTCCCGGGAGGCGGTTCCGTTTCCGGCTATTGTTGAGGCTCTGCTGATGGAAATCTCGTTCGAGGCGCTGCGCGAAGCGGGGGTGCGTCTGCCGCGTCCGGTCGGGCAAGCGGTCAGCATCGTTGGGGCGCTCGTTATTGGCGAGGCTTCCGTAAGCGCCGGAATTGTATCCGCGCCCATGGTCATTATCGTTTCCATCACGGGGATTGCTTCCTTCATTATTCCAAGCTACTCCCAGGCCATTACAATCCGGCTGCTTCGGTTTCCCATGATGCTTCTGGCCGGGACACTCGGGCTGTACGGTGTGCTGCTCGGCGTTCTGTTCATTCTGATTCATTTGGCGCGCCTGCGCTCGTTCGGCGTTCCCTATCTGTCGCCGCTGGCTCCTCTGCATACAAGTGATCTGAAGGATGTTCTTGTGCGCGTCCCTTGGTGGGGGATGATCCGGCGTTCGACCGAGAGCGCCAAGAACAACCCCCGGCGCATGAAAGGTATGTTGCGGCCGCGTCCCCCGAAGCGCGGCGGGTAGCCCTGCTCAGGGAAGGAGGATGATGATGAGAAAGCTGGGGATTCTGCTGTTAATCACCGGGTTGCTGCCGCTTACAGGCTGCTGGAGCCGGGTGGAGCTGAATGATCTGTCGATTGTGACGGCTGCC
>NZ_ASSC01000131.1 GCF_000520735.1 Paenibacillus forsythiae T98
TGCCCTGCCCGCCGGTCCAGTCCGGCGGACGAATTCCGAAAGGCCCGGGCCTGTAATCAGGCCAGCGCCGCTACAAGGCTCTTGCCGAAATCCCGCGCGCCGTCCGGCCCGTTGCTGGTGATGATGTCGTCATGCGCCACCACATTTTGCACCACATAGTCCGCGCTGTTGGCTTTCAGCTCATCGATCATGGCATCAACCGGATAGCATGTCGCCTGGCGTCCGGCAAGCAGCCCCGTCTTCGCAACCGCGACAGAACCTGCGCAGATGCCCGCTACGAGAATCTTGTGCTCATAAGCCTGCTTCAAATACTGAATCAGGTTATCGTCGCCCCACAGGTAATCGATCGTGCCGGAGCCGCCGATGACCGCCACCACATCATAGTCCGTGGCAGAAACGTCGGAGTAAACGACTTCGGCGCTTACCTTTCCCTGATTGTCGCCGGTGATTTCTCCTGTCTTCGTGCTGGCGACCGTTACCCCGATGCCCGCGTTCTCAAGCTCCGCCTTTGGATGAAACAGTTCGTCCTCGTTGAAACGGTCCGGCGGAATAATCAGCAGTGCTTTTTTGCTCATCGGTATTTCCCTCCCAAGGTTATCTTCACGCAACAACCATTGTAGCGCCGACGATATTCCTTGTGAAGAATGCACTTTTTTGTACAGAGGTTACCAAAAGGTAACCCACCCCAAGCTTTTTCCGGTCTGGGCCGCGTGGCTTGTTCAGGCTTTTTTGCAGGCTCCCTCGCACCGGTCCCCGGCGAATTCCATCTCGCCCGCCAGCTTCAAGTCCTGTCTGATGCGCCCGATCCGCATTTTTCCCCATTCGTACATCATCTCGACAATCGGCAGAAGCGTCATCCCAAGCTCGGTCATCGAGTACTCCACCTTCGGCGGGATATCAGGGTACACCTCCCGGTGGACAATGCCGTCCTCCATCAATTCGCGAAGCTGCTGGGTCAGAATTTTATGCGAAATTTTCGGAAAAAGCTTCTGCAAATCGCTGAACCGGTGCGGACCCTCCACGCCAAGATGCCACAAAATGACAACCTTCCATTTTCCGCTGATGATGGACAGGGTCAGCTCTTTTTCGCAATGAAAATCGCCGTTCACAATTTTTTGTTTGATTTCCTCTCTTAACGGATCGGACATGCGGCCGCTCCTCCTTATTTCATTGATACGCCGTGCTCTTGCGCCGGTCTATAGCCTACCAAGGCGTCTCCCATTATTATACACCATTATCGCCACGGGCTTCGGTGGGGACGGATGCCGATGAAACGGAAAGGGGGCATGCTTAAAGTCAAGGCGCCCGGTAGCGGGATAGTTAGCAGGTGAGGGGAGTGGGGTGACGGTTTGTTGATGGGTCGTGGCTCGACAGGTCAGTGGTTCGATGAGTCAGCGTTTCGTTGGTGGGGGCCGCCCGGTTGATTGGTGGGTTGACGGGTCGTGGGTCGGTAAGTCGGTGGTTCGGTGAGTCAGTGTTTCGTTGGTGAGAGCGGTTTGGTTTGTTGGTGGGTTTGTTGGTGGGCTTGTTGGCAGGCTTGTTAATCGGTTTGCTGGTGGGTTTGTTGGTGAGTTTGCGGGTTTGTTGGTAGGCCAATGCGTTGCGGAGATTCCTGCGTACATACATCTTTTTTCCATGGAAATTCTCATCCCAGACCCAATTCCTACAAAAGTGCAGGCATTTCACCCCCCTCTCCCCGAATGGCGCTACATAGGCTCAAAAGGCTGCACATTGGCATCCATTACTTCTTCCTAAACGAAATTCACCGGTCAAACCTGCAGGTCTGCAGGAAAATGCCAGCCGCCGTAAAACGGACACAGCACCGGGCACAGACCGAACCGAAGCAGTCAGGGAAACAGTCAGTTAGCCAGCCGCAGACAATGACCATTTTCTTGTCCACCAGCGCGCCGCGTCAGGGAAGCCGCCAACTAGCCAGCCGCTTCCTCAGCGCTCTTCCCCTCTGCGGCAGGCTCCCTCTATTGGACTCCCCCGTCCCAAGCGGTCGCAATCTCGCCCCTTATCTTTTCCAGCAGCTGCTCCTTGCCGTCCCGGTAGAACAAATTGTAGGTGTCAAAAGGAATGATCCGTCCGTCGGGGTGGGCGATGTGCACGCACGACTTCTTCACCGACCGCACGTCGAAATTATGCGCATCGAGAAACTGCATCACGATGACCCGGAACACATTGTCGTAGCTGATCTGCTCCGGCACGGCAGCAAGCGGCAGACAGCAGAGCAGGCTCTTGAGCGACAGAGCGGAGGAGGCGGGCGAGTGACCGGTAGAGAGCAGCTCGAACATTTTGCCCCGGATTTCCGGGTCCTGCTCGAAGACGATCGTGTTGCGGCCCCCTTCAAGCAAGATATCCGGATCGATCAGTCCGGTCAGCGGCAGCACCTCCCCGCCCAGCTTCAGCGCATAGCCCATCGCAAGGGAGTCGGGATGGCAGGGCACCGGCAAAATATCCGCCTCCCCGAACACGCCCGACTGGTCGATAATGCTGCGGCGCACCTCGCTCACCGTCAGGCGGTCCGTCGCCGGATCATAGCCCTCCAGTCTTCCCGCCGCCTGGATCGGCTGAATCGTCACGCCGCGTACGGCCCGTTGCTTCAATCCATACTGGATGATCGAGCCGATCTCTCCGTCATTCAGCCCCTTCTTGAGCGTGACAACAAGCGTCGTCGAAATATTGAACTCGTTCAGATGGCGAATCGCTTCTTCCCGGATATGCCGGAGATCCGCGCCCCGCAGCTCCTTCAGCACGGACGCCTCCAGACTGTCGAATTGCAGATAGATTTCGAAGCCCGGCATGTACGAAGCAAGCCGCCGCGCGAACTCCCGGTCCTTGGCAATGCGGACGCCGTTCGTATTCACCATGATGTGCTTGATCGGACGGCTCTTGGCTATGTCCAGTATCTCGAAGAACTGCGGGTGCGTCGTCGGCTCCCCCCCCCCG
>NZ_ASSC01000132.1 GCF_000520735.1 Paenibacillus forsythiae T98
GGTTTCAAAGGTTTCAAAGGTTTCAAAGGTTTCAAACTGCATTATCCCATATGCTGTGATTATTGCTTCGTATCGCCGAAAAATAATTATAACTTTCGGAGAGTAAGCTATCCGATAACGCGCGTTTCTATCTATATAGCTATGGCGAACAGGCCGAAAATCACACACATCGCATAAAATAGCCCTGTTTGCCAAATTATATGAACCCATTGGTGTTTTCGACTCTTATAGAAGTGAGAGAGAGAAAAGTGGTGCATACCCCCTTTTCTAAGAGTGACTATAAATAACCCTTTGCCAATCATGGCAAGGGTTATTTGTCGTTCTCTCATCAATTCGACAAGCAGGAGATGGGTTATTATGACAATTAACAAGTTGAAGCAAAATGAAGATTTACAAGGTGAAGAATGGCTACCAGTAGTAGGCTATGAGGGTTTATATGAGGTTTCCAATCTTGGACGAGTCAAGCGTCTTAGCAATAGTGCTACACGCAAAGAAAAGATGCTAAAACCACAAATTCAAAGAGATGGTTATCAAAGGGTCACTCTGTATAAGAAAGGTCAGAAAAAGAGGAAGGCTATTCATAGGTTAGTAGCAATTGCATTCATCCCGAATCCAGAAAACAAAGAACAAGTAAATCATTTGGACGCTGATAAATTGAATAATAAACTAGCAAACCTGCAATGGGCGACTCGGAAAGAGAACATCACTCACGCAATCACACTTGGGCTAATGAAGAAAACTAACAAAGCAGTAATCGCTATTCACTTGGATTCTGGTGAGCAATACCAGTTCAAGTCGCAGACCGAAGCATCGAGAGAACTAGGCATTTATATGAAGAAAATCTCTAACGCACTTAATGGAAGAATAAAACATATCGGTGTTTGGAGATTTGAACGCAGTTCGACAGACAAGAAATCATCATAAACAACAATCAAAATAATAGCGGTCTGTTGAGCGATGACATAGATTATCACTGGAATTTAGCCAAAGACACTAATAATGATTTGTCTTTGGCTATAGTGCTATTTCCTATGTACTAGATTCTTTTCATTATTCTTGAATCGATGTAACAACTCCATCTTCTAAATATAAATATCTACCGCCGTAATATACCCATTGCTCATGAACACCATACTTTGTCGTTGTCTTGTTGATATCGACTGGCTTTCCCCAAGTAGATTCCAAGACTTTTTCGGCAGACATTCCGATTTCAGGAGCAAAATATTTTGCGTGATACTCAATGTTTTTTCGTATCTGATCGGCTTCTTCTGTCTCAAATGCCTTATCAGAGACTTTTTGCTCTACTGCACTCAATATAGCAATGAAGCCTTCGTCATCGTCTGCTATAGTACGCTGTTTTGCTAACTCAACAGACCTTTCAAAAGTACTCTCACTATCAGCAATGTAATATGCGCTGTCGTACAAAAAATCAAGAACTTTATCAGGTTCATCTATTCTCTTCTTTTCATCTTCAAAAACGCCTAGCGCATCTTTTGGCTTATCAGCTAGCAATAAACAAATTCCATAGTTCTTCGCTTTATGTCCCCACAATTTGGTAACGCTTAAATCTGTTTGTATGACTTTAGTGCATTCCTCTGTTGTCTCCACATATTTAAACATATAGTCATCTAAAACATTTGATGATTCATTTTGATCGCTCCTAGTCTGTCCATCTTGATTGAAAAATTGAGACTCACTGCTACCGCAACCTGTAAGTACTACGAAAATTGCGATCATCCAAATAATAACTTGTTTCCTCATAGCGTTCCCCCTGTAGAATTTTGTAAACATAACATTACGACCTATAATATCTGATATATACGAACTATTCAACAATACTTCTAATATGAACCCCTGTATGTGTCGTATTTCCTTCCATACGCTTGTATGAAAGGAGTGTGATGTTAATGTCATCCGATTTTATAAAGTTAGTAGGCGAGCGTATCAGAGCAATAAGAAAAGAACGAAACTTTACTCAGGAGTTTCTTGCCGAAAAAGCAGAAATTCATTCTACATACATATCAGATATCGAACGCGGTGGTCGTAATATATCGATGGAAACACTGGAAAAAGTTATTACCGCTTTGGAAGTGAATCCTGTTGAGGTATTTCGAATTGAAGGAATAGAAGCTATCGAAGAAAGGGCTGATAAAAAGCTTTTAATCGAAGCACTTAATTCATTATTAGCTGGAAGAAAGACTGCTGAGGTACAAATGATTCTTAGGCTTGCCAAGGATGTTTTAAGCACATACGATAGTTTGAATGAATAGACTCACCCATTTGTAATACTCCAAAGAGTCCTACACCTACATGTGTAATGTCTCAATGAGAAAAAGCGACTCTCTGACTGAGTATTGGCTTCGATACTCAACAGCCAATTGATACAGCTTTTTATGTGAAATCTTATCAGCGTTAAGCCAATGTATTATTTTCGTAAGATCATTTGATTCCGAACAAAACAATCGTTCCAGCACTTTCTTTTTCTCGAATACCTCATGTATCGAGTTGTAAGCTTCAATAAATTCATGGTAATCAGCAAATGACTGCTTGTCCTGCATATGCTTCTTAAATTTGTACACAAGCAGCAGACTGGTTATTCCTTCCTCTACCTCATCTTCGTTTTTTAGAATGAAGTTATAGAATGCGTACAATATTTCTTCATCTACGATAATGTCTCTTAGATCGCGCAACATACTACCTTTGAATCCTAATTCTGATAACACTTCTCTTATTGATTGAACCTTAATTTTATCTTCTGCGGAAATCATCTTTATCAATTTACGTCCTCCTATTAAATGAATTGGTTATTCTTTCTCAGGTTTCTTAACTGAATAGACATACTACAAGAATCATAATCAACACAAAAGAGTAGAGTTCCCATGTTGATAATGATATGATTGTTATACGATCTAACGTATATGAATTATATTATACGCTAGATCGTATAATGTCAACATAAAACATTGGAGTGATTTATGTATGCTAAAGCTTCGTTTAAAACTTGATGAGATACTAAAAGAACACAAGATAACACAGAGCAAATTAGCCCAAATTATTGAAGTCAGACAAGCTACCCTTTCAGACATGTGCCGAAATGCACGTACGGAAATCAACATTCCGATAATAGAAAAGATAGCAAATTATTTCGGAATCAATGATGTTACTCAACTAATGGAGATTTATGAAGAAACTGCGGAGGATAAATAATGATCTCAGACAAAACACTTGCTGAATTGGGAGTTGTAAAAAGCGAAGCGGGAGTATTTATACCGAAGGATTTTTGTTTGGTCACATTACTTAATTTGTATCAAACCAGGGAGAATACACTGTCAGATGAACAGTTTAATGCTATTACTGATTTTCTGTTTCACATGGAGCTTGATCTTGGAATTTGCGATGGTACGAAAGAAGAATATTTGAAGAAGCGGATTGTAGATGAAGATTGAAACTTGGGTGATGTTTTGCAAGATTTATACCGCTCTGCTTCCTCAGCCGTTCCAGCATGGATGTACGCCCACACACACTCTCTCCATAACCACAATTTGCTTTCTGAGTCTCTCTAAGAGAATATAACTTCTCTGGAAACATAGGGTAAGTCATAGATAAAAGAAACCTTACCGAAGACGAGTAAGGTTTCTGTGCGTGGTTCAATGAGGCTATAAAAGTAAGCGTAGAGAGCTTTGGCTGTCTCCATCAGTTGATGGACTTCAGCAGGAGATGTTGAGGGGAGAGTAATGCCGTTTGCGGTTTCAATATAATCTGCAGCGTCCGGTTTTCGGAAGTCCATTATTGATTCATCGTAACGTTACAATGTAGGTTATCAATGGATCCGGCTGAAAATAGTTCTCTACAGTGATCTGTTTAGCCATGTGCGAAGGCACTCTCCTTTCTACGAAGAGACGATACAGGTGTCTTTGACTCGCTATCGAGACCACAGCGCCAGTACCGGCATCACCTCAATTTACATTTTAATCTCAATGTCTACCTGTGAACAGGGTGAATCTATTGCGAAACTATACATCACGGCTCATATCAAGAAACGCTCCACGGCGAGCGAAGCAGAGCGGCACGGATCCCGCCTCTTCTTCGTGACCCACAGCGGTAAAATATGTCATGAAGGAGCTACCGAGCAGGTTGGTATTTTCGAAGGCAAAGTTATACCAAGCGTTTCAGGGATGGGGAAGTCTGTGCAGACGGACAGCCCACATTACCGAAAAAGGCAGGGTACTTATCCCACTTCGTGCTGTATCAGAGGCATTGGGCTGTGGACTGGAACCAGCAGAACCACACAGAGCGGCTCCATCATCCTGACCTCCAACAAGTCCTATGGGGCTTGGGGAGAGATCTTCGGTGATTCCGTGCTGGCGACCGCTATTCTGGATCGACTGCTCCACCACTCCAGCACCGTCAACATCAAGGGAGAGAGCTACCGGATCAAGGAGAAGAAAAAAGCCGGCTTTTTCCGGCCAGATTCCGCCGAAGAGCCAAAGGTCACGTTGGAATAACCTGGGTGACCGTCGCCCCCTTAGGGCTCCGGCCTTACCCCTTTTGGGGAATTTTCAAATGCAGATTTTGAGGATTTTTCGTTTGCTGTTGACACCAATCGGGGTAGTCGAAGATCTTGATGTTGTTCTGAAATAAATACGAAGTCATCCCACCATCAAAGCAAAGAACTGGAATATTGCCATGAATCAAATCCGGTCGTAAAGCAAGTACGCCAGCAATTTTGTCTTTATATCGTTCGGTGAGCAACATCGTATTTCCCCCATGTCGTTAAACTGTCTTGAATAATTCGACATGGGTTTACAAAAATCCTATTGGTTCCGGCTCGTCCGGGTTAGGTGTTAGAGAGACTTTTTCAGTGGCCTCATAAGGCAGGGATAGCTCTTTTCATATGCTTGGGGGTACGTTCTGATACTAACAGCGTCAAAATTAATGTGCTCAAGTATACCGAAGATTATACATAATTAGAGGAACGGAACATGTTATTTACACTTTCAGTATTATTGGACTAAGAGTAGCCCGGGCCAGTGGGATTCTCGATACTAAATGTAAATAATTAGATCACATAACTTTGACCGTTTTTTCAGAAATTATTTAGGTGTGAAAAGCACAATTGATGTACATTCTTTTTCCAAAGGAGTGTTGACATGACTACTGCTGTAATCACCCGACCAATAATAAAAAGAGGTTCAAAGGGCCAAGATGTTGCCAGGATTCAAACATTACTTCAAAAGGCAGGATTCACACCAGGGACAGTTGATTCAGATTTTGGCTCGAAAACAGATGAAGCTGTAAGGAATTTTCAAAAAGCAAATAATCTTGAGGTGGATGGAATAGTCGGAAAGGACACATGGGCTTTGTTACAGAAATATGCAGGGGGACCTGTTAATGATACTCCTAAAAGCATGGTCCATACGGTTCAAGAAGGTGAAACTTTCTGGACGATAGGAAAAAAATGGGGTGTCAGTGATGATGCGATTCAAAAAGCAAATCCAAATCTAAACCCAACGAATCTTCAAGTTGGAACTCAGGTGGTTATACCCAATGCAGGGGGAACTGGTAATGATACATCACCAAGCGGTGATAAAACGGTATATGCTAAACCCACTGCAGGCATTGGTGGTTTGACTGATGCTCAATTGAAAGCGAACGTTCTATATATTTATAATTATATGACTGCTAAAGGTTGGACTAAAAATGCCATTGCGGGATTGCTTGGGAATATAGAACAAGAAAGCGGCTTTAATCCCGGTGCCTGGCAGGTCCGTCATAGAACGGGAGCTGGATATGGTTTAGTCCAATGGACACCTGCTAGGAATAAATTCCTTAAGTGGATGGGTAATATTAGTGCCGAACAAGCTGACTATATGGCCCTAAATGATCCTAAAAAACTCATGGACAAACAATTGGAGTATTTGCTAATTGAAATAAAAGAAATAAAACCTGATAAACGCGAATGGATACCAACTACAGGATACAATTCCCCATATAAAATGACTTCTGATGAGTATATTCACTCTGACAAAAACGTAGGTGATTTGGCGTTGGTGTTCCATGGATCATTCGAAAGATCAGCAGACACATGGAAGACGAAACAAGTAAGGGTTGATAATGCTAAAAAATGGTATAAATTCTTAATATAAATTCTTATATATATGAGAGGCCGATTGAGGCTTGAACTTAATTATAGAGGTTACTTATTGTCCATATTTTACACTCCAATTTATATAATTCTAGTAATCTATTTCAATTATACGTATAAAACGAAGAAGTTCGTATTATCAAGTTATCAACGCTCCGAGGTTAAGTTAAAATGATTTTGAGCCGCGCAAAGTGCGCGGCTTTTTTATGGCCGGAGGTAGTTGAAGGGCTGTTGGATAATAAACTTGTCTAAAACATCTACGTATTCGTCATGTGATATAAAAAACTCTTCTAAATACCTCCCTAAAGTAAACTTACGTTCCCCAGGGTAAACATCTGTCAACCTTTTGCATTTTTCAACCAGTTGAAAGATTTCATCATTAGGTTGAGTGTTTATTCTTGGCCGAGATACAAGGTCCATTATTGATATGTCTTCTGACTTGAGCATAAACAACACACCTCTTTAACTTAGCATGAATTGAAGCTTCATTGTACCGTATTGTATATAAAAAAATCAAACTAACCTTCTCTTATAGAACACTTTTCCCCTCAAAGATTTCTGATGGTTTTCAAATGCCCCTGTCTTGCCCTGATGTTATGTTAAGCAAGGCATCCCTCTTCACACTCAACAGCGTTATTTCGTTCCGTATGGCTTCGCGGCGAGTTAGCATAGGTACTGGCTTGGAGTGTTCCAGAGCAAGCTTAGAATGGGCCATAGCGATCTCCAATGGCCTTTGAGCGACATCCCCGACATCCATATACAACCATTTCTTCCACGCTGTTACCATTGCTCATTTCTCCTATTCATGAACTTCTCGTATTGCTCACGAACATCGTCTGCATCCTGATTAACATAACGGTTGACCATTTCCATAGACGAATGTCCAAGCAATCGACGTAAAGAAAATGGGTCGCCTGTTGCCTTTATATAACGGGTCGCAAATGTATGCCGAAAAGTGTGGGGGCTAATACGAACGCCTGAGATTTTAGCTTTCTTACCAATGAAACTAATGCATCTCGTTGCCCAATTCTTATCTAACGGCTGACCAAACTCATTAAGGAACAAATTTAGAGCTTGTCCATTGATCTCATGCCAAGAAAGATAAATAACCAACAATTCTTGTGTTCTCGCCCCAAAGTAAACCGTCCTCGCTTTCCTAGTTTTAGCCGATTCCGCGCGAACAGATGCGGAACGATTCCGTAAATCAATTTCCTCAGCAAATATCCTCATGCACTCACCAATACGCACTCCTGTATCTAGAAGGAATGACATTAACAGCGCATCGCGAAGTCCAGTAAAGGTGGTTAGCTCGCAGCAATCGAACAACTTACGTTCCTGTGCCTTTGAAATCACCTGAAAATCTTCTTCCGGCACTTTTAACAACTCTACATTTTCAAATGGGGACTCTTTAATGACTCCCTCACTCATTGCCCAATTGAACATTGCTTTGACTGTTCGCAATCTGATGTTAATCGTGGAGGGCTTTAACTTCTGAACCGTCAACATATGAGAAATCCAAGAACGAATTACATCGCGATTAGGTACAAAGTTATCAAGACCGTTGTACTCTGATGCCAAGAAACGGCGAAACCAGTTCATGTGCTTTCTATAGTCCTCTAAGGTGCGCTCTGCCGCTCCTGCGGCTTGCCGTGCAGCGTAGTAGCGGTTAAATAGCTTATCCAGTGTCAACGTCTCAGGGCGAGGTTTCTCGGCTTCTTGAAGTGTGGAGCGGGGCGTTTCTAAGACCGAAGGAGTAAGGCGGTCTAATAACCGCTGAGGAATGTCCAAATGATTCTTTCTTTGTCCGCGCTTATTCGGTGCTTTTCCATTAGTTGAACTCATATTGAGTACCTCCCGTTAGATTTTCCTCTAACGGTCACGAACACAAAAAAACGCACTCGACCGCCGTTCAACGGTTAAGTGCGTTTCAGTCATAATCGTCGCAAAGCCTTGCGCGATATGTATTCTTAGGATATGGCGGAGAGGATGGGATTCGAACCCATGT
>NZ_ASSC01000133.1 GCF_000520735.1 Paenibacillus forsythiae T98
GTTACGATTGCCGGCCGCCCATGAGCTAAAATTAAAGCTGGAATTTTGAATACTAAGGCAAGCAAGCTGGGACCGATCCGGAGTTATTCCTGGCACGCCCCCGCTTTTCTGTTTCTCTATATATCAGTAATCGGCAGAGTATATGATTTTTGTTACATTGGATTCGTTTAGAAAAACGTTAAACGTTTAAAATGTAAATATGTATCGTGAAGATGTATAATTATGCTCAGTGATAAATAAAGGGGAACATGCTATGAACAATGACTTTAGCCGAATCGGCATTATCGATATCGGCTCCAACTCCATCAGACTCGTCATCTATGAAACTACGCCCGAGGGCGGGTACCGGATTATCAAGGAATCCAAATATTCGGCCCGCCTGAGCGAGAAGATCACCAAGGAGGGCCGACTGGAACGCGAGGCGCTGGAAACCATTGTTCCGGTCCTCCTGCAGTTCAAGATGGTCTGCCGGGTATACGGCGTGTCCCGGGTCCGCACAGGCGCAACGGCGGCGATCCGGAATGCGGCCAACTCCGAAGAGATCACCTCGTTTCTCTCCGATGCGGCGGAGATGCCGATCGAAATCATCAGCGGGCAGCAGGAAGCCTATTTCGGCTTTCTCGGCGTCATCAACGCATTCGATGTCGAAGACGGCTTTGTCATCGATATCGGCGGCGGGAGTACGGAGATTACGCTGTTTCAAAACCGGAGCTACCGGCACAGCATTTCCTTTCCGTTCGGAGCGGTCAATACCAATGTGATGTTTGGACAGGGAGGCAATTGGAGCGGGGAGCAGGTGCGCAGGCTGGAGGCTTTCGTCCGTGAGCATCTTGCCGATTGCGATTGGCTCCGGGCAGGCAAAGGGCTTCCTTTATACGGCCTTGGGGGAACGCTGCGGACGCTTGGCAAGATGGATCAGAAAGGGCGGAATTATTCCCTTCCCAATTCGCATGGATATACGATATCCACCGAGACGATCAAGAGGTTCATGGAGACCCTCCCGGCGATGTCATACGACAAGCGGAAGAATATTGACGGCCTGTCCAAGAGCCGGGCGGATATTATCGTCTCGGGGCTTATTATTTTCCACACTGTATACCAGTATATTGGCGCCGGCCAGGCGGTCATAAGCGGAGAAGGGCTTCGCGAGGGAATGCTGCACGATCTGCTGGAGCCGGAGCACCCGGTACGCGCAAGCGCGCTGGAGTACAGTCTCGGAACGCTGCGGCGCTTGAACGGGGAGGCTTCGGCCGATTTCTTATATGATGTCCACAAAATCGCGCAGAGCTTGTACGCGGCGCTCAAAGGCGGAAGCGCCTCAAACGAGCAGGAAATACTCATCTATGTATCGGCCATGCTCTACCGCGTCGGCGCCAATATTAACTATTACCAGTCCAAGCGGCATACCCGCTACTGGCTGATGAACTCCCCGATCCGGGGACTTACCCACCGCCAGCTCGTGCTGTGCGCCATGATCGCCTCGTACAGCACAAAAAGCCGGAAGCAGAAGCTGTCCACGGACCACAAGGACATTCTCCTGCCTTCCGACGAGGAATGGATACACAAGCTCGGTTCGCTTGTTCAGCTAAGCGCGGCTCTTGACAATGGCGAGTCCGGAATTGAGCAACAGATTAACCCCCGCCTGAACGGGGGAAGCCTTGATATCGAAATTCTGGGCAATCAGCGGTCACTCTTGAAGCTTGAGGAAATCGACAACGCCCTCAAGGTGTTCAGGAATGCATGGGATCTGAAGATAAAGCTTGAGTATATTTCCAATTCTCAACATGCATAGCAGCGAATTGGCTCCGGAAAGGGGCCAGTTCGTCGTTTGGCCGCTCATAGTTGCCGCTTGGGAGCAGGAAGCGTGATTTCTGGTTGTCCCGCAGCGACATCTCCAGAATCTGAACCACCTGTTCACGGGCGGTTTTATCCCCGACAGGGCACATTAATTCTACCCGGCGTGTCAGATTTCGCGTCATCCAGTCGGCGCTGGACAAATACACCTCCGGCTCTCCGCCGTTCTCGAAGTAGTAGATCCGGGAATGCTCCAGAAAGCGGTCGACGATGCTGCGGACCGTGATCCGTTCGCTCAGGCCCGGTACGCCGGGGCGAAGGCAGCAGACCCCGCGGACAATCAGATCAATCGAAACGCCGGACTGGCCCGCCTCATATAAATCATCGATCACCTGCTGGTTGGAGAGGGAGTTCATCTTCGCGACGATCCGGGCCGGACGCCCGTTCGCCGCATGCTCGCTCTCCCGCTCGATCAGCTTCTTCAGTGAATTGCTCATGCTGTAGGGAGCGACGAAGAAGGAGTTCCAGTCGCAGTTGGCGGAATATCCAGTGATCTGGTTGAACAGCTCGGAAGCGTCCAGGCCCACCTCGTAATGCGAGGTGAAGAGACTGATATCCGTATATAGCTTGGCGGTATTTTCATTGTAATTTCCCGTCCCGATATGCACATAGCGGCGCAGCTCATTGCCTTCCTGACGGACGATCAGGGTGATTTTGGCATGGGTCTTCAGGCCAACCAATCCGTACACCACGTGGCAGCCCGCCTGCTCCAGCTTCCGGGCCCACGCAATATTCCGCTCTTCATCGAACCTCGCTTTAAGCTCCACCACGACGGTTACCTGCTTGCCCGATCCCGCCGCGCGCGCGAGCGCGGTAATGAGCGGCGAATTGCCGCTGACCCGGTACAGCGTCATTTTGATCGCCATGACCTGCTCGTCCTCGGACGCCTGGGTAATGAAATCGATGAATGATTCAAAGGATTCATATGGATGATACACCAGAACGTCGCGCTCCCGCAGCACCTCGAAGAAATCCTCGGTTTCCTCGAACTCGGCCGGGTAGACGGGCTCAACCGGCGGATAGTTCAGATAACTGTGTCCCTTGAAGCCTCCGGCGAATTGCCGCAGAAATCCAAGATCGAGTGGACCGTCAATCTCATACACGAAATGCTCGGCTTCGAATTCGGCCTGAAGCTGCTCCAGCGCGTACGGATGGATGCCCTTTTGGACCTCCAGTCTGACCGGTACGCCGCGCCGGCGTTTGCGGAGTTCCTTCTCAATCTCCTCCAGCAAATCCTCGGCGCCTTCTTCGTCAATGCTGAGATCGGAATTTCGCGTAAGGCGGAACTCATTGACGGCGACCGGATGATAGCCGCTGAACAGCGTCCCGATATGAGCGCGGATAACATCCTCGATATACACGAACTGCCTCCGCTTGCTGTTGGCCCGGTGCGGGAGAGGAATGCAGCGCGGCAGATTGGACGGAATTTGCAAAATGGCGAAGAAGAATTCGTCATGCTCTTTATTTTTTTTCGTCAGAACGACGGCCAGATAAATAAACAGACTGTGGACAAGCGGGAAAGGCCGGCTCTGATCCACGGCCATCGGCGTTAATACAGGGAAAATGATATCCCGGTAATATTGCTCTACTGCGGCTTCCTGGGCGTGGGTCAAATCCTCATAATCGACAAGAATGATGCCTTCCTTGTTCAGACTCCGGGAAATGTCCCGGAAGGTCCGGTACTGATCGGCGACAATTTTGCCGACGCGCTTGTACAGGCGTTTGTGGAGGCCGGAAGGAGTATAGCCGGTAAAGTCTTTTTTCGTATAGCCCGCTCGGATTTGATCCTGAATGCCCGCTACCCGGACGCTGATGAATTCATCCAGGTTGCTGGAGACGATGCCGAGGAATTTGGCCCGTTCCATCAAAGGATTATTCGGATCCTGGGCTTCCTCCAGCACGCGGCGGTTGAACTCAATCCAGCTCAGATCCCGGTTCAGATAGGCGGCCGACGGACTGCTGTGAATGTTTTTTTTCGCTTCTTCGCTCATGACTCCTCCAAATTCATAACCAAATGGGTCGATTCTGGCGATATCATCTTATTTTAACATACCGTGAAGACAATGTATTAATCTCCGTTTTTGACGGATACCCTCGCCGATTCCCCTTTATTTTACCTTTTGTGACAGCTTTGATTGTTAACGCAGTGTAAAATATTTAAGCTGTGTCCGCTGCGATCCATAAAATATTTCAAAGTGGTAACAATTACAAATGATATAGTTACAAAATTGTGATATATTAAAAATTGCCGGGGCTTTTGTAATGATGAAAAAACTGGATGGAAGAAATACATAGAGGATTTTTTTCGGAAGGGAAATAGAGGAGGAAGTTATGAAGCTTGGAATCTCATGGATAAAATCCGCCGCCGCTTTGTGCCTTGGAGTGCTGCTGATGGCTTCGCCGGCGTATGCGGACAGGATTCACGTTGCAGGGAAACAGACCACCTTTTATGCAGTAGCCAAAAAGTACGGAGTGGATATAGCGGCATTAATGAAAGCGAATCCGACAATTGACCCGCTTAATCTGTATCCCGGACTGAGACTCGTTATTCCCGGTCAGGCTTCGGGCACAGTCCAGGCTTCCGCCGGACCCCGGGCGATGAGCACGGCACGGGCGGTAGCGCTGGCCGCAGAGAGCGATTTGAAGACGGTGGAGGCCTGGGGCAAGACCTACAATTATGACAAAACGCTGCAGGTTAAAGCATCGGCGTATTCCTCGGCTGCAAGCGAGAATGGTCCATGGGGGGCCGTTGATTACTTTGGCAATCCGCTGAAGCTAGGGACGATCGCCGTTGATCCGGATATCATTCCGCTCGGAACGAAGGTGCTGGTGACCGGATATTCCCATCCCGGCCTGCCGAAGCAGGCTTTTGTGGCAACCGCCTCGGATAAAGGCAGCGCCATCCAGGGCAACCGCATCGACATATTCATCCCCGGAAGCCGAAGCTTCGTTTCCGAATTTGGTTACCAGAATGTGCAGCTGTACCTGATTAAATAGCATCATGATAAGAAACGAAGGCAGGCCGGGAGGTCCGCTTCGTTTCTTTTTTTGCCTGGTGGGCGGCGGTAGCTTTCTATTTCCGCTCCGGCACATTCAGCATGTCCGGCACGGTAACAAAGGTGTAGCCTTTGCGCCGCAGCGTTTCTATGACATCCGGCAACGCCTCTATGGTGCCCCTCAGATTGCTGCCCGTGCCGCCTCCGCCATGCTGAAGGATGATCGACCCTTTGCCGGCATGGGACAAAATATTGCGTTTGACCTGCGCGCGGGACAAGCCCTTCCAATCCAGAGAATCGACATTCCAGTTGACCAGCTTGTAGCCTCGGGCTTCCGCCCATTTGAGCTGCTGCTCGGTGATTTCGCCGTAAGGAGGGCGGATGAGCCTTGGCCTGAATCCGGTTATGCGGCCTATTATTCTTTCCGTGCGGATGATTTGGGAACGGAATTGCCGCATGCCGAGCTTCGGGAATTGGGGATGGCTGTACGAATGGTTGCCGATGCTGTGCCCTTCCCTCACAATTCGCTTGACAAGCGCGGGATGCTTGGCCGCCCGGTTTCCTACTATAAAAAAGGTCGCTTTCACCCGGTACTTCCGAAGCACATCCAGAATCTGCGGCGTGAACCTGGGGTCCGGGACGTCGTCAAACGTCAGCGCGATTCTCTGGAGCCGGGGGCCGTTCGTCTTGATCGCATTCGGATATTTGCGGATCAGCTGTCCAAGGGACAGCGGCGCCGCCGCCGGCTTGCTGGCCGGTTCCCGCTCTGCGCTCCGGGTCAGGTGCCTTTCATTCTTTAAAGCGGGGCGCTTCGAGGATGCTTCGAGCGTCCAAGGGGCATGGCAGGCGATATGGCTTCCGCCGGGTTCGCTTTCTGAACCCCCTCTTGCCGATCCTGTCCGACAGGCATCCGGATCAGACGAGCAGCCCGAGAGGCAACAGATGAACGTGCAAATAAGGCCCAAAATGATCATTCTGGCAAAGCGGACTTCAATCATCATCTTGCGCTCCTTTCAAATCCGGCCGTTACTACGCTTGTTATTCCACAACCGGGAGCAAAACATGCAAATTCCGGCAGCCGAATTCATTATTTCTTGGAGCTTCCGATACGTGTATACTGTTAAACAACGGATGCTTGCCAGTTATCGAAAATAACATTAATAATTGTGAAGAAGATCACAGATTTTGTTAAGCTTCTCAGGCATCTTTAATAAGATAAAATTTTAAGGAGCTTGATATAGTGGGGACGGTTATAAGTAACGAGCGGCTGGCGGATAATGTTTACCATCTCCGGGTGAGCGGAGATTATGGCGGCGAGATGGGCCAATTCTACATGCTGCGGGCATGGGGAGCTTATCCTGTCCTGTCCAGGCCGCTGAGCATACATCAGGTGGGAGACGGAGAAATTGACTTTCTGTATCATGTCGTAGGGGAAGGGACCGAGCTGTTCGCCCAGCTCACTCCGGGCGACTCTATTCAACTGGAGGGGCCTTTCGGCAGCGGCTTCCCTGCGGTGACGGGACGGGTTGCGCTGGTCGGAGGAGGCATCGGCATTGCGCCGCTGCTGTATTGCTCCCGCGAGCTTCCCGGCTGCGACGTATATCTCGGATTCAGCCGGGAGCCCTTTCGGACGGAGGCGTTCCGCCCTTACGCCGCGAAGCTGTCAGTCGATGTCGGCGGGCTCATTCTGGACAGTGTCGATTTTGCGGAGTATGACCATATATTCGTATGCGGACCGCATCCGATGCTTAAAGCGGCCCAGCTTAAAGGGATTGCCGCGGCTACCTCGGGAAGCTCGGTGAATGTGTATTTGTCGCTGGAGAACCGCATGGCCTGCGGAATTGGGGCGTGCCTTGTCTGCAGCGTATCCTGCAAGGACGGACAGCGGAAGGCCTGTGCGGACGGGCCGGTATTTTTGGCGGAGGAGGTAATATTCCATGATTAGAATCGGCGATTCTTCACCCGGCAATACGGAGCTTGATTTGACTACCCGCATTGCCGGGGTTACGTTCAAGAACCCGGTCGTTATGGCTTCAGGAACCTTCGGCTTCGGCAAGGAATATGCCAGATATTATGATGTGAACGAACTCGGCGGCATTTCAGGCAAGGGACTGACGCTTCATCCCAAGGCGGGAAACCAGGGAACCCGTGTGTATGAGACGGCATCGGGGATGCTGAACAGCGTCGGGCTGGAGAACCCGGGAGTTGCCGCTTTTCTGGACAAGGAATGCGCGTACTGGGAGACGCTGGACACCGTCCGGATCGTGAACCTCGGGGGGAATACCTTTGAGGATTACGTCGCCGGAGCGGAGCTGATTCAGAAAGACGCCGATGCGCGCGGCCGCAAAGCGGTTGACATGATCGAGCTGAACATTTCCTGTCCGAATGTCAAGGAAGGCGGGATCGCCTTTGGCATCCGGACCTGTGACGCGCGCGAGCTGGTGCGGGCCGTCCGCCGGGCGACGAAGCTGCCTCTGTCGGTCAAGCTCTCGCCGAATGCGGAGGATATCGCCGATATGGCGCTCATGTGCCAGGAAGAGGGGGCGGATGCCGTCTCCCTCATTAATACCATCTCCGGAATGAAGATTGATGTGCGGCGTCGGCGCAGCGTATTCAACAATCTTTACGCGGGGCTGTCCGGTCCGGCCATCAAGCCGATTGCGCTGCGTATGGTGCATCAGGTGGCCAAAAGAGTGGAGATACCGATCATCGGCATGGGCGGAATTTCCTCGGCGACGGATATCATTGAATTCATTATGGCGGGAGCGGCCGTCGTGCAGGTGGGAACCTATAATTTTATGAATATGCGAGCAGGCCATGACCTGCTGAGGGACCTCCGCCAGTTTATGATTGAAGAAAATATAGCTTCCCTGGATGAAATAAGAGGCATTGTCTAAAAACGGTTAATATATTTACGGAGGGATGCTCGTGTCTTCGCAAAGCTTTGATCCGGGCGATATCGTCTTGTCGGAAACGGCGGTGGGACAAGATATTTTGCTGCTGATTACGGGCGGAGTCCGGCATATCGGCGCTGCCAGCACCGCTTATCCCGGCGAGCATGGGGCCTTGGTGACGACTTCGGCCGTTCCCGGCCACAAGGAGCATACCATCAGCGAATCGGTCGCCCTCAAAGTGGCCGAAGCGCTGCGCAGAACGGTAACGGTTGTCATGGGCATTCATTACGACGATCTGTCCAAAGAACAAATCGCGCAGGTGGTTGAGATTGTAGAGCGTAAGGTGGAGCAATATTTGGCGGGCAAGATATAAAAAAATGAAACGCGCCCGATTTTCCTGCGTACCACATATCAATGAGTATTTTAAAACCATCTTTTGGAGGAATGAACCATGTCGATTTTTAAAAGATTGCGCGATCTGACCCTGTCCAACATCAATGCAATCATTGACAAAGCCGAAGATCCGATCAAGATGACCGACCAATATATCCGTGATATGACAGAGGATCTGGAGGATGCCGAGAAGGCGGTAGCCGCCCAAATCGCGATCGAGAAGAAATTCAAGCAGCTCTACGAGGAGCAGGAGGCGCTGGTCAACAAACGCAACCAGCAGGCGCATACCGCCGCGCAGGCAGGCAACGTCGACCTGGCCCGCCGGGCGCTCGAAGAGAAGAAGACCGCCGAAGGCAAGCTGGCGGAATACAAGACCAGCTATGACCAGAACAAGGCGTCTGCGGATAATCTTCGGGGTAAGCTGGAGGAAATGCGCAAGCAGCTGAACCAGATGAAGAGCAAGCGTGAGACGCTGGTCGCCCGTTACAACGCCGCCAAGGCGCAGACGGAAATAAATAAAGCGATGAGCGGGTTCAGCTCCGATTCTGCCACTGCCGGACTGAAACGGATGGAGGAGAAGATGCTCCAGGCCGAAGCGCAGGCGGAAGCGAGCAACGAGATGAGCGCCCGGGGCAAATCGCTGGATGAAGAGTTCGAGCAGCTGGGCAAGGACCAGGGAGTGGAAGACGAGCTGGCCGCCTTGATGAAGCAGTATGATAAGCAATAACGGGTACTCCCGCGAAGATTAGCGGTCCGGGTATGAGGCGGAGGAGAGACGGCGGCGCCGTTTCTCCTTTCGTTTTGCAGAGACTTATCATGAGAGGGAGGATGCCTTGATGAGTATATGGAAGCGTATTGGAAATTTGTTCGCGAAGGATGAGCCGCCCGTGCGGGAGAAGAGCATGCTGCAGCTGGCCCCCGGCGATATTTGCGAAGTCTCGCTTGTTACTTACGAGGTAACGGGGCGGGTAAGCAATTTCGGCCGGAATGCAGCGCTGTTGACGCTTCGGGATGGCACGGCAATCGCCTATTTGCATATTGAGCAGAGGGAAGAGCTGCGCTATGCGCTGTACAAGGCGATCGACGGCCGTCTGGATAGTTTGACGGAGGTTCCCGCGACGATGGAGTTGGATGACATTGTATACTATCTGGAGGAAGAGTATGAAGGCCACGTATCCGCTGCCGGACAGACGCCTTTTATGAACGCGGGCGACCAGCATGTGTGGCAGTATCAGTCGGATGAAGGGCAGCTGCTCCGGATCGAGTGGCAGAACGGGCGCTTTATGCTGTATGAAGGAGAGAAAATCATTCCGGGCGATGTGAGAGTCATCCGCGGCGCATAAGCGCCCTCAGTCAACATTTGAAAGCTGTATAACTGTAAAGCTGTACAATCGAAGCAGGCATGCCTTGGCGCATTCCTGCTTTTTCTATTGTTATGCCCCATGCGTGTCAGCCGGGCTTGGGACATCCTATTTCGGAACAGCATAATCGGTGTGATACAATAAGTGCGAGAAATCTATGCTCAGATAAAGAACAGAAACGGGAGGGGCTCTTAATGGCTGACCGGGAAGCAAAAAGCGATAAGTTTATGCGTAAGGTCCTGCAGGTGCAGGAAGCTCAGAACAGAATTTTGGCACACATCAGGAGGCTTGAGCGTGAGACGGTGCCGCTTGAAGAGGCTCAGGGGCGTTATTTAGCGGAAAATATAGCGGCGCCGCATCCATTCCCCGCATTCCCCCGTTCGGGCATGGACGGCTATGCGATCGTCGCGGCGGATACGGAGAAATGTCCTGGCGGCGGAGAAGTGTGGCTGCGGGTGGTCGACAACATTCCCTGCGGCTCGGTGTCTGCAGGGGCGATTATCCCCGGCACGGCGGCGCGGATTATGACCGGGGCGCAGGTGCCGGAGGGCGCCGACGCCGTCGTCATGCTGGAGATGACGGAGACCCGCGAGGTTGACGGCGTTCCCTGTGTTGGCATCCGCAAGCCGATTGCAAGCGGCGCCAACGTGACACCCGTCGGCCTGGAGGTGAGCCAGGGCGAGACTGTGCTGGCGGCCGGACGCAAGCTTGCGGCGGGAGATATCGCCGTGCTGGCGGCGTTCGGCATAGCGGAAGTGCCGGTTCTGCGCAGGCCCAAGGTTGGCGTATTCGCCACAGGCACTGAGCTGCTGGATGTGAAGGAGCCGCTTCAGCCCGGCAGAATTCGCAACAGCAACTCCCCGATGCTGCAAGCGCTGGTCAGAGAAGCGGGGGGCGAGCCGGTAATGCTTGGCACAATCCCAGACG
>NZ_ASSC01000134.1 GCF_000520735.1 Paenibacillus forsythiae T98
AGTCCTGGATCGGCATCAGGAACGGGAAGCGCGGATTATGATTGCGCTGGTAAATACGCATCATCTGCGGATCGATTTCCACATTACCGAGCACCGTGTATCCGGCCAGCTTGTACCCCATCGTGGAGCCGCCGCCGCAGGAGAAGCAGGAGAACACCGTCCGGCCATGCTGCGGTACGTCCGCCAAATCGGTTAGACGCCAATCCCAAGCGGGCCGTTTCATGACGCATCCGCTCCCGGCTGATCAAAGACGAAGCCGCAACGCGGGCATTTGCAGTCAAAACGGGACTCGTCGAAGTCTGCCACATCCAGTTCCCGGTTTTGGAAGTCGCCAAGCTGATCCGCCGGCGGCTCCGTGAACTCGGAAATCAGCTCATCAATCTCATCCGCATCAAAGCCGGACAACGATATGTCCAGACTGCCTTGCTGCAGCTCACCCAGTAGCCGCGCCAGTGCTTCGTCGTCCCAGCGGCCAGCAACTTTGTTCAGCGCCAGATTAAGCAGCCGCTCCCGTTCCGGGTCCAGATTGACGACGGATACGGCCAACTCCGTCTGCCCCTGCTCGTTCACCAGTACCTTATACCGCTGGTGGCCACCGACCATGTTGCCGGTTTGCTCGTTCCAGACGATGGGGTCAACGTACCCGAATTCGTCCAGGCTACGGCGGAGCTTCTCATACTCCAGATCGCCTGGCTGAAGATCGATGCGCGGGTTGTAGGCGGCGGCGTTAATCTGCTTGATCGGTATCGTTCGTATATCCACGTGAATGCTCCTTTCCAAAAGAAAAAGCACCCGAAGGTGCCGGGTACTTTTACTTACTTGTTTCCAAAATTGTTTTATAACGATCATGTAACCCGTTACTTGCCATTAACATCATCATATGTTGATCGTTCGAATTGAGAACATATAGTAAACACACTTCAGAATCCGAAATTTCAATATTCAATATATCCTGAAGATTTTTTCTTTGTTCATGGCTCACATCTGCTTCAATAATGAATTGAAGTATATTCTTATAAATTTGAAAATATCTAGGCAAATTATATTTTTCTCTGTCAAATTTGCCTATCTCTGATTCTTCAAGTCTATTAAATAAATCTAAAAAATCATTGCCAGACCGTTCAACTTTAAGTTGACGAATTTCTTCATCCCACTTGTAATATTTAATGTTCTCGATTGCTTTGGCTTTCACTTCGAATAAATACTTTAGGGTTTCTTGATATGATTGATATTTTGTTATTTCAAGTTGTTTTTTTGTATTTTCAACTTGATGTTGCAATTCTTTAAGTTGATTATCAAATGATTTTCTTTGTATGCTCAGGTCTTCTCTTTGCAAATGTATTGTATAAAGCAAACCCGCAAAAGCAAGAGCGGATACAAGCGCATTTATTGATCCGAACATATCGCCGAATGTTCCTCTATTTACCCAATTATCACTTAAAAAATATGCAACAGTTCCTAACAGCACCCATAAAATAACTACAAACCAAATAATCTTGCTGAGGGACCATGTCTCTTTTGTTTGCTCCTTGACCATCATTTCATCTCCCGCATCAAATTCAAATACCTTATCCAGTATCTGACGATGAAAGGATTAGATCAAGCAAGAATTTGTAATCCCACCAAACCATGCCACTTGCAAGTATATTAACCGCAAGAAATAAGCCTCCTTTGAGTTAAGTTGGTTTTTCATCTTGGGGCTGGCAAAAATACAGCGGCAGGCCGGCGGAATCGGCCCGCATTGCCTTTCCCCGGCTCTATCCCTGCAAACGGACGTTCCCACACAATAAGCCTGAGAACGGCTGACAGAAGGCTATTCTTAGGCATGAAAAAAGCACCCGAAGGTGCTCTTCAAAACATAATTTATTTATTGAGATCTGCAATCTTTTTAGCAAAGCTATTCTGCTTGTCGTGAATTGGCTTTACTCCCATCAAGGCTCCTAGAATCTGTCGATGTTTTGCCCCTGTGTTGACTCTCAGACTTTTGTAGGCGACCTGTGCCTCTGAAGTTACGGTGTGCCCCTTAAATTCTTTTTCCAGATACGTCACTGCTTGGGATGCCCATGCTTCAACTTCAAGAGGAACGGTAGAATTTCCTACAAGTCCCTCTACTTTAGGTGTTATTGCTAACCCTTCAGCTATAAGTTCTTCCAACATTTCAATCACCTCCTTCGACACCATACTTCGACGTCAGGAAGTTTTTCCCTTCTGGCAAACGGGCCTGCCACAAAACTGTGCCGATCCTTCCCAGCGACCCCATATACAGTCCTTACACTTTGACGGCTGCCGTGGCGGGTCTTTAAACCTCTGCTGCTTTCTCTTCATAATGATTCCCCCAATAGAAAAAAGCCGCTCGAAATGAGCGACTTAAATGGTATGTACGTATGTACTATTGAGAAATGCTTTGCTGAATTTTCAATCCGAACTGATCGACTCCGAATTGTAAAAACAAAAAGATACCGACAATTGCCGATAATGCCAGAAAAAATCTAAACGCCTGGCCTCTTACACGCAAAACTCTAAGAATAATGACAGCCACCAACATTGGTAGGACAAGATAAATCCCCAATGATTGAGCAACCAACACGGCCATCTCTCTCAATGGCTGGCCCAAACTCTCCTCCAAATGTAAATCCATAAAACACCTCCTGCCGCTAATATTCGACAAGAGGAATAAAATTCCTGTAATGATAAAAAGAAGGCGTTCGCTTTGCGCCCGCAGCAAATGCGCTACGCTCTTTGCTATAAAAGCATCTGCACTTTGTAACAAGAGAGGAAGAACAAGACCATTTTACAGAGCGGTTGAAATTGGAGTCAAAGTCACCAAACAAGATCACAGGCGATATACTCCCCGAAATCTCAATTACTCTCTGGATTGCTCACTCTTTCAACAATATAAAAGGCAAGAGGAGGTACGCCCCGGTTAAGCGCCGCTGCTGCGGCCGTGCGTGTCACTCTCGCCTGATTTCCACAATACAAATATAACATGCTGAAACCCTAATGAACGGCCATTGTGCGGCCAAAACTCGGTCAAAATCCGGTCACACATTTGAGGATTTAACTTTTTTAACTTTGAAGAGATTGTTATTAGCATTTAATAATTTAACTATTTCATCAATACTCAGAAACTTATCTAGAAACATATTGAAATCATATATTTCTCCAATTTCCACATGACTATATATCGTATATATATCAATCAAGTGCTCTCCGATATCAGATCCCCACACGGATACTCTTATGTCGTTTTCATCCATTTCTGCTAGGGCAATCGCTTCGACTATATAGAGAGTATTTCGAATCTTAGAATCATACGTTTCATTAAGTATTTTGAATATATTCATATTGTTTTGAGAGTAATCAGGATATCGTTTTTTCAAATGCTCTTCGGCAAGTTCAAGGAATCTCCCAGATCCGCTATATTTCAAGTCTTTCGCTTCTTTAATTGATTCTGAGCTTACAATGTTATCTTTAAGTTCCTTTGCTATTTCCATAAACCTATATGTTTTATACATATAGAAATCTTGATTTGTTTTATTATTAAATTCATTAATTAGTTCGATCCTAGGCCCAAGCGTCTTACCTTTAACAATGTTCCACCAGTCTTCCTTCTCATCATCAGTAACAAAAATTATTGATTTTTTTTCTTGATTTGCTTTATCAATAATTTGGTTCCATACTATAAGATCACCAAATTCACCTTTATACAATAATCCATCCCAATACCTAACCTGACCCTTTTTACCCTCAAGATCTTTGTAACCAGGTGGGATCTGATGGGAATAACGACTTTCACCTTCTTTATGTATAGAGTTTAATTTTAACTGATCATAAAGACATTCACCCACGTTACTACCAAATACTGCAGTTATATCTTTAAGATAAGGATCTTCCCTTAGAAGATCCTTTGGATGCACTTCTTGCTTTTCCTCAATTATTTCATTGATTTCATTTAAAGTTTTATTAATCATTTCTAATAATTCTTCAACATTCACTTTTGGATGTTTCTTTTTATAAGTACTTAGTTTAGCGTTCAGTTCATTTTTAAATGTCCCTGCATGTTTGCTAAATACACTTTTGATTTCATTATAAGACTCAATTTGAGAAAGAATAACAGTTTCCCTATTAAAGTGATACTCCATCGCTGCTTGGTGAGGTAACCATATCTGATCATCCATATTTTTCAAAATATTCAACAAATCATTTGCGGTTTCTTCAGTATATCTATATAAATTAAGTAATACATTTGCATCAAATACAAAAATTGAACGTTCCCATATTTCTTTAAGTCCCTCGTTGCTTTTATAAAAAGCTTCAAACCCCTTCATCTGTTTAGCTCCCTTTGGAATATTTATCACTTCGACCACTATAAAAAAACTAACCTCTAGGTACAACCTATTTTTTCACAAAAAAGAGGTCAGCATAGCTGATCCTCAATTAATATTTCTAGTCCTAACGCACACGCCAGCACATATATCGCCCTCGACTTCACCCGCCGATACTTACGTTCACTCATCCCGAGTTCTCCACACAGAATCGAATCATACTCATCCTCATAATCCAGGTACCGCCGTTGAATGATCTCCTTTTCAGCTTTCTTCAGCCTCCCCATTGCCAAATCCAGCAACTTGGACTGCTGCTCGAGCGCCGCCGCTCTATCGGTGTTCCATATCGCTATATTCTCCGTCTGCCGGCTGATCGCATTAGTAGACCCATGATACCGCGGCTCCGGACTGGCCGTGAGCGCCGCCTGGCGCCGCACGAAGCCGATCTGCCGGTACACGCGGACCGTTTCCAAATATTCCTCTACCCTGCGACGGGTCTCTGTTTCGTCGATCGGGAGGATGTCAAAAGCCAGTTGTATTGCTAATTTATCGCTTTTCCCCATGTTAATCCCCTCACTCGTGGTATAATTCGAATGAAGGTAAGAGATTGGACCCCCGCGCCCGGCCAGGTTATGGGGGTCTTTGCATGTTATTTACCACTCACCGCCGCGACGGGAATAATGCCTGCTGCCTTGTACCTGCTGGGGCGGCGTGATGCTGTTGAACTTCTGAGACGGCACCTGTGGCTTATCCGCTCTAATTCGACGTAAGTGTTCGGTGATCTGCCCCGGCGACCAAGTGCTGCATTTAACAGTCCGGTAGTCTCCGTTCATGGTTGCCCTCATTTCCAGTTCCAGAGGCTGAATTGACCCTTCGCCGGGACCGGCTCCGGCAGTATCTGAACGTTCGCCAACTCCCAAGCTTTCCTCCCGAAAAGGGAAATCTCCGAACTTACCCTCTTTCAGATTGATGGCCATAGTCGCTCCGGCCTCTCCGTTAAAAAGGACAGGCATACCACTCTGCTAGTCCTCTCCCACCGATCAGCATTCCGTCAAAACGGCTGTCGCGATTATTGCTGCAGTCAGAAGGTCATCAACGGAATGGATACCGTAATTTGTAATGCCGTCTGTGAATTATTGGTACGGAGTCAAAATAGGCACATATACTGTAACAAATTCTTAGTTGAAGGGAGCTTATTAATAAGTGAAACTTTACTATAATGACTTATATTTTTATACTCACAGGAACTTTTATCCGTTAACTACATTCCCCAATCATTACCGTGGAGGTTTATGGAGCGGCCCGCAGTACACAGAGGAATATTCAATCATTACATTTAACATGCTGCCTGAGTATAAGTATGAAAATTGTCCTGAAACGAAAGTGATTGGAAGAAATCCTATTACTGGATCACAGATAACAGCAGAAGTTCCTTATTCATGCCATTATGTGAGACAACGCCGAAAAGAGATTTATGCTGTAGTTACCATACAATACAGTACAACTGAATACCCTAGTCAGTTAATCGGCCAATGCTTAGAACAGGCAAAAACAAGAGCTAATGAGATCCTTCAATCTCAAGGCACATCAACCGATCCAGAAACACTAGTTGCTACAATAATTGAAACAGCAGGAAACGAATTTTCTAAATGCATTCAAGAAAGTAAACAGGTTATCCGTGTCGACATTAAAAATCGGAATCTTCCGGATGAATGGGAACTTAAGGCAAAACATTTGGGTGGTATTTAATCTTTTCTAATGGTATAAGAATCACTATAGAATAAAGGGCCGGTGTCCGAATGGCACCCACACCGGCGGCCCGGGATATCGCTGCCAACGACGCTCCGATCTAAGGCCCAAGGGGAGCGAGAACGACGGTCGTTGGCGAGCCT
>NZ_ASSC01000135.1 GCF_000520735.1 Paenibacillus forsythiae T98
TGGCCGGATACGTCTATGCCGGCTGCAACACCGGCGAATCGACGACAGATGTCGTCTTCGGCGGCCATTCCCTGATCGCCGAGAACGGAGTGCTCCTGGCGGAATCCGATCGGTTCACGCATGAAAGCCGGATCACCATCGCCGACATCGACATTCCGAGACTTCAATATTCCCGCATGGCGATGGGAACCTTCCGGGGCGGCCGGGGCGGCGGTGATTACCGCGAAATTTCGTTCGCGAACCCCGTCCTGAGGAATGATTCTTCCCGGGAGCTGGCCCGCGAAGTGGCCGCCAGCCCCTTTGTCCCGGGCAATCCGCTGAAGCGGGACGAACGGTGCCAGGAAATCCTGTCGATTCAGACCTCCGGCCTGATGAAGCGGATACGTCATATCGGCATCAAGCAGGCCGTTATCGGCATTTCCGGCGGACTGGATTCCACGCTGGCGCTCCTTGTGGCGGTAAGAGCCATGGAGCGGCTGGGCCGTCCGGCCAGCGATGTGCTCGCCGTCACCATGCCCGGATTCGGAACGACGAACCGCACGTATGACAATGCCGTCGGCCTGATCAAGGCGCTGGGCGCTTCCATGATGGTCGTCGATATCAAGGCCGCCTGCCTGCAGCACTTCGCGGACATCGGGCATGACAAGGATGTTCACGATTTGACCTACGAGAATGTTCAGGCCAGAGAGCGTACGCAGATTCTGATGGACCTCGCCAATAAGAATGGCGGCATCGTGATCGGCACCGGCGACCTGTCCGAGCTGGCGCTCGGCTGGTGTACCTATAACGGCGACCATATGTCCATGTACGGCGTCAATTCCGGAATTCCGAAGACGCTGATCAAATATGTCGTCCAGTGGTATGCCGACCATGAAGCGGACGAGACCGCCAGCAAGTATCTGTATGATATTATTGATACGGGCATCAGTCCGGAGTTGCTGCCACCATCGCCGGATGGCGAGATCGCCCAGCTCACGGAAGATATTCTCGGACCCTACGATGTTCATGATTTTTACCTGTATTACATGCTCAGAACAGGCGCGCCGCCCGCCAAAATTCTGTATCTCGCGCAGCATGCCTTCGGAGATCGCTTCCCAAGAGAGCAGCTGGTCAAGTGGATGCGCGTCTTCTACAGCCGCTTCTTCACCCAGCAGTTCAAGCGCTCCTGCCTGCCCGACGGCCCGAAGGTCGGCACCGTCAGCCTGTCGCCGCGCGGAGACTGGCGCATGCCAAGCGACGCCTCCGCCTCGCTGTGGCTGCGGGAAGTGGAAGAACTGTAAGAAGTTGTCCAGTACAAACGGGGCTGTTCCCGAGGTCATCAAAGATGACAGAGGAACAGCCCCGTTTTGTTGTGTGATGAAACAATCAGTGAGCAGGCCAAGAAAGAACCGAAACAGGACAGCTATACGCGCCGCCGTCTGATCAGACTGATCAGCGATAATGCAAGAGCAAGCAGCGAAAGGACAAAGGCTGCATAAACCAGCGGCGATACGGATGCAGATGACCGAGCTTCCCCCATCGCCGCATGATCGCTCATCGAAGAATGATCGGCGCTCATTCCGGAATGGTCGTGTCCGCCTTCCGATCCGCTCGCCTCCGTAATCGAGGTCACCGCATGTGGAGTTTCGCTCCCTTCCTCGCCGGACCACTGGACGAGACTGCCGTCGCCATAATGCTGGTAAGCATTCCAGGCGATGTTGCCCGGGGAGACGGGATTTTTGACAGTAAAGGTAAAACGCTGGAACTGCCCCGGCTGTATGCCGCCGCCGGTAGCCTTCCAGGTGACCTTGTTTCCATCCGCTGTAACGTCCCAGCCATACACCGGTTCGTACTGCTTAAACTGCGCCCCCTCCGGGATGCGAAGATCAAGTTCCACGGTCGGCGAATCTTTTTCCGAAGGCACTTTCAGCGTGTAAGTCTCCCATGCGCCAGCTGCCGATTGCGCCGGTGCAATGGTGACATGGGCGCTCGCCGTGGCGGCGAACAGGAGCAGTGCGCCAATCATCGGAGTGGATATAATCCATAGTTTGCGGGACATCGTTTTCATAATATAGGCCTCATTTCGCATCATAGTTGTCGTGTCTTGGCTGCCGATTGTACATCCAAAGGCCGGTTAGCTTCTCGGGACGGAAGATAATTTTCATACCCCTCATCAAACACACACCGTGTCAAAAAATCCCCATGCTCAGATAACGCTCCCCCGAATCCGGGGCGATGCAGAGCACGCGCTTGCCGCTGCCCAGCCTCTCGGCCTCCCGCATCGCCGTCCATACCGCCGCGCCGCCGGACGGGCCGATCAGGATGCCTTCCCTAGCGGCCATCGCCCGGACTGTGCTCAATGCGTCCTCGTCGGAGACCTGCACAATCTCGTCGTATACTTTCGTGTTCAAGATGGCCGGCACGAATCCCGGGCTTGTGCCGACCAGCTTGTGCGGCCCCGGTTCTCCGCCGGATAATACCGGCGATCCCTTCGGCTCGACCACCAGAATGCGCACCTCGGGCAGATGCGCCCGCAGCGTCTCCCCCGTGCCGGTAATGGTGCCGCCGGTTCCCGAGGTCGCCACAAACGCATCCAGCCTACCCTCCATCTGTTCCAGAATCTCGACCGCCGTTGTCGTACGGTGAATGTCGGGATTGGCCTTGTTCTCAAACTGCTGCGGGATGAAGCTTCCTTCAATTTCTTGTCCGAGCTCCAGCGCCTTCGCGATGGCTCCCGGCATCCGCTCGGCGGCGGGCGTAAGCACCACTTCCGCCCCGTACGCTTTCAGCAGATTGATCCGTTCCTTGGTCATATTGTCCGGCATGACCATAATCGCCCGGTAACCCTTGGCCGCCGCGTTCATCGCCAGCCCGATTCCCGTATTGCCGCTAGTCGGCTCGATAAGGGTGCCGCCCGGCTTCAGCAGCCCGTCCTTCTCGGCCTGATGAATCAGATTGTACGCCGCCCGATCCTTGACGCTGCCGCTCGGATTGAACCTCTCCAGCTTGACGTACAGCTCCGCGGCATTCGGTCCGGTTAAACGGTTCAGCCGGACAACCGGAGTATCTCCGATCAGCTCCGTAATATGGTTTACCACTCTCGTTGACATAACAGACCTCCTTATTCCTGCACAGACATTGCCTGGGAACATTGTACCGTGTCCGAGAGGCGCTGTCGAATAAGAGAATCCAGAGAAGATCACTCTTTACAGCATGAAAAAAGATCTCTGGCTCGCGGAAAGCACCATTATTTCTCCAAGTACCGGTCCAGTTCCGCCGCCGCCCGGTGCCGCGACAGGTTGAACGAAGGCCACTTGCCGCTGCTATGTATCTGATCCTGCCTTTTTTGCCGCAAGCCGTTATCCAGCAGTCCGTTCCGGTTATGGCTGAACTCGGTCAGCCGGGGAACCGGGAGCGAGGAGATCCTCCCCGGCATTGCGCATGCCTGGGAGACGGACGGCGTGACGTGCTCCACCAGCATCTGGTACAGGTCGAACAGCCTTGAGTGCTACTCATCCGCTACGTTCGTGATCTTGACGGCTTTTCCGGCCTGAAGATGCATTTCCACCTTGCCCGCTGTGCGCGCGCCGACAAATTTGATGCGGCTGCGGCCTTTTTCCAGCGTCTTCACGCCGGCGCCGTCGCCGGTTCCTTCCGCAATCTTCATCACCTGACCGTCCGGGGTGACCAGCACTGCCTTGAATTCTCCCTTGTTAACAATCAGGGAATAGTCAATCCGAAGGTCAGTCTGCTTGTCCGCATCCACAATCCAAATGGTCTCCGTGCCGGAGAAGCCTTTAAATTCAAGGTCCGCAATCCGGGTAGTGGTTGAACCTGTCCGTGAAATATAGGAAAAGCTGTCACCTTCCTGCACGATATCGGTGTCGCTTTCGTACATTTTATCCTTGCCGTCATTAATGAAGCCGCAGCCTGATATCAGCAGAATGGCGCTCAAAGCGCCAACGGCTGCGAGCCGCTTGATTGTTATCATTGAAATCGCCCCCCCACAGCAGATTTCAATAATTTAGCATTTTATCCGTCCGCCGCCTATGACTTTTCCCCCGTCTCCGGAGCCAGCAGCTTCATGACGGCCTTCCGGCAGTAGTCCCGGTATACGGCATGCAGCTCGTCCTGTCCGTTCATCAGCCACTGAATCAGGCAGCCGTCGATGATGGAGCGAATGACCGGGGCGGTCTCCCGCGCCGACAAACGGGGGTCGAACACGCCCTCGCGCTGGCCCAGCTCCACAATCTCCCCACTGATCCGCGCGCAGTTGTCGTAGAACCGGCTGTTGATTTCCCGGTAGGCGGCGCTGCGGCTGGCTCTGGCCAGAAAGTCGAGATACACCCGGTAAAAATCCCTGTTCTTCTCCGGCGACACGAAGACGGAATCGATGTAAGCATACATTTTGTCCGCCGCCTTGGACTGTTCGCTCACCGCCGCAGCCTCTTTTTCATAGATTTTGCCTGTCAGCCACCCCAGCAGTTCAACCAGCACCGCCTCTTTGCTCTCGAAATAATAATGGACGACCCCCTTGCTGACCTTCGCGCTGTCCGCGATCGTCTGAAGCGTCACCACGTCATACCCCTGCCCGGCGATGGCCTGAAAGGCGGCGTACAGAATTTGCTTGCGTTTTTCCTCAGATTTCTTGTAACGAACCATAAGACTCCCACCTGTATGATAATGATTTCTTTAAAATGTACGGCAGATCATTGACATAAAAAAGTTGACCGGTCAGAATAAAAATATAAAAGTGAACAACAATCGCCTTCGATTGCCTCACATTTCATTAAAAGGAGCGTATCACTATGTCCTCATCCTTTCAAGCCCTGTTTGTAGACAACACCGAACCGTTCAGTGTCGCTGTAAAATCGCTTTCGCTGGACGATTTGCCCGCAGGAGAAGTCGTTATCAAGGTCGCCTACTCCAGCGTGAATTACAAGGACGGCCTTGCCTCTATTCCAAATGGCAATATCGTCAAATCGTATCCTTTTGTCCCTGGCATTGATTTGTCCGGCGTGGTGGAATCGTCCGAAGATGAGCGCTTTGCCAAAGGCCAGCCTGTCCTTGTTACCGGGTACGGGCTTGGCGTGTCCCATTTCGGCGGTTACAGCGAATATGCCCGCGTTCCCGCCGAGTGGGTCGTTCCGCTCCCGGACGGCCTTTCATTAAAGGAAGCGATGATCTACGGCACCGCAGGCTTTACGGCGGCGATGTCTATTCAGGCGCTCGAAGATAACGGAATCTCGCCGGATCAAGGAAAGGTGCTGGTCACGGGCGCTTCCGGCGGCGTAGGCGGCGCGGCGGTCGCGATGCTGGGGAGACGCGGCTATCAGGTCGTTGCCGGAACCGGCCGCACATCGGAGAGCGAATACCTGAAGCGGCTCGGCGCGGCCGAAGTGATCGCAAGAAGCGAGATCTACGATCCCGAGGCGGGGCCAAGAGCGCTGGACAAGCAGCTGTGGCAGGCCGCCGTCGATCCGGTGGG
>NZ_ASSC01000136.1 GCF_000520735.1 Paenibacillus forsythiae T98
TGGTTGGAAAAGTGAGGTTCGCCACGGGCAGCCGATTTTTTACGATGAACGCATGCGAGACTTCCCGCCATAAACCGAGCGAGTCGGTCACCACCTGGCGGATCGTGAACGTATTGTTTGTTGTGAATGGCTTCGTAAAGCTATCGGACGCGCTAATCAAGCTCTCCGTTCCACCATTGGGCTTCAGGTAATATTTGTAGGACAGGCTGTCACCCTTCGGCTGATCGGCGTCATGAGCTGTGCTGGTAATTTGCAAAAGATCGGTCCGATAAATCGGCGTTAAGGTAGCATTCTTTCCAGTATCCGTCATTAAAGAGAAACCCGGAACCGGGGGATTGTCGATAATGAACGCTTTCTCGTTGGAGATGTCAGACCAGTTATTTTTCGAAAAGGCCCGGCCCTGTACGGAATAGAGCAGGAACCGCTCAAGGGATTGATCCGGCATTTTGAGCTGACGTACACTTCCCGCGCTGTCCGTATTCTCCACACTTTTAGCAAGCAAACCATCCTTCGTGAAAAATTCCAGCCGATACTTCTCCTGCGCATCATTCTCCGGATCGGTATAGGTCCACTTGATAAGCGGATCTCCCTCCTGTTCCGCGTCTATAATAGTCGGGTTATCCGCCGTACCGGCAGGGGCGGTCAGCGTCATCGAGGGCGGCAAATTTTCAATGACATTCACTTTCAGGGTGGCGATGTTCGATTTATCCCCGATTTGGTCCACTGCCCAATGCTCCAGAGTGTAGACGCCAAGCTTATCAAATGTCAGATCGATATTTGGACTGCGGTACATGGACACTTTTCCATCGCTGTTCGTTACGCGCCAATAATACTGCAAGCTGCTCTGATCGGACATGTCCAGATCTTCATCAGATGAAGCGAAGCTTCTTGTATCGAATTGATAGACAGAAGCGGGTCCGGATATCTGGGCCGTTGGAGGATGATTTTTGACTTCGAACATTTCGGTTGAGTAGGCCCTTAGACTGCCATCCGATACATTAAGCCGCATTTCCCAATTTTCGGAGATTGCATCCTTGTCGGAAATACCATTGTCTTTGATTATATTTTTAACGGTCAAGGATTGATTCCGGTTGCTCCCGCTCCAGTAATAGGAACCCCCGTTTAGCCGTCCATACCACTGGTAGGTCAGCGAATCCCCGTCTTCGTCGGGATCGGGAGTCAGATTTTCCATCGTGATTACGGTGTCCCGGTACACTTCCTTGGGCATGTTGAAATCAGCGACGGGAGGATGATTCATTACGGTCACATTTTGGCTGTAAGGCTCCGACCAAAGGCCGCGGTTGTCATGGACTCTCAACGTGATCTGATAATTGCCCACGCCAAAACCGGTCAGGCTTGGAGGCGTCCCCGCTCCGCTATACACTTGCTGCCATCCATCTTTAACGACCTTCCATTCATACAGATCCAGCGGATCATTGTCGGGATCGAAGGACTTGTCCGTAATGGCCGTCGCTTTCCGGTAAGACACTTCATTGGGGGTTACCGTAAACATGGCTACCGGAGGCAGATTACCCGCCGCCCCTACCGTCCGCACGCACCAATCGCTCCAGGCGCCCGCATCATTCGGCCCGTCAATGTCTCTTACCCGCAGGCGAATCTCATAGGGATCGCTCGTTGGAAGCGTCGAAGGCGGTTGACCCTCCTTCCATACCTCGGATTCGCTCTTTCGCCATTGCCATTCCCAGACACTTATGCCTTTATTGAAGTTTGAAATATGGTCAATGTCGTATGAGCTGTCGGAGAGCTGCAGGCTGCCTCCCGCCAGCTTGGCTGAGAACAAAGCGACCGGCTTGCGATGAACGAGAAAGGTCATGGAGGACAGGTTGTCCCGTCCCCACATCCGGTAATTATCGAAATGGTCATCATTTTTGGGATTGTCCTTGTGCTGAAATGAAGCAACATAAGCGCCGCTGTACGGAAAAGACGGGTAGAGCGAAGACCGCCAAAGCCCGCTGTCAAAGATACTGCCCATCGCATTATCGAAAAAATTAGGGTCATGGTCGTACATGTACCGCGTCGCATATTTCGGGTCATTTTCATAGTCGTCGTAGGTGGTGCTTATATAAACGGGACTATTCACAAGATAGAACGCCTTGTTTTTCAGACGATTGATTACATTGAAGGTGAGCGAAGCTTCGGCCTTCATATTATAACGGTCAACCACCGTCACCTTGGCTGAATACGTCCCGGGGGGAATAGAATCCGTAATCACATCAAGGGGAACGGAAAAATATTTCGGTGACATCGTGCCGGTTACTTTGGTTTTGCGGTAAAACACGTTGGGCACTTCCACGATCACGTCCAGATCATCATTGTCGGGGTCCCCGGCATAGCCCTCGAAGTTGAGCGTATTCAGTCCAGTTTCGTTAGCCAAGGTTACGTTGTTCTGAGAGATCAAGGAGAGGCTCGGAGGGTTATTTTTCACTAATGGAATGTCAAAATTATTCTCCCAATACCAATCCCTAACACGCCCTCCCCCCATCCAACCGGGTTCATAAAAAATGTCCCTGATGTCTCTTCTAATGGTTAGTTTTACAGGATCACTTTTCAATTTATTCTCCATTTCAGGATAATAGCTGCTTCCACCAAGAATACTTTTACTGCTGTTGATATAAGCATTGGTTACACAACCATACTCATTCATCGGGGAATATTGTGTATCATTATTGTTATCAAAAGAAATGCCGTCCCCAAACATTCGTTTATCCTCACCATCATAGTCGCTCCATGTGGAATCGTGCGCAGAAATATGCATATATGACTCAAGAGTTCTCTGATATGCGTATATCCCGGTGAAGCTTATTGAGTTTTCGTAACTCATCCACCGGTGAACATTTGCGCTGATATATGCCTCATTGATCTTGTACGTAAAATCTTTCGTTATTTTGTTAAAAGTAATGTCTGAAATAACAATTTCCGGCCACGATATCACCGTATGGCTATTAATAAAGCCTTCACGATAAGTATCATCTAACTTCCAGGCGGGAATATGGACGTCTGCGTATTGCACGATATTGGTGTCCAATGCATGAGCGACATTGGTGGATGTATTACCCGGAAACAGATCCGGATAATACGTCGGCAAGATAGCTAAAATTAAAAAGGAATATAGAATTCTATGGACTAATCTTTTCAAAATGCTCCCCCTCTCTACCAGGCCCAATCTCCCTGCGGCCCTCTGTTCTTCACGTCCACAATTCTTTCTGCGGCACTTTGGCTATCCGAATTTGCCGAACGCCGATCCCCAGCGGTAACAAATTCATCCAGAGTGGGTTGCCCGAACTCCTCCGTGGCCGTGTGCCGGATTTCGTACCTGCCGACTTCACTGACCTCCAGGTTCAATCGGTCCTCGTTGCCATGACTGAATACGACCCAGCTTTCATCCTCAAAGCTGCCGTCATTGTCGGAATCATACCGATACTCCCATAATCGGCTGACCAGTATATCATCGTCCGGCGAAAAGGAAAGGTCATCCAGGCTGATCGACGCTTTATTGTTGTTTTGCGGGTCGCGGTAGACGGTTCCAGGCATCGAAAAATAGATCTTCGGCGCTTCATCCGGCACAATGTCAAAAGTGATTGTAGTGGAATCCGAATAGCCTGCCGTATTCTCCACATAAATCGTTGCCTCATAAGTGCCCGGCTGCCGGAATAAAACATCCTTGATGTTTACGCCCGTCAAGGGCCCGCTGTACTTGATATCGCTGCTTGTCCCGCCGATGATCGGACGAATGGTGATTTTGGTCCGTTCATCTTTTAGAGGATAATGCTTCGGGCTGATGCTCTCATTGTAGATCGTAACTGCCCGATTTTGCTTCTTGGTCCCCCCGATTCTGAGCGCAGCGACCGGTTTAGGCTCAATCACATTCACAAATGTCCCTGTACTGTCCGACATCAGATCATTATCGACCACCGTCAAGCCGATGTTGTTCTGTCCAATCTCGCTCGAAGGATACCAGAGCGTTACATTCTGTTGATTGGGAGCCGAAGCGGCCGTCTTCGCACCAGTTGTTTCCCACAGATACCCCTCAACGGTTCCGTCCGGATCATAAGACCCGCCGCCGCTTGCCAGAAACTCTTCACCGGCTTTAACCGTATCCGGAGCTGATAACCTGGCTACAGGCGGATCACCTTTAGGCTCAGCCGGCTCCGAGGCAGGCTCAGGAAAGGAAATAGAGGGAGCCGTTTTATACACCTCTATTATTGCTCCAAAGGTCTGCTGCAAAGAAGTTATAGTTCCGCTCTTAGTCGTCACTGGAGACTTGAACCGTGCCACGACGGTTAACGTATACTCCTGCTTATAATTGTCACCGATTATTCTGGATTTCGGGATGATGAAGTCAAACTGCCTGTTGGAAGATAGCACCTTTGAATAGTCCTTTTTGGTTTGGAGTGTGCTTTCCTTGTCCTTTTCCTTGGCATAAAACACCCATTCTTCGATGTTAGAAGAATTTGCATAAGCAATCAACTCCCCCCGGAGAGACAGCTGTACCGGTACGTCCTTGCCATCGAACTTTGTGGGGTTCGGGCTGGGCTTCAGGATCGTGACGCCTCCGTTCAGGGTGGCGTCACTGGGAAGATTGTAATCGAAGGTGATCTTGCCGCCGTAGCTGTAGGTTGTGAGTTTGGCGGTGGCGGTGTAGTAGTAATTAACAGTGGCTGAGTAAAAACGACCCTGGACATTAGTGGTAATTGGTATGGTGGCTTCTTCGGTTTTATCTACCCATCTGTTATTATTCCCACCAATGTAGTGAGCGGTAATGATCTTACCGTTCTTAAATTTAGCTTCTTTTACATACGAAGAAGTGCTTTTAAGAATCGGTTGAATCGTGGTAGAGATGACGTATTGCTCATCAATTTTCTCTCCGGTGTCGCTGTACCATCCCCTCCCTGTTGTGCTTTGATCGGACATAGCGTTAACTAATGTTTTCGGCGGATCGGCTGAAGGCATTCCGTAGTCGGTTGCGTTCTTATCATAGGTCTCCATCCGGTCGTTTGCTGGGTTGTAGTCATTGATTTGCCATCTTCGACCATCCGAATAGCGCCAGATGGAATTACCAATGTTGGTTGTGAAAGATCCATTAAAACTGCTTTTGTAGCCATTCACCTCAATAGTTTTCTGATTACTAACACCTTTCAAAGTCACCTTCAGCTTGCCATTCTCAAGCGTTACCCCGCCAATCGTCTCGTTTGAGCCGACATATTTCAGGGTGGTGGTTTGTAATGCAGATGGTGTTACACCAGTCGGTAAATCAAGCAGGAATACCTTTGCGCTACCGTTATTGCCGACAAGTCCAGTGGTGATTGGAATAGCTACAGACACGGATTTCGTATCTGTAGCTTGTGCCAGAGGGATACTTGCGAACGTAAAAAGTAGTATAGCTAGTATCCACGTGGTTATCTTTTTCATCGCTTCGTCTCCGGGTCATTTACGACGTATTGGCTTTTAATTGCACCAATATGTTCAAGAAGAATTCCAAAATACTTAAATTCCCCTTCATAGTACAATGCCTGATAAGTAGTAAGCGATTGTCCAGGTTTTAGTTTGAAATCGTTAAGGGCTTCTGTGCTGTTAGGTTTAAATCTATTTGCTATCGGCATAACTTTATCAAGCTCTCCATTATTCATACCTGAATCAAAGAATAAACGCCACTTGTAAAGCATGTCCTTATAATTACGTTGAACCAGGTTTTGAGACTTGTTGGTTATAGTAATCTTCGTCCAAACAAAATATTTAGGATGGGCAATCATATCCGAAGAGTCCTCGTACTGGTACTTCTTCCTCAGCACCACCGCTTCTTTAGAATTAAAGTCCAAAATCATAACCTTATGCAGCGTATAACTCAGTCCTCCTGCCGTCACCGTAACCGGTAACTCCACATCCTTCTTCAACCCATACTTCGCCAAATTATCAGTCACAATTGGAGCCGTTGCTTGGGGCGCACCTGTAGCCGCCACGCGCGGCGCCGATGGATTCAAGCCTTGAGCTGATGCTCCCACCACCGAGAAAATTTGCGTGAGCAGCAGCGCAGCCGTACTTACCTTGAGAATTGTCTTTTTCATCAATGATCTCTCCTTTAATTAATATTAGCGTGATTTATCGGCAAAGACTCTCTGCCCTTAAGCACGGAAAGCTCCTTGCCGATAAACTGAAGAGCAATGCGCAGCGGCCCCGAAACCTGAAATCCGGCAAACCGCCGCCGCGCCATTGTCCTTCAAAAGAACCCTTAAATCCAAATGCTACTTGTTGTATTTGTACTCCTGAATCGCCGGCACCTGAATGTCTTCCTGGCTTCTGACTCTTGCGATCAGCACCGGATGCCTGGTTGTTATAACGGCAATAACCGACGGTCCTTGTATATACTTCGCAATTCCGTAACGACTGTCTTCATACAGGAAAGGGAAGGTTACGCCCGATGATTCATCGATCACTTCAAAATCAATAACCTCCACTTTGTAACGCAGGCGGCTGCCGGCGCGGGGAGTCAGGCTGTCATCCAGACCGAGATTGGCTTTCAGCGTCTCCTTAAAGCTTGCTTCCGCCGCAGCCCGGTCAATGACCAGCCGTCCTTCCGCGCGCTCCGACTCGTCCATGTTCTGGGCGGCATCGTGGACAGCCATATTGTTCGCATGCTTGAGCAGTTCCCGGTCAATGTCCCACTCCTGATTCTGAGCCTGAAAAAACCAGCTGTAAATAAAGATCAGCAGCACAAAAGCCAGCTTGATAACGTAATCCATAATGTCACCTTAATCGAGATATTCGCTCATAATGGAGCCGTGGCCGTAGTAATACGGAGATTGCGTTCCTCCGGAGAAGTCATACGGAAACATGGAAATCCGCGGAGCTTTGACAACCACATCAAGTCTCGTTCCTCTTTCCTCAACCGTCTCCGAGCTGCTGGTAATTTCAATGGACGATTCCGCGAATCCCAGGGCTTTCAGATTATTTACAACCTCGCTCCGCATGCCGGCAGTCACCATTCCTTCGGTTGCGGCTTTCTGTGTAATGTAGGAGGTGTAGGCCTTGACCTGCAAATCCAGCAAATAATCGATATAAGTAAAAATCGGCTGCAAAATGATAAACAACACCAGCCACATAAACAAAGCCCGGAGAACAGTCGCCTTCATGGTCTATATGCGTACTCCTTTCAAAAGCCTTAAAGGGCAGGACCAGACATTCGGCTAATACTGCTCCACCTGCTTCCTATGGGCAATAATGTCATCCTGGCTGCCGCCGATCATCCCTGTGGCAGACGTGATGAAGATTCCGGCAATGACAAACCCGATGGCGAGAAACAGGGCAACGGAGATTGAGTCTTTTTTCATCGGCTATCATGCTCCCAGGCGGAACGATACGTCAGACGCCGGATCGGCAGAGTTAAGCGGCTGAACCATGCTGACCGCCGGCACAACCGGACGGTTATCATCGGCATCATCTATAACGTCCCGTACGACAGGAATCAGAACGGCGATCACGATAGCGACACACAGAAACCCGATAGCAATAAACAGCCCCGTAGAAATAGCATCTTTTTTCATTTGTAAATATCTCCCTTATCATTTTATTTTTTTATTTGATGATTGAATATGACATATCTTTACTGAAACAGGCGAATTTCATTGAAATTCCCCTTGATGAGCATGATGTACTGCATAGCCAGCGTAACGATCATCAAAAAGGTGGCAATCGACGGAATCACATTAATAATCGAGCAAATATCCCCGATGAGAGACCATTTGCGCAGGTATTGGTCGCTCGATATTTTGGCGATCATCTTGCCCTGCTCCCGCAGATAGGCGGCGGCCTCCGTATCATCATCCATCCCTTCGGTAGCCAGAAGAATCGACCGGATATCGCCGATGAAAGCATGGCCCTCCGGAAACCGGTCGCAGAACCATTCGATCGCCCGCTCCGGCCCCTCGTCGACCGACCGTTCCGACAGCTCGTACAAATCATGACGGATGTGGACAAAATGTCCGGCCGCCCCGGCGCAGAAAGCGCCAAACTGCACATATCCCCGCCTGCGCAGCCGGTTGTTCTCATACAGCCGGAGAAAGGAAATCAGTTCGCCATCCTTTTGAACAGCGGATCTCTGCTTCAGCCAGGAGAGCAGCCAGCCGAACGGCAGATAGCGGGCAGGACTCGTCAAGCCGATAATCAGCGCAGCGATTAGCAGATCATACACGCCAAACGGCAATCCGCGAATATAATCACCGAGCACTTTAACGAGCAGATAGAGACAAGCCGCCGAATAACGGATTAAAGTAACTTTCCGTGCGGATACGGTTAAGCCGCTGGCATTCAGAAGCTGCTGAAGCCTGCCGTTGTCCATCCGTTCCCCGAATACATGCCATTTCTGCCGCAGGCGCAGCATATACCGTTCCCTTTTTCCCGTAGTGCTGACGAACACAAGTAAAGCGAGGTAAACGATGCCGAATACGGCGATTAGCATAAATAATCTGTCCATACCTGCCCCCTTAGTGGTAATCGAGCTTTGGCTTGGCCAGGATGCTGCTGATGACAAAGGACAGAAACAGACCTGAAACAATCACCATCAGAAAAGTCAAACCGGCTTTGGTCTGAAATTGCAGACGAAAGTAAACGCCGGGCTTCAGCATATAGATGAAGGTTCCGATGGAAAAAAACAGAACGACGAGATTGCCGTATAGTCCCAGACTGATCGCATCGCGGCTGTTCGCCTTGACCGTCAGGATCGTCTCCCGCTGCTGCTCCATCGAGCGGTTAAGCATAAGCAGCGAATTTTTCAGATAAAAGCCGCCTTCCTTCTCACAGTACAGCAGATCTGAAACGAACTCGACGGCAAAAGTGGTGCCGACCGCTGTGGCGAAACGCTGCGCCTCCTCAAAAAGCTCATGCTCATTGCTGTAATTGGCGAAGGAAGAAGCCAGTATTTTGAGCGGCGTTGCAAGCACATTCTCTTCGTCCAAAAAATCGGCGGTTCTGCCCAGCAGCGCATCGACAGGCAGGTGTGTAAACTTCGCGGCGATCTTCACCGCATCCAGCAGATGGTAGCTGCCCTTCACCTTGTTATGCGCATAGACATACCGCAGCCGCAGGTAAGGAAGCATTCCGGCGAGGACCGCCAGAAACAGAGACAGCCGCCACCAATCCCGCCCGGGACGGCCGCTATCAAACGACACCCCCTCCAAGAAAGGATTATGAAAGGCCAAATGTCCAGGCAGCTCGCGAAGCGTCAACAGACCGGACAGGAATACGGCAGGCGCCCAAA
>NZ_ASSC01000137.1 GCF_000520735.1 Paenibacillus forsythiae T98
ATATTTCTCCTGTGAGCTGCAATAGCCGATTACTCCATCCTTGCTGCGGACCTTATAGAAATAAGCATTGCTCTTCTCCAGAATCATTACCTGTTCTCCTTCTTTCAAATAGGAGAGCACTTCGCTGTTAACGGACGGCGCTGTGCGAAGCCGGACCGTTGAGCGGATGACGGCAGGCTGCGGGCCGGAAACGGCCGAAACCGCGGCCGAATTCTCAGCGGCGCGAACAGGCCGGGCCCCGAGCTCGCCCGAAGAAGCGCAGACTGCGGTTGACAATAATAACGCGGCAAGTAGCTGCTTGGTAAATGGGTTCATACCGGGCCCCCGAATAGATAGGATCAGAAATCAACAAAAGCGGCGCCGCCGTTATTGTTTTCTGCAACCATTATAGGCTCGCCCGGATTTGGGAACATGCACCAAATTTCACAAATCATCATGCCAATTGATGGTAAATAACAGGTCTATAGTCTTGATTTCTACTTGAATTTGGCGGGAATTGTTAACATTTAGGTTCCACATGAACATGCACGCTCATGATGTTGTGCTTGTTATGCATACGCTCCTCGATGGAGTCGCTGATATTATGGCCTTCCATAACGGTCAGATCCGCATCCACCTCGACGACCACATCCACCAGCACCTGGTTTCCGTGAATCCGCGCTTTCATGTCCTTGATCGCTTCAACGCCGGGGGTACGCTCGATGGTGCTGCGCAAATCCATCAGCCGGCTCTCGTCGAATCCATCCGTAAGACGGTACGTCGAGTCCTGGAAGATTTCCCATGCCGTCCTGCAGATCAGCAGGCCGACCGCGAACGCGGCGACCGTGTCCAGCCAGGGGAACCCGAACTGCGCGCCGATGATGCCGACCGCCGCCCCGATACTGACTATGGCGTCCGAGAAGTTGTCCTTGGCGGCGGCCATGAGCGCGCTGTTGTTAATGCTGAGCGCAAGCCGGCGATTGTAGTAATACACCCCGAGCATCGCCAAAGCGCACACAATCGCCACGCCGGCCGACCACAGGCTCGGTACGGATTCATGTCCCCTGAACAGGGAGCGTATCGACTCGATGATAACCTGGATGCCGACCATCGCCATAATAAAAGAGGCCAGCAGCGCGGCTACCGTCTCCGCCCGAAAGTGGCCGTAAGCATGATTCGAATCGGGTGGCTTGCGCGAAATGCGCAGACCGATCAGAACAGCGAGGGAAGCTACAATATCCGTAAGATTATTGAAACCGTCCGCAAGCAGCGCGCCGGATGCGAACAGATACCCGCAGACTAGCTTGAAAGATGACAGGACCAGATAGGCTGCTATGCTGATCATCGCTCCCCGCTCGCCTTTTCGTATGTCCTCGTAAATATCAACCAAATTCCGACACTCCTTTTTAAATATACAATAGTACAGATTTTCCAGTTTCACTCTATCCTAGCAAAGCACGTACCTGTGGGTCTAGAGCAACAGTGTTGGTCTGCCGCAAAGATCGCGCGTTAACCGAAGATGGCTTTACCTATTCTTGCCCTTGTCGACGTTTTCAAAAACCATTAAAATATTCTCATGACAAGCTTCAAGGAGGATAGCGCACATGACCGAGAGCAGCGACAAGCCCAAAATCAATCTCGCCGATGCCATCAGGCAAAAGCTTGAGCAAAAGAAGCAGCAGAATAATTCCAAACCGGGCGCTTTTCACGCCGGCGCCGCCAAGACATTTAAGACCCAGAACAACAAGAAGCCGAATAACCAGCGCCGCCGCACCGGCGGGGGC
>NZ_ASSC01000138.1 GCF_000520735.1 Paenibacillus forsythiae T98
GGTTTAGGAGTTTACACAATCTATTTTACAGACTCTGTCAGTCTGTTATTGCCATAACCAATATTTTCATCGCTTTTTTGATAGAACGCAATTTGCGATACTGGACCTTTTTATTATTTTTGGAGATCTTCTTGCTCAAATTCACTTCTCAGTGAAAAGCTCTTCGTGTGACCCGACAGCATCCTACCAGGAAAGCTGAACGCCTTTGCTATCCGTCATATAGCCGACAAGACCATTGCCTACTCCTCTGCCGCGGGGAGCGAATGATCGCTCATAATGGCATCCAAAATGTTGCACATGCTGATCGGTAGCTGGTCCGGCTGTTCGATCCCGAAGCATAGGGTGAGATTGCCTTGCGGGTCGAAATCTACCAGGAGCACCTTTTTGTTTTCATGGGATAAGGCATGAGCGAGGTTATAGGCGGATGTTGTTTTGCCCGTTCCGCCTTTCTGATTGGCGATGGTAATGATCTTGGCTATGGTCATGGAACCCCCCCTGGAGCCTTTGCTCCGTTCATTTGTCAATGGCAGGGAGCGGTCTGGTTCTCTCCGAGTTCTTCCCAACGTCCAAAATTGGCCGCTTTTTAGGTCATCGCCGGGAAGCCTTGCAACGCTTGAAAAAAAGTAAAAAACCCGCGAAAAACCCTGATGTATCAAGGCTTTTCGCGGGTTATATTTTCTCTTTCAGGGACTTAAATTCCGCTACAGTCGGAATTGCGATCAAGACTTAAAATCCTGCGGTAGGTACTACCGTAACCTGTTCGATCCCGGTCCTCGGCATCTAATCTATAGGTATTTGGAAATGATCGCATGGCCCCGTTATTAAGTGGGTGTCTGTGCGATTTTTCGTGTCCAAAACATTCAGGCATTCGCTCATGGCATTAGCCGAAATGGGATTATATTCCTATAATGGCGAAGAATCAGGAAAGGCAATCAGTTTTACGAGCAAGTTAATCCTTCCCTGTTAATATCTCAACCATGATTCCAGCTCCAAGCCGGAAGCCGTATGTAAAAGAAGAGGCCAGCTCCATTCCATGCGTCTGAGCATATAAGTCCAGCAGAGCCTCAAGTTCCTCAAGCTCCTGCTCGGAATGCCGATTTTTCCAAGCTTCCATTGCCTCGGATGTCTTTCGGCTGATCTGTCGATAATCCGGGTCGCTGGAGATCGCTTTAGCATCGGGACACAGATTGCCATGATACAATTCTTCCAAAAGGCTTCTCATTCCATCCATCCTATCTGTAAAAATATATAATATAGCGCTTTAACCTTGCCGAAGCTAATGAAGTTTAAAAAGAATCCAAGCTCAATTAGAAGCGCTGTCCCCAGTGGGGCCTTCTCTTGATAAGCTGCTGACAGATTACCGCGTAAGCGACGTTCAATTATCAGATAAATCCTATCTAAAATGTCAATGAAAGTTCTGCTTTCACGCGGTTCTATTCGTAAAATGACATTTTGCTATTCCTGACTTTCTCTCGTCCCTGAAGCACACATTTCTCTGAGATGGCACAGGTATCTTTTTTCTTGAATAGATAATATCATAAAAACTTCATTTTGTAGAGTATACTACGTGGATTATTCTTGGCAGATAACGGAATAATGAATCAAAAAGAGGTATTTTCCTTGAAATCAGAACAAATATTTGGACAAATTTTAAGGACAATTCGCAAAAAACAGAAAATGAGTCAGGAGAATTTGGCCTTTCGAAGTAATCTTGATCGAACATACATATCTATGTTGGAGCGTGGCGTTCATCAGCCAACATTAAATTCTTTGCTTGCAATCGCCAGTGCTTTAAGCATGAAGGCTTCAGAATTGGTGAAACTCGTTGAAAATGAGATCGAAAAAGAATGAGCGACCATTGTAATTATTTCGGAATGACTGTGCGAAAACGCATGGTCATTTTATGTTTGAGTAAGTGTTGATAAACAAACGCTGAATACCACCCGAGCGCAAGGGAGAAATGAAAGGCAACTTGAACAGTTGACTAGAAAGATACATTGATGGCAGTCTACCGCTTCTTTAGGAGCGGTTTTTCTTTTGCTGTTAACTTTCCCAATTTCACTCCATTAACTTTTAAATTATAAACGTTTTCCAACCACTATACTTAGCTTTCACACCAACCTTCTGCTGAGATTACCGCGAATAGCGAAGAAAGCAGTCAAATTTTAGGGAAATTTATCCAAAAAGTTTTCAATTTGTTCATTGATCTTTCTTTCTCTGTCCCTTTATAATCTGGTTGTATTTCCCATAGAAAGAAAGTGGTTCCATGAATAGGAGACTCCCAATTCACTAAAAGGAGTGATGAGATGAAGATTAATCGGAGAGACTTTCTCAAGTGGTCGGTAGCGGCTGTGGCAGCGCTGAAGTTGGAGATGGACATGGACAAGCTTAACACGGTGATGGCGGCGGAATCGGACCCGCCGGTCATTTGGCTGCTGGGCTCGGGTTGCTCGGGCTGCAGCATATCCACGCTGAACGTGACGAATCCGACGACCATCGAAGATGTGCTTCAGAACAAAATCAGCATGAAGTATGACAGCACGCTCATGGCCGCCTCAGGCGAAAGTGCGATGCAGGCGCTTGAAAATGCGGTGAATCAGTATAACGGACAATTTATTCTTGTGATCGAGGGCGCCATTCCAGGAGGATCTTCGAAAAACTACTGTATTATCGGTGAGCAGAACGGAGTCCCGCTCACCATGTACGATGCTGTACTTAAATATGGTCCGAAAGCCAAATATGTCGTGGCGGCAGGGACCTGCGCCTCCTTCGGCGGTGTGGCGGCCGCTGCCCCCAACAGCACAGGATGCGTATCCGTTAAATCGCTGCTGAGCGGCAAAACCGCGAACCCGGTCGTCAATTTGGCAGGGTGTCCCGTGAATGCGACGGTAATGGTGCAGACGCTGCTTGATTTAATCTTGACTGGTGTACCTTCTCTCGACAGTTACAGCCGCCCGAGAAAATATTTCAGCACAGACGTACACAGTGTTTGTCCAAGAAGAGAAACAGAAGAAGTGTCCCAGCCCGGAATTTACGGCTGCTATGAGGAAATCGGCTGCAAAGGCCCCGATAACCAATCGCCATGCCCGTCGCTCAAGTGGAACAACAAACAAGGCTGGTGCATCCAATCGAATTATCCGTGCATCGGTTGTACATCTCCCGCATTCCCGTTAAATCCTGTCATTTCCGTCTCAAGCGACGACTAAGAAAGGGTGAAATTACAATGAGCACAATCAAGCTGGACCCGGTAACTCGTCTGGAAGGACATTTAAAGGTCGAAGTCACGCTCGATGCCAATAATGCGGTTGCTTCAGCCACTGTGGCCGGAATGCTGTTCCGGGATTTTGAGAACATGCTGCTGAATCGGCCTCCAAGGGATGCTGCTTTCCTGACTCAGCGGATTTGCGGTGTATGCCCTGTCCCTCAAGCCGTTGCTTCCTCAAAGGCCGTTGAAAAAATAAAGGGCTTTAAACCAAATCTCCAGGGGTTATTGCTCCGGAATCTGATTCAAGGGGCGAATTTTCTGGACAGCGGTATCACGCATTTTTACCATTTATCGTTACTGGACTATATTCAAGGTCCGCAGATGAGCCCATGGACGGGAGGCTACACGCAGGATCTAAGGTTCAATGCCGCCGATACCCAAACGCTGACGGATCACTATATTTCGGCGCTGCAAATCCGCAGAAAAGCCAACGAAATGGCGGCTATCTTCAGCGGTAAGCTTCCCCATGCCGCGAATATTATTCCGGGTGGGGTAACCGCCTTGCCATCGTCAACGGAAATCACCAACTTCAGAAACTATTTGAACGAGATTCAGTCATTCATTTCCAACACTTATCAATCGGACGTCAACATGCTGGCCTCGGCTTATAGCGATTACTACAACGTGGGCACAGGGTACGGCAACCTGATTACCTTTGGCGTATTCGACACGAATACTTCCGGAGGCTTGTTATTCCCTGCCGGCACTGTCATCGGCGGAACGGTCGGCGCATTTAATGAAGCGAACATTAAGGAATACAATAAATATTCCTATTACTCCTCTCCGAGCGGACAAGCCCCGGCAAGCGGTACCACAACTGCGAGCTACGGCAAGAGCGGAGCCTACACCTGGTTGAAATCTCCACGGTACAACAATACGCCTTTCGAAGCGGGACCGCTGGCCAGAGTATGGGTAAGCGGCGACTACCGCAGGGGCGTATCCGTTATGGACCGGCATATGGCACGATATGTGGAAATGTCCAAACTTGTAAGCAATATGCAGACGTGGTTGAACCAATTGACAGCAGGGGCCAGCGGCTTTACGAATATCGGCGCTCCCGTTTCGGGCAGCGCCTCCGGCTTAACGGAAGCTCCCCGTGGCGCGATTGGTCATTGGGTATCGGTATCCAGCTCCAAAATTTCCAGATACCAGATTATTACTCCGACCTGCTGGAACGCCTCTCCGATGGACGACGCTGGCAACCCGGGTCCTGTGGAAAAAGCATTGATCGGCACCCCGGTGGCTAACCCGGCCCAGCCTGTGGAGCTGCTCCGCATTGTGCATTCCTTCGACCCCTGCACCGGTTGTTCCGTGCATGTCATGTCCCCGGAAGGCGTGGAAATGTCCAAATTTGTCGTTCAGCCTCTTGGCAAATAACGATGAAGGACACGGCGGTCATTGGGATAGGCAACATACTCTTGAAGGATGACGGCATCGGCGTCCATACCGTCCGGGAATTGGAGCAAGAAGATCTTCCGTCCACTGTTGAACTGGTGGACGGGGGAACTTCCACCCTTGCCATGCTGAGCTATTTTCTGGAGTGCCGGAGAATTATCGTTATCGATGCGTTGAAGGCAGGGCTTGAGCCCGGAACGATCTACCGGATCAGGCCGGAGGATATTGCGGGCTACAATAAGGAGAATTTATCTATTCATGATGTACAGATTTTGGATGTGGTCCAAATGGCCCGCATGCTCGGCGCCGCTCCGGACGTAATTATATTCGGCATTGAGCCGCAGGAGATCGGGTTTGATCTGGAATTGTCGGATCTTATGAGGAGCAAGATTCCTGAAATCATCGGGCTTCTTAAGCAAGAATTGAGCCTTGCGGAGCAGGAGGAGACGAACTTTGCATGAAGCGGCAATTGTGGAAAGCGCCTTGGAATTGATCCTTGCGAAAGCCGAAGAGCACCGTTTGAACAAAATCAAACGCATCACGGCCAAAGTGGGAGAACTGTCGGGTGCCTTTCCGGAAGCGATGCAATTCGTGTTTCAAAGCGCATCGCAGGGTACGGTTGCGGAAGGAGCGGATTTCATCATCGAACAGGTGAAAGCAACAGCCTCATGCGGCAGCTGCGGCATTACGTTTCCTATCCGTTATTACCATCCCGTGTGCCCTTCGTGCGGCGGGCTGGAGAATCAGGTTCTTACAGGTTATGAGCTGTATATCGATACGATGGAGGGTGATTAAATGAGCAGCATTAAAGTGGTTACCAACATCCTGAAGGTGAATGACGAGCTAACGCAGCAGAACAAGAAGCTGATGAACGAGAAGGGCCTCTATGTAATCAATTTGATGAGCTCTCCCGGGTCGGGCAAGACTTCCATTCTGGAGAAAGTGATCGCCAAGCTGAAGGATGAAGTGAAGATTGCGGTAATCGAGGGCGACCTTTATACGACAAAGGATGCCGAAAGAATCGAGGCTCACGACGTGCAGGTCGTGCAAATCAACACCGAGGGCGGGTGTCATCTGGATGGACAGATGATCCGGAACGCCTTAAGCCATTTGAACCTGGATGACACGAACCTGCTGATCATCGAGAATGTCGGCAACCTGATTTGTCCCGCATCGTTTGAGCTTGGGGAAGATCTGATCATCACCGTGTTAAGCACGACGGAAGGAAACGACAAGCTGATGAAATATCCGCGCATGTTCGAGAAGTCCGGTATTGTCATTTTAAATAAAGTCGATTTGCTGTCCTATACGAACTTTGACAAGGATGAATTTCACAAGGATATCCGGGAGATCAATCCCAAGGCGAAGGTGCTTGAAACTTCCTGCGTGACCGGCGAGGGGATTGATGAGCTCTGCGCCTGGTTGAAGGAAACGATCTCGATCTCGAATCCAGTATAAAAAAAGGAGTGTTACCTATGCCTCATATCGGTTTTGGCGAACTTATTGTTATTCTGGTCATTGCGCTGATTGTGTTCGGTCCCGGCAAGCTTCCCTCCGTGGGCGGCGCCATCGGCAAAGCCTTCTCTGAATTCCGGAAAGCATCCAGGGAGTTAACCGGGGAAGCTGCCAATTCCACCGCTGCCAACGAGCCAGTTCCGGTTCAAGCGGCCACCGTTACTCAAGAAACAAATGAAGTCAAATCGTGATCGTCTCATGGTGAATGTTTATGGTGGAGAGTGAAAATATCGTAAACGCTGTTCGCTGGCTGGGAAAATTCCGCATTCGCATTCTAGCGGCGGTGTTGGTTGTTATCGTCTCGGCGACGGGCGTATATGCGGTGTCGGACCCGCTTCTGAAGCTCTTGTGCCGTCCGCTGCAGGATCATCCGCTGTTCTTTATGACGCCCGTAGACGGAGTGATGACGAAGCTGAAGGTGGCGATGTACGGAGGAATTGTGGTGTCCTTTCCCGTTCTGGCCTGCCTGCTCGTGTCCATATTCGCCCCCCTGCTGGAGCGCGGCATTCGTCTCAAACTTTATTTTTTGGCCATTCCGTTCGCTGTCGTTCTATTTGCGGGGGGAATCGTTTTTGCCTGCGAGTTTATTCTGCCGAACACTGTTGATTTCCTGATCCAGAGCGGGGAAGGGGTTCTGAAGCCGATGATTTCGGGGAGTGCTTATGTGTCGTTTATGGCCTTCTTTTTGATCTCGGTGGCACTGGTCTTTGAACTGCCGATCGTGATGGTTGCCCTGTCGAGAATTGGTCTGATTCATGCCAGAATGCTGATGAACAAGCGGAAATTCGCGGTCCTCGGAATTGTGATCGTCCTGGCGGTTTTGTCTCCCACCCCCGATGCGTTCTCCCTTCTGGCGGAATCGATACCGGTGGCGGCGCTGTATGAAATCAGTATTTGGACGATTTATCTTCTGGAGCGAAAGAGCATGGCAAGGATGAAGCGTGTGACGACCCATGATTAATCGAACCTCGCTGCAAGATACGGATCAACCGGTGCTGGAACATTTGGCGGAGCTGCGCAGAAGATTGATTGTGACGCTGGCTTCCGTCATCGTTCTGACCGCCGTCATTTATACGAAAGCGTTCCTGATTGTGGAGATTCTAAAAAAATCCGTTGGGAACCAGGGTCTTGAACTGGCGTTTTTTTCGCTAACCGGAGCTTTTGTTCTAAGGGTCAAGCTGTCTTTTATTGCATCCCTCATCACGCTGTCTCCGTTCATCGGCTACCAGCTGTTTGCTTTTATCGGCCCTGGCCTGACCGCCAAGGAGCGTAAAGTGCTGCTTTCGGCGGTTGTTTATATGGTTCCCTGTTTCGTGCTCGGCGTCGTTCTCAGTTATGCGGCGGTCGTTCCTGTTGTATTGCACGCACTTCTTACATACGGAAATTCTTATATGAACGCTGCCTTGTCGGGCGAGGAATACCTCAGCTTCATTGCCATGCTGTGCGTTGTTTTCGGTCTTGTATTCACGCTTCCTTTTCCGCTTATCGCGCTCGGGAAGCTGGGGCTCCTGCGTTCCTCCTGGATGAAAAAAGCGAGGGTCTCCGTTGTGTTCTCCGTATTGATCGGGGAAGGTCTGCTCGCGGCTGACGTCACCTCGGTTATTCTGCTCGGCGTGCCTTTGATTCTGATTTATGAAATCAGCCTGAGAGTCGTCATACGGATGGAGAAACGAAGGGAGGCGGCGTCATTATCACATCCAGGAATGGAATGAGGGCGAACAGCTATGTTAAGTGAGGTCATCCGGGTGGATGTCCAAGTGAAGGGCATTGTGCAGGGGGTGGGCTTCCGCCCGTTTGTATACCGGCTTGCGCAGCAGCATGATTTGACAGGTTGGGTCGTGAATGATGCGGGCGGAGTCAGACTGGAGGCGGAGGGCCACAGGCCAGATATTGATGCTTTTTTGGTTTCATTGCGAACGTCCGCCCCGCCTCTTTCCCATATCGAGGAGCTGACTGCGGAAGTGCGATCCCCGGCCGGATACGCGGAATTCCGCATAAAAGAGAGCGTTGGCGCCGGGCCACATGAGGTGCGCCTCTCGCCGGACATTGGCGTTTGTGAAGATTGTCTCGCGGAATTGAAGGACCCGGACAACCGGAGGTTCCGCTATCCGTACATCAACTGTACCAACTGCGGACCCCGGTTTACCATTACCGTTCAAGTCCCGTATGACCGGAAGCATACGACCATCCGGGATTTCGGGCTGTGCGAGGATTGTGCGAAGGAATACCATGACCCGGCGAATCGCCGGTTTCATGCTCAGCCGGTGTCATGTCCAGTCTGCGGCCCCTCGGTATATCTGCTGGACGCTTCCGGCAAAAGGCTGAATACGGCTGATCCGGTAGCGTGCGCCGCCGAACAGTTGAAGTCGGGCTCCCTTCTTGCAATCAAGGGCCTCGGCGGCTATCACCTCGCTTGCGACGCGACGCAGGAGGAAGCGGTACGGGAGCTCCGCGCGCGCAAGCGGAGGGACGGCAAGCCGTTCGCCGTTATGGCGGATACGCTGGAGACGGTTCTCCGCATCTGCGCGGTGACGGAGAAGGAGCGGGAGCTTCTCATGAGCCCCCGGCGGCCGATCGTCCTGCTTCCCTTGAAGACAGAGGCGCGGGGACTTCTTCCGGCGGCGGATTGCCTATCCCCCGACAATGATATGCTCGGCGTGATGCTGCCGTATACGCCGCTGCAGCATCTGTTGTTTCAGGAAGGTTTGGAGCTGATGGTCATGACGAGCGGCAACCGTTCCGGCGAGCCTATTGTGTACCGCGACGAGGAGGCGGTGCCGACTCTGCAAGGAATCGCCGATTATTACCTGGCTGGTGAGCTGCCTATCCATATGAGGACGGACGATACGGTAACCAGTGTGTTTCGGGAACGGGAGTACGTCATTCGCAGGTCACGGGGGTACGTCCCTTATCCGGTCGATTTGACTGCTGCCGTTCCATCGGCGGAAGGGGAGCCGCACAAGTCCGGTCATCTTCCCATTTTGGCTCTGGGGGGAGAATTAAAGAACACGTTTTGTCTGGTCAAGGACCGCAAAGCGTTTGTCAGCCATCATATCGGCGATCTGGATAATCTGGAAACGCTGGATTCCCTGATCGGCGGGGCGGAGCATTTCCAACAAATGTTCGCAGCCAAGGCTGGAGTTTTGGCCTACGATATGCACCCTGGATACCGCTCCTCCCAGTATGCATCCGAGCAACAGAACGTGGTCAAGATCCCCGTTCAGCATCATCATGCCCATATCGCTTCCTGTATGGCGGAGAACGGCGTTTCCGGTCCGGTGATCGGGGTCGCCTTCGACGGAACGGGGCTGGGCGAAGACGGGCATATCTGGGGCGGCGAATTTTTCGCCGGGGATTACGGCGGATTCGAGCGCATGGCCCGCTTCGGGTATGTCCCGCTCCCCGGCGGCGACGCGGCGGTCAAGGAGCCTTGGCGGATGGCGCTCAGCTATGTCATGAACGAAGAAGCGGCGGAGCCGCCGGCCGATTGGCTGAATACCATCGAGCCGTACAAACGGGACATCGTAAAACGCCAAATCCTTCAGCGCATTAACACGCCGCTCACCAGCAGCGTCGGCAGGCTGTTTGATGCCGTGTCGTCCTTGGCCGGTTTATGCCACTATGCCGAGTACGAAGGCCAGGCGGCCATTCGTTTGGAAAGGGCGGCGGATAAGGAGGCATCCCGGATTTATCCATATGACTTGAAGGCTGTACAAGGCGTTCTTGAGATCGGCACAGCTCCTCTGATTCGGGAGCTGGTTCGGGAGATTCGGGAAGGAGTGGGCATTTCCGAAATATCCGGAGCCTTTCATCGGACCTTGGCGGCAATTACAGGGGATGTTTGCCGGCGGATTCGGTCCGAGCGGGGGCTGAACGAGGTGGCGCTCAGCGGCGGTGTGTTCCAAAACCGCTTGCTGCTTGCCTTTACGGTCGATGAATTGGAGCGCAGCGGGTTTCGCGTATGGCTCCACAGCAAGGTGCCCGCCAATGATGGAGGGCTTTCACTGGGCCAGGCGGCGATCGCGCTGGGCAAATATCTCACACAGGAAGGGATGCGGGAATCATGTGTTTGGCAATACCCGGAGAAGTAGAAAGCGTATGCGGAGACAGGGCGGTGGTCGATATTACCGGTATCCGGAGGGAAGTGTCCATTGCTCTGGTTGACCCGGTGAACGTCGGAGATTACCTGCTCGTTCACGCGGGCTGCGCGATTGCGATTATTGATAAGCAGGAAGCCATGGAGACGCTGGAGCTGCTCCATCAGTTGGCGGGGAATATCCATGATTAGCGAATTGGAACAATTCAGAAGTGAAACGCTGACGGAAGGTCTGGTGAAGGCAATCCGGCGCTATGACGGCAGGCCCGTTTCGATTATGGAGGTATGCGGCACCCATACGATGGCGATTTCCCGTTACGGCATTCGGGAATTGCTGCCGCCAAGCGTCAGGCTTATATCAGGACCGGGGTGTCCGGTCTGCGTAACCCCGAGCTTTTACCTGAAATCGGCTTTGGAGCTCTGCAGGAGAGAGGATACAATTCTGGCTACATTCGGTGACATGATGCGGATTCCGTATAAGGGCGCCAGCTTGCTGACCGAGAAGGCGCTGGGCAGGGATATCCGTATGGTCTATTCCCCGCTGGATAGTCTGGAGATCGCCAGGCAGCATCCGGACAAGAAGGTTATCTTTCTGTCTGTCGGATTTGAGACGACGGTTCCGGTCACGGCCATTGCGGTTCTGGAAGCCGCTCGGCAGGGACTTGACAATTTCATGATCCTGTCTGCCAATAAAACGATTCCGGCGGCGATGCATCTGCTGTCTTCGGACCCCGAGGTCGCCGTTGACGGGTTCCTGTATCCCGGTCACGTCAGCGCGGTCATCGGTTCCGGGCTGTACGAGGAGCTGGCTCAAACGTACGGAATTCCGGGAGCCGTCACCGGGTTCGACCCTGCGGATATTTTAGGCTCGATCCTGTACGTTCTGGAGCAAATCCGGGATAACAAGGCCGAAGCCGCCAACTTATATTCCATGGTCGTTCAGCCGGGCGGCAATCCGATTGCCCGGGGGAAAATCGATGAGGTATTCGAGCCTTCGGATGCCGTGTGGCGGGGAATCGGACGGATTCCGGGCTCAGGCCTGCGGCTTCGCGAGAAGTACAGGCCCTTTGATGCCTGGAGCCTGGTAAACGGCTCCGTGGAGGAGCTGGACGAGGAAGCGGGCGGCTGCCGCTGCGGGGATATTCTGAAAGGGAAATGCCTCCCGTCCGATTGCAAGCTGTTTGGAAAGGCATGCACGCCCGAAACCCCGGTCGGTTCCTGTATGGTGTCCAGCGAGGGGACTTGTGCGGCTTATTACCGATACCAATAGCGGGAGGAAATCATGAGCGAAATCATTACTTTAGCCCACGGCAGCGGGGGGAAGCTGACCCATCAACTGATCCGGGGGATCTTTCAGAAGCGCTTCCGAAACGATTGGCTTCTTGAGGGCGGCGATTCGGCGGTACTGGAAGCTCTCCCGGGCCAAATGGCGTTCACCACGGATTCGTATGTTATTCATCCGCTGTTTTTCCGTGGAGGGAACATCGGGAAGCTGGCCGTCTGCGGGACCGTTAATGACCTGGCCGTCTGCGGGGCTATTCCCAGGTATATTAGCTGCGGCTGGATCATCGAAGAAGGGTTTCCTATCGAGGAACTGGAGAAGATTGCGGAGTCGATGGCGTCGGCCGCACAGGAAGCCGGTGTATTTATTGTGACCGGCGACACCAAGATCGTTCCGCGAGGCTGTGCGGACAAGCTATTCCTCAACACCTCCGGAGTGGGCTTTATTCCCGAGGGTCTCCGGCTGTCCCCTACCTTAATCCGGCCGGGGGATCGCGTGATCGTCTCCGGTACGATCGGGGATCACGGAACTGCAATTCTGATTGAGCGGGAACAGCTTCAGGTGGAAACCGGACTGGTAAGCGACTGTGCGCCGCTGAACGGAATGCTGGAGCTGGTGACGGCCTCGGTGGGCGGCGCCGTAAGACTTATGCGGGACCCGACCCGCGGCGGCGTAGCCACTACGCTGAACGAATTTACGGAGGGGCAGGGCTTCGGCATCCGGCTGGAGGAACATGCGCTTCCCGTAAAAGGAGAAGTGAGCGGTCTATGCGGCATGCTGGGAATGGACCCGCTGTACATAGCCAACGAGGGCAAAGCCATTCTGGTGGTCGATGGTGCCCAGGCGGACAGAGTATTGGAACTGCTGCGCAGCCACCCCTACGGACAGGACGCCGCCGTGATCGGGGAAGTTGTCGTGGATCATCCGGGTAAGGTGTATATGCGTACGCTGGCCGGAGGCCACCGCATCGTCGATATGCTGGTAGGCGATCAACTGCCCCGAATTTGTTAAACGGCGTACTATCCCTATTTGTGGAAGAAATTATTATGGCCAGAGTTGCAGGATATCTGTAAGTAAGAAGCGTGAGCGCTTTTACGGGAGAAGGTGTATTTATGAAGAGAATTTCCTCCAGTAACGGCTATATCTACTTTCTGGTTGTATTCGCGCTGCATGTGCTGGGGGTAGGTGGATTTCTCACGGCAGCAGCCAGTCAGCCAGAGCTGTGGGGGCTTGGCCTGTTGGCTTATACGCTTGGTCTGCGCCACGCTTTCGACGCCGATCATATTGCGGCCATTGACAATACGATCCGGAAGCTGATCGAACGGGAGAGAAACCCTTTAGGGGTAGGCATGTATTTTTCGCTGGGGCACTCGACTGTCGTCTTTCTTATGGTGCTGGGAATCGCGCTCTCGATGAATTCGCTAGTGCTAGGCAATCCGGCTGTACGTGAAATCGGCGGGATGATCGGTACGTTTGTTTCCGGGTTCTTCCTGATCTTCGTCGGACTGATTAATGTGTTCACGCTTGTGAAGCTGTTGGGCGGAATTCGGAGGGGGAAGGACCGGACAGAAGGGGATTTTGAACCGGGTCATGGGCATGGACCGAAGGGGCTGTTGACCCGATTATTGACTCCTGCCTTTCGAATGATCAACAAAAGCTGGCATATGTATCCGCTCGGATTTCTGTTCGGTCTTGGCTTTGATACGGCGACGGAAGTCAGTCTGCTGGCGATTACGGCCAGTACCGCGAATCAATCGTTCTCCATGATCGGCATTTTATCTCTGCCGCTGCTGTTTGCCGCCGGAATGAGTCTGATGGACACGATTGACGGCGCGATTATGACCCGAGCCTACCGGTGGGCATTTATATCCTATAAGAAAAAAACAGCTTATAATCTGATCGTTACCGGTGTGTCGGTTGTATCCGCGTTTCTTATCGGGGCCATTCAGCTCGTTCATTTAATTGAAGTACGATGGCCGCAGTCTTTCCGGTGGGTCAACAGTCTCGGTATCGATCACCTTGGCTACGCTTTGACCGGATTTCTCATTGTGAGCTGGATCATCTCGATGATGATTTGGAAAGGGATGAAAGGCAGACAGGCCGTTGACGGAACGTGAAATTTGAGTGCCCTCTCAGACATCTTCTGAGGGGGTGTTTTTGTATGCACCAAGCTCCCAAGCGTTCGGAGCCTCCCCCACGATACCCGAAATGATCCATCCATCCAATGGCTTGACGTTCCTTCCTGTTCTCTCACAGACCTGACATAACAGGCCAAAAGGACAAGTTTAATAAAAAAATTTTCATAAATTTAAAATCAACTGAAATTTTTCTCTGCCCGGCCCGGAAATTCGCTACGTCCCGGCTCCTGGCGGCTCAGAAGGCGCAAACCCTTGATCTTATGCGGAAAATCAATGCTCGGGCAGCTCAAAAAAGCGTAAAATTTAATCGTTTTCATTTCAGTGATTTTTTAATGAAAAACGGGCTTGGCAATTGGAAAAGTAAGCGGTACCATTCGCTGGAATTTATGCTGCCAAGCTTGACGCAATTACGTATGTTTGTTACGGTTTTTACAAGCGAATGACAGCTGATCTGCATTTTTGCGAAATAGAAATATTATTTTGATGATGCGAGGGATGTTGACTAAACGGACAAAGAGGAGATGGTTGATCTTGATCAAAGGACTGATTTTTGATTTTGACGGAACGATTATCGATACGGAGACGGCTTGGTACACCGCATTTCAGGAAGCCTACAAAGAATATGAGGTTGAACTGACGCTTGAGCAGTACTCGACTTGCATCGGAACTAGTCTGCACAGCTTTAATCCTTACGAATACCTGATGACTGATTTGAAGCTTGATATTGACAAGGATGAATTCAGAAAGGCTGTCCGGGCAAGACATAGCCAGCTGATGGAGCAACAGGCGATGCGTCCGGGCATTCAGCATTATCTGGATTCGGCCAAAGCAGCCGGACTGAAGATTGGGCTTGCCTCAAGCTCGGATCGAAAGTGGATTGACAAGTATCTGGACCAGCTCGGTATCCGCGAATATTTCGATTGCATCTGCACCGCGGACGATGTCGAGAACGTAAAACCCGATCCGGAGCTGTATCAGAAGGCGCTATCCTGCCTTGGTCTGAAGCCTGAAGAGGCTGTGGCGATCGAGGATTCGCCGAACGGCTCCAAAGCTGCTGCTGCGGCCGGTCTGGATTGTGTCGTTATTCCGAATGAAATTACAAGCTTCCTTACATTTGAAACTCCGCATCACAAGACAGAAAGCTTATCACACCTCGATTTTGACCATGTGCTTACCCGCCGCTGCTTCCAAAATATGAATCTCCAGGTTTAAGACTGACTGATGTTCACTTCTTTCCGACTGACCAAGGTTTAGGGAGGAACAGGTGTACACTCTAAATTCAGACTTTCATAGTTCCTGTTCCTCACGGCCGTATATTAAATTGACTAAGGGGGACGCCATTGTGAAAGCCGTACATTTTGGAGCAGGCAATATTGGCAGAGGGTTTATCGGCCCCGTCTTGTCTCGCTCCGGTTACAAGGTTTGTTTCGTCGGACGCAACAAGAGAAAGATTGCCGAACTGCAAAAGAGAGGACAATATCCGGTTACCTTGGCTAACGAGAACCGGGATAAATTTATAGTTGATAATGTGACAGCCATTAACTTGAATGACACCGAGAAGGTGGCGGAAGCGATTGCGGACGCGGAGCTTGTCACGACTGCTGTCGGAGTCTCCGCGCTGAAGGATATTGCGGGAACGATAGCCCGGGGCATCGAGCTGCGGCTGAGCCGGAGCAGCAAGCCCCAGCCCCTGCATATTATCGCCTGCGAGAATGGAATTGGAGGAAGCCAGCGGTTAAGAAAATCCGTCTATCGGCATTTGCGGCCGGACGTGATCAAGCAGGCCGAACGCAGCGTGGCGTTTCCGAATACGATGGTTGACCGCATTGTGCCCGTCCAGAAGCATGCCGATCCGCTGGAGGTCATGGTTGAACCTTTCAGCGAGTGGATCGTCCCTCGAAGCGGGATGATCGGCGATTATAACGAGATCCAAGGGGTCCGTTATGTTGATTCTCTCGATCCGTATCTGGAAAGGAAGCTGTTCACCGTAAATACGGGCCATTGCAGCGCCGCCTATTTCGGATATCTTGAAGGCTATACTACTTTGCAGGAAGCGATGGCCGATCCTGGCATTCGTGCCCGCGTATACGGGGTCTTGAAGGAGACAGGAGCGATGCTGGTGCGCTTGCACGGATTCGACCCGTCGCAGCATGACAAATACATTAAGAAAATGATGGAGCGCTTCGCGAACCGCAATTTCAAGGATAAGGTTTCGCGGGTGGCCAGATCCCCGCTCCGCAAGCTGTCCCCGAACGAACGGCTCATACGGCCTGCGCTCAAGGCGCATGAGCTTGGACTCGAAACCTCTCATCTGGTCTCGGCTATTGCCTCCGCGCTGCTCTATGAGAATCAGGATGATCCGGAGGCGGTAAGTCTGCAAATGGCTATCCGGAGTTCGGGCATTGAACAGGTATTGTCCGAGGAATTGGGCATTCCCGCCGAGCATCCGCTGCACAGCCGCATCTTGGAGGAATACTTCAACACTTGTATTCAATATAAGCATAAGGCCGGCTTGGGATTTGAGGCGATAGCCGATTCCTTAAGCAAAGCGGCGATATCCGATAGCCCGTAATTGCGGCTTGCTGCAAGGTTTGAGATACCGCAAGACAAAAGAGACCGCATAACTGTGGTCTCTTTTGTCTTTTGTGGTGCGCTGCGGCGCTCGTATATCAACAGCTCAGCTTCTCATTGGCTCCGAGCGGCCGCCTTTCATTTTTTTGTTGAAACGATACATTAAGAACAATGCCCTGACGAACAGATCTATTGCAATGGACAGCCATACTCCCGCAATTCCCAGCCCGAATGAAATACCGAGAACATAAACGCCGATAACCCGAATGAGCCACATGCCTATGGTTGTACTGTACAATGGGCTTTTCGTGTCTCCCGCACCCTGTAGCGCTCCTGCGAGCACTAATCCGATGGCCAGAAAGGGTTGGGCGAAGGCATCTATACGCAAGGCTGTAATGACCATGCCTGTCACGTCAGGCTCATGGGTAAACCATGATGCGGCAGCGGGGGAAAGGAAGAATAGCAGAACACCGACGAAGGACATGAACAGGACAGCAATCAAGGTGGCGATTATTCCGAATTGATAGGCGTCCTGCCGGCGCTTCGCCCCCAAGCTTTGCCCTACAAGCGTAGCGGCCGCCACTGCCAGCCCATAGCCGGGCATGTAAGAGAACACCTCGATATTGCCCGCTATCGTATGGGCGGCATAGGTATCGGTGCTGATCCGGACGATCAAGCCAAAGTATAGTACCTGACCGAAACGCATGATAAGTCTTTCCATAGCGGCAGGCGCGGACAGTTTCAACAAGGGGAATGCATAGGTACGATTGAACATAAAGCCCTGGGTTATCGGAAACGATAATGTCGTCTTTCGGATATGAAGATAGAGAAGAGCAGCGCCCGCGATCCGCACAATCGTGGTTGCCCATGCCGCACCTGTAAGGCCAAGACCGTTAAACCCGGCAATCCCGAAAATGAGCACATAATCCAGAGGAATATGAAAGACGTTGATCCAAAGTCCGATCTTCATAGGGGTTTTGGTATTCCCTGCCGCTCTTAAAATGCTGCCGAATACCGTCATCAGCGAAATCAGAATCGAGGGTACGGCAACAATACGGAAGTACTTCACGCCTTCGGTTATTACATTCGGCTCCGCTCCCATTATGCGCAATAAGGCTTCGGCAAAGAAGAAAGTCACGACGCCAAAAAATAATCCGGCCGCTGAGGCTGCCCATGTGGCCTGTCTGGCAATAGCTTTCGCTTGTTCTAAATCTCCTGCGCCCACATTTTTCGCGATCATCGAAGAGGTGCCCACACCCAGCGCCATGAACACAGCTATATAAACCGCTAATATCGCGTTTGTCACACCGACGGCCGCAACCTCTGTCAACCCAAGCCTGGATACAAATAAGGTATCCACGAACCCGACCACTGTTTGAAAGAAATTTTCAATCATGGCAGGAATAGCTAGAGCAAGTATGATCCTGGCCTTCTGACCCCGCGTTGCACCCGGCAGCTCAAGCAGATTTGTCGACACAGTATCCCCTCCGGTATTTTAAGTTGCGATTGGAATAATTATGAGTTTTATTTTATCCCCCCTGGGGGGATATGTAAATGAAATTGTCTGTTTTCTGTAAAATATGCTCGATTTAGTTGAACTCTTATTTTACTTAAACTATAATTTATGGCATCACTTGGTATAAGTGTGAATTGCAAATGGAGGTTGATCCTGTGAAGAGAATTCATATTGCAATGATTAATGTTCCTGCTTACGGACATGTTAATCCAACACTCGCCGTTGTATCTGAACTCGTAAAAAGAGGCTATAAAGTGACTTATCCCACAACAGAACAATTTTTGCCTGCTATAAGTGAGACAGGGGCAACCCCTCTTCTCTATCAATTAAATGATACTCAATTTGACGGCGAGCAGATGATGGAAGACGTGAAGATGAGAAACCCGAATCTCCCGTTGACGATCCTTGAACAAGCCATTTCCTTTTTTGCTCAGTTGGAGCAGTTGTATAAAGATGAGCTTCCGGATTTCATTCTGTTTGATTTTATGGGACTTGCAGGAAAATTGTTTGCGGCCAAGCACGGGATAGAGGCGGTACGGCTATTTTCTTCCTATGCGCTGAATGAGCATTTCTCGTTTGCCTCCGATTTTCCAGACGAAACCAGGAAGGCAATGGCGTCGGTGCTTGAGGCTTGTTCCGAGAAGGAAGGGATTCCGGGTCTAACCGTTGAGGAGCTGTTTCGTGCGGAAAAGTTGAATATTGCCTTTCTACCCCGGGCCTTTCAGCCCGAATCGGACACCTTTGATGAACGCTACCTGTTCACCGGCCCTTCGCTTGGAACACGCAGCTATCAAGAGAGCCTGCCCCTCAGTGAAATTCATGATCGCCCTGTCCTGCTGATTTCGCTCGGTACTGTATTCAACCCATGGCCGGAATTTTATAAAATGTGCATAGAAGCTTTTCGCGATTCCAAATGGCAGGTGATTATGTCCACCGGGACCAAGATTGATCCCGAAACTCTGGGGGAAATCCCAGGCAACTTCATTGTTCGCCAGCAGCTCCCGCAGCTCGAAATTCTTCCGCATGCCAAGCTGTTTATCACTCATGGCGGCATGAACAGTACGATGGAAGCGTTGAGCCACGGTGTACCCATGGTCGTCATTCCCCAAATGTTTGAACAGGAAATCACCGCCCGCCGCGTAACCTTGCTGGGACTCGGGCAGCATTATCTGCCGGACGAAGTAACCGTTCAAGTATTGCAGCAATCGGTTCAGGAAGTGTCAGAGGACGAGCAATTGAGGAAGCGTGTGTATGACATGCAGAAGCAAATTCAGGAAGCCGGTGGAGCTATCAAAGCCGCTGAAGGAATTGAACAGTTTATAAATGAAACGAGCCGACAAAATGCACATGCTGCACACTAAAGTCTTTTAAATATGGAATAAAGGGAGAGTGTGAACATATGTCAAAAGTGCTTTTTTTAAGTGTCCCGGCTCACGGCCATGTTAATCCTACACTGGGATTAGTCCATGAATTAATCCATCAAGGCGAGGAGATTACTTATTTTTGCTCAGAGGACTTTAAAGAAAAAATCGAAAACACAGGCGCTGAATTCAAGAGCTACAAGGTAGAATCCCCCTTATTTAACAGAAAGAACAACTCGCCTCAAAACATGGGGATCGAGAGCCTGTTCGACAACATTAACGAAATGCTCAAGGTGAGCGATAAAATGATAGAAGATGTCTTGCAGCAAATTCAGGACCGGCATTTTGATTATATTATGTATACAGCGATGTATCCTTTTGGCAATGCGATAGCCCAAATCCTGAACCTTCCTTCGGTTTCTTCCTTCGCCGTATTTGCCACTCCCCGGGAGCTTATGGCTCTCCACAAAGAATTCAACAGTGAGGAGGTTTTGAAGAATCATCCCGCTGTAGAGACCTATAAACAAGTTGCCAAGCAGTTAAAAGAAGTCTATAACGTGGATATGCCGGGCAACCCGATGGGCTTATTTTTTAACAAAGGCGACCTTAATATTGCCTATACTTCCAAGTACTTCGTCTCACATCCCGAGTATTACGACGACAGCTTCCTGTTTATCGGACCCCCGATCTTTGACCGGAAGGAAAATGTGGAGTTTCCATTTGAACAATTGGAGGGCAAGCGCGTCATCTATATTTCGCTCGGCACGGTGTTTAATACGGATACCAGGCTGTATGAGCTGTTCTTCAAGACGTTTGCCGACACCGATGCGGTTGTGGTGATGACGGCGTATAATGTGGATTTATCCGGACTAAAGATTCCCGGTAATTTTATCGTAAGAAACTATGTGCCCCAATCGGAGATTTTAAAGTACACGGACGTCGCCATCACGCATGCGGGCATGAACAGCACAAATGATTTATTATATAACAACGTGCCTTTCGTAGCGATACCTATAGGAGCAGACCAGCCTTATATGGCAGGAAGATCGGCGGAGCTCGGAGCGGCCATTTCGCTTGACAAGGATAACCTTACGCCGGAGCTGTTAAAGAGTTCTGTGGAACAGGTATTAAACGACCCGAGCTATGTTGAAAATAGCCAGAAAATAAGTGATTCTTTTAGACAGGCCGGCGGTTATAAAAAAGCGGTAGAAGAGATTTTTAAATTTACTCACAGACAACGGTCTTCTATCTCTTTCCATTAAAGCTGCCTTAGCGTCAGATGCGTTCGCTCCATACAAAACCCACGGAGAAAGAGTCATTTTCCCTGTGGGTTTCTTCATTAATATATCATCCGCTGTTGCCGAATCTTCGGGATATTTTGATCTCGCTGTCCGTACCCTTAACTTGCAAGGAAAGCAGAGCGTTCAGATCGTTAAGAGACAGATGTTCAAAAGAGTTGATTTTGTCCATAATCTCACCGTTGAATATTTCTTCCACACGCCGAATTTCAGAAATCAATTGTTCTCCTTCAGGCGTCAAGGAAATAATGATCTTTCTGCTGTCATGCGGGGAAATCTCTTTATCAATGTACTGCTTATCCATCAGTCTCTGTACAAGCCGGCTTGGGTGCTGGGAGTTGCACAATAATAAATCCCCCAGCTCGGCAATGGACATGGGGCCAAATTTGGCCAACACTGTGAGAACTTCGCTTTGGCTCGGTGTAATATCGAGTCCATTGGACATGAGCAGATCGGTGAAACGATGATTTCCTTCCCGCTGTGCGCATTGAATCAAGTAACGTAATTTATCGATGGCCTCCAAGCGCCTTCACTCCTTATGCACTCAGTATAGCATATATGTGCCTTGACATATAACTGCTTATTTCATAATATATGTCTAGACATATATGTCGGGGCGTACAATGGAGGAGGAGAGTTGATGAAGATGACGGTGTTGGTAACGGGAGCAGCAACGGATACGAACTTTTTCAAGATGAATCTGGTGTCCAATATTATGGTTAAACGAATTGATAAGGGAGGCTTGTAATATGAGAAAAAGAGTGCTCGGCTCAAACCTTGAGGTATCTGAAATCGGCCTGGGCTGTATGGGAATGAGTCAATCCTATGGGGCAACCGATGAACAAGAAGCCATTAATACGATTCATTATGCGCTGGACAACGGAGTTTATTTTCTGGATACGGCGGATATGTACGGAAATGGGCACAATGAAGAACTGATCGGCAAAGCCCTGGCTTCTTATAAGGGAACTGAGGAAGTCATCATTGCTTCCAAATTTGGAATTGTTAACGGAGATGATATAACCAAGCGCTACATAGACGGCAGCCCGGAATATGTCAGATCGGCGATTGATAAGAGCTTAAAGCGTCTAAACCTGGAATATCTGGATTTATACTATATTCATCGTGTAGATAAGACTGTCCCCATTGAAGAAACCGTTGGCACGATGTCCGATCTGGTCAGAGAGGGGAAAATCAGACATATCGGCATTTGTGAAGCGTCGCTTGAAACGATTGAAAGAGCCAATAAGGTTCATCCGATTACCGCCGTGCAATCTGAATATTCACTTTGGAGCAGGGATGTAGAGGCGGCGATTTTGCCCAAATTGCAAGAGCTTGGCATAGGCTTTGTCCCGTACAGTCCGCTTGGCCGGGGATTCTTGACGACAGGCTTCCAGTTTGAAGAGCAGGACATGCGAAGATTCTTACCGAGATTCCAGGATCAAAATTTATTGAATAACCAGAAGCTGGTGAATCAGCTTACCAAAATAGCGGAAGCCATGAATATCAAGACAGCTCAGCTGGCGCTGGCCTGGGTACTCCATAAGAGCGAAAATATTGTGCCCATTCCCGGAACCAAAAAAATATCTCATCTGACCGATAATATTGAAGCAACCGATGTGCTTTTAAATACCGAACAAATATCTGAACTGGACCGGCTGTTCGACAGTGCGGCCATTCAGGGAACGAGGTATCCCGGCATCCTTATGGAAGAGATCGATGCATAGGGAGCGGGAGCTTCACATTCAACTGCTGGCCTCTGGCGAAACGCCGCCTTATGAACTGCTGCTGCTGGCTGACCCGTCCCGCGAGCTGGTAGACCGCTATCTGAAGCAGGGGATCTGTTATATGGCCGTGCTGCCTGGTGAGGCTGTGCCGGAGAAGCCGGTTGGCGTCTTTGTGCTGCTTCGGGGAGAGGCGGGAACCGTCGAAATTATGAATATCGCCGTAAGGGAAGAGGCGCAGGGCAAGGGGATCGGAAGGAAATTGCTTCAAGCCGCCATTGAAATAGCGAAAGCATCGGACGCCCGGGCCATCGAGATCGGCACAGGGAACTCCAGCCTGCAACAGCTGGCGCTTTACCAGAAATGCGGATTTCGGATCATCGGCGTGGACCGCGACTTTTTTGTACGGAATTATGCGGAAGCGATCTATGAGAACGGCATTCAGTGCCGGGACATGATCCGGTTAAGGTATGAAGAAGACGGGGAGACAACACATAAGGCTGTAAAATAACATAAACCCGCGAGAAGCCTTGTTGTTCAGGTGCTATCGCGGGTTTGTTGTGTACGGGATTGATTCTATGGACGTCTGTTGTGAAGAGCTATGCCTCCGTGACTGCCGCCGCTTCTTTCTTCAAGGCTTTTTTGAACATTTTCACCGCGGAAGCGATCAGTATGGCGCCAAGTACGAGCTTAAGCCAACTGGAAGATACGTAGCCGATCAGCATTCCGCCGATAAAGGAACCGATAATGGAGCCGATGCCCATGGGCAGAACAAGATCCCGCAATTCGGACTTCTGCTTGTAGGCTCCGTTGGAGCCATGTCTAATGATGCCGATCAGCACCGTTGGCAGACTGATGAGAATGCTGGCTGTGCCTGCGATTTTGATATCCAGCCCGAATACGAGAATCAGAGTGGGGATAATCAGCTCTCCGCCGGCCACCCCGAGCAGGCTGCTCACAATGCCAATGCATAGGCCAAAGAGGACTCCAACAATAATCGCGGCGGGAAGCTTCATCGGGATGCCGCCCGATACAATGGGATGAAAGGATTCCACCAGAAGCAGGACGCCAATGCCGACCAATAAGACGAGAATGACCTTCTCCAGCGCGCGTTCCGACAGATGCTTCGAGTAATTGGCGCCCGTGTAGGCGCCGATCATCCCTCCGGCAATGAACGCGAGGATAATAGGAATATCCTGGACCAGATCGCTTACGGCGATTTTGGGAAGGCGAAAGATCAGCGAGGAGAGGAGCGTAATTAAACTGACGGCCAAATTAAAAGCTACCGCTTGCCGGGCGGTATAACGGAATATACCAACCAGCACGGGTAGACGAAACTCGGCGCCTCCCAGTCCGATTAAGCCTCCCAGGCAACCGATCGGCGCGCCTGTGATCAAAGCGAGGAATGATTTTCTTCCACTGTCTGCCATTTAACGACAACCTCCTTAGGATAACAAAAACATATATAACATGGTGAAAAAAATCAGGATTATGTACTAAAACAAACTAAACCGAATAAAACATAATAAAATCAAAACAAGTTTATATTATTTCATGATAAAAGACAAGGTGAAAATCCGAAAATTTCGAAGCGCATACGGAGATTCCTGCCAGTCGGTTTATTGCGAATAATTGCGAATAATGTAGAAAAAGCATTGACAAGACACCGCCTTGAATCTATAATTTAAGAGTTTAATCCGACAAAAATGGTATGTTTAAATAGGAAGTGTAATTTTATACCATTGGACGGGATGTTTAAAGAAAAGGAGCCAAGGGAATGCCGGAATTAAGTAACAGGCTGGACGGATTTACTGAATCGATTATTCGCAAAATGACCCGTGTAGCCAGACAGTATGACGCCATTAACCTGTCCCAGGGCTTTCCGGATTTCGATCCGCCCCGGGAGCTGACGGAGGAACTGCGCAAGGTAGCGGACGAAGGCCCCCATCAGTATGAGATTACATGGGGTTCCGAGCTGTTCCGGGAGAAGCTGGCGCTCAAGCAGACGAAACGGATGGGGATCCCGGTAGATCCGGCAACCAATATTGTCGTGACCTGCGGCAGCACCGAAGCGATGATGGCTGCGATGATGACGGTGTGCAACCCGGGAGATAAAGTGATCGTATTCTCTCCGTTCTATGAGAATTATACGGCGGATGCGATTCTGACCGGCGTAACGCCCATCTATGTGCCGCTTGCCCCGCCGGAATTCGAGTATGACCCTGCGACATTGCGGCACGCTTTTGAACAGGGAGTCAAGGCGATTGTGCTGTGCAATCCGTCCAATCCGACGGGAAAAGTGTTCACGCTTGAGGAGCTGGAAGAAATCGCCCGGCTCGCGGTGGAATTTGACACGTTCGTGATTACGGATGAGGTCTACGAGCATATTGTGTACGAGCCGCATGTGCATACGTACATGGCGTCGCTGCCGGGGATGTTTGAGCGTACGCTGTCTTGCAGCTCGCTGTCCAAGACGTATTCGATCACCGGCTGGAGACTCGGGTATATCATCGGTCCGGCGAAGGTGATCGAGACCTGCCGCAAAGTGCATGACTTCCTCACCGTAGGAGCGGCCGCTCCCTTGCAGAAAGCCGCGGTGAAGGGCCTGGAAATGGCCGACGCATATTACGAAGAGCTTACCGGGATTTACGAGCGGAAGCGGACGTTGTTCCTGGACGGACTGGACCGGATCGGCCTCAAGTATTACAAGCCCCAGGGAGCTTACTATGTGCTGGTGGATATCAGCGAGTTCGGCGAGCCGGATGATTACAAGTTCTGCGAGTGGCTGGCGAAGGAGATTGGCGTTGCGGCGGTTCCGGGCTCAAGCTTCTTCCGGGAGGATGTCCGCCAGTATATCCGGTTTCACTTTGCCAAGAAGGAAGAGACACTGACCGAGGCGCTCAAGCGGCTGGAGAAGCTTGCGGCTTACCGGGGCGCGGGAATTACAAGTATCAAATAATTTGAATGCGAGAGGAACAGACAAATGAACAAGATAACAAAGGGGCTCGTCATTACACTGGTTATTTCCCTGATGGGACTGCTGCTCGCCGCTTGCGGCGGCAATGAGAAGGCGGCGGATGCGGGCGCATCGCCGGAAGCGAAGAAGGATATCAAGATTGGCGTATCTCCCGGCCCTTACGGCGACATGATCACCAAAGCGATTGCTCCGTATATGGAGAAGCAGGGCTATAAAATTGAAGTCGTGCAATTTTCGGACTATGTACAGCCTGACCAGGCGCTCGGCAGCGGCGAAATCGACGCCAATCTGATGCAGCATACGGTATATCTGACGAAGTTCGCCGCCGATAACAAGCTGGACATTGGCAAGGTGATTTCGGTTCCGACAGCGGGCATGGGCGTGTATTCCAACACAGTGAAGAATTTGGTTGACATTCCGGACGGCTCTAAGGTGGCGATTGCCGTCGACGCCTCCAATCTGGCGCGCTCGCTGCGCTTCCTGAAGGCGATCGGCTTGATTGACCTGAAAGCCGACGTAGACCCGACCAAAGCCACCGTGCATGATGTAGCGACAAATCCGCATAACCTCGAGTTTGTGACGATGGATGCGGCGCAAATTTCCCGCAGTCTGGACAGCGTAGCCATCGGCCTGATCCCCGGAAACTTCGCGATTGCGGCGAAGCTGGATCTTGCAAGCGCGATTGCTGTTGAGAAGCTGACGGAGGATTACAAGAACGTCGTCGCGGTGCGGACCGCCGATATTGACGGACAGCTCGGCAAGGACCTGAAGGCTGCGGTCGAGTCGGAGGAGTTCCATCAAGCGATTGAAGACCCTAGCGGAATTTTCAAAGCGTTTGACAAACCGGAATGGTATACGGCCAAATACGGCAAATAATCAATCAGCTGTACAGTTTGAGCATGAATGGCGTTGATTGCAGGAAAGGGTGCTCGCGGTGATTGTTCTTGATAAAGTCGACGTGATTTTTAAACAAAAGGGCCGGAGGATGCATGCGGTCAAAGAGGCATCCATTACTGTAAATAAGGGCGAAATCTTCGGAATTGTCGGTCCGAGCGGAGCCGGGAAGAGCACTTTGGTCCGGGTCATCAATCTGCTGCAGCCGCCCGCTTCCGGCAGAGTCATTGTGGGCGGTCAGGATATCACCCGGTTCAAGGGCGCCGCGCTGCGCAAGGTCCGGTTGAAGATAGGGATGATCTTCCAGCACTTCAACTTGATCAGCGGAGCGACCGTGTACGACAACATAGCTTTCGCGCTCAAAGCGAACAACTGCCCGGAGCAGCGGATTCGCGAACGGGTGAGTGAGCTGCTGGCCCAGGTGAACCTGTCGGACAAGGCGCAGGTCTATCCGGCCAACCTGAGCGGCGGGCAGAAGCAGCGGGTGGCGATTGCCCGGGCGCTTGCGAATGATCCGGAAATTCTGCTGTGCGACGAGGCGACCTCGGCGCTCGACCTGGAGAATACAGAAGAGATTATCCGGATTTTGCGGCGCATTAACCGGGACAATCCGATTACGATTGTGTTCATCACGCATGAAATGGATGTGGCCCGGAAGCTGTTTGACCGGATTGCGGTGATGGCGGACGGCGAAATCGTGGAGGTTGGAGACACTTACCGGATCTTTACGGAGCCGCAGCATCCGCTGACCCGTTCTCTGGTTTCACGGGTGCTGAATATCGAAGTGCCGGAGCATTTGCAGCTTAAGTCCCAGGAGGAAATGCTGAAGATCACCTACACCGGCGAGCGGGCGTATGAACCGCTCATCAGCAGGGTGTCGAAGGAATTTGACGTGCTGGTCGATATTCTCCACGGGAAGATCGAATATATTCAAGGCAAGCCGCTCGGTATTCTGCTGATCAAACTAAGCGGAGACGCCGCGGAAATTGCCAAGGCCCGGGACTATATTTCCGGCCAGGTGTTCAAGATTGAACGGATCTCCGCCGGAAATGAAGGGGGAGAGCTGAATGGATAGCACCTGGGATATTTTGCGATTGGAGCTGCCCTCGGCCGTTTGGGAAACGGTGATTATGATCGCCATTTCCATGGCGGCCTCGCTTGTGTTTGGACTGCTGATGGGTCTTATTCTGTATCTATCCGCAAGTCCCCTGTTTTTTCCCAAACGGACGCTCAACATGATCATGGGCGTAGTGGTGAATATCATTCGCTCCGTTCCGTTTGTTATTTTGCTTGTGCTGCTTATTCCCGTCACCAAGGCCGTTGCGGGAACCAGCATCGGGCCGGTGGCCGCTTCCGTCCCGCTCGCATTTGCTTCCGTCGCGTTCTTCGCCAGGCTGGTAGAGGGCGCGTTCAGCGAAGTGGATAAAGGGGTGCTCGAAGCGGCGATTGCCACCGGAGCGGGCCTTGGCCTGATTTTGCGGAAGGTGCTGTTCGTGGAGGCGATGCCGGGCCTGATCCGGGCGACCACCGTGACGGTGATCAGTCTGATCGGTTATTCGGCAATGGCGGGTCTGGTTGGCGGCGGCGGGATCGGCGATCTGGCGATCCAGTACGGGTATTACCGTTATGAAACGGGCGTCATGTTCGCAACGGTCCTTCTGCTGATTATTATTGTCCAGGGTGCGCAATTCGTCGGCGATTGGTGCGCCCGGGTATTTACCAGAAAGTAGAGGTGGGTTTCTTGCAGGAGCTGTACAGCATAATTTCCGATCCGCAGCGGATCAAGACGGTAGGAATCGAGGAAAAGTATGTTACAGATAATCTGGGACGCCTGCAGGGAACCTGCGACGCTCTGGTGTTTCCGGTTAGCGCGGAAGAGGTCAGCGGTGTGATGAAATGGGCGTATGCGAACGCTGTTCAAGTAACGCCGCGCGGGGCGGGAACGAATCTCGTCGGGTCTACCGTTCCGGAGCATGGGGGCATTGTGCTTGACCTGTCCCTGATGAACGAGATCGTGGAGCTGGACACGGATACGCTGACCGTGACGGTTCAGCCGGGTGTCCTGCTTGCCGATTTGCAGGCGTATGTGGAAGCCCGGGGGCTGTTCTATCCGCCCGATCCTGGTGAGAAGCAGGCGACGATCGGCGGCAACATCAGCACCAACGCCGGCGGCATGCGGGCGGTCAAGTACGGCGTGACGCGGGATTATGTGCGCGGGCTGACGGCCGTTCTGCCAAGCGGCGAAGTGATCCACACCGGCGGCAAGGTGGTGAAGGACAGCTCGGGCCTGTCGCTGAAGCATCTGCTTATCGGTTCGGAGGGCACGCTTGGCATCATTACCGAATGTGTATTGAAGCTCATTCCGAAGCCTGCGTTCGTCATGGGGGCGCTTGTGCCTTTTGACAGCCTGAAGACGGGAATTGACGCCGTAATCCGGCTCATTCACGAGAACGCGGGACCAACTGCCATCGAGTTCATGGAACGTAAGGTGGTCGCCCTGGGCGAGCAGTTTATGGGAGTCACCTTCCCTTATCCGGAGGCGTCGGCGTATATTCTGCTGTCCTTCGACGGCAACAGCGAGAGCGAGGTCCGCTCCAACGCGGAGCGCGCGCGCCAGTCTGTCATTCAGAATGGAGCGCTCGATTTCCTGCTGCTGGAGGATAAAGCGACGCTGGACGAAGTGTGGAAGGTACGCGGGGCGCTCGTCAGGGCGGTAGAAGCGGTGTCCGAGCAGGAGCCGGTGGATATCGTTGTGCCGATCAACAAGACGGCGGACTTTATCGCTTATGCCAATGAAGTGGAGCAGGAAAGCGGCGTGCAGCTAATCAGCTTCGGCCATGCCGGTGACGGCAATGTGCATTTATGCGTGGTTCGCGGGGAGCGGGATGCGGCGGCCTGGCAGAAGGATCTGAAAGCGGTCATGACCCGCATCTACGGAAAAAGCCATGAGCTTGGCGGCTTGACGTCGGGCGAGCATGGCATCGGCCTCAGCAAGAAGCCTTATTTCCGGAAAGCGACAGACCCGGCGGTGATCGCTGCCATGAAGCAGATCAAGGATGCGCTCGATGACCGCCACATTCTCAATACAGGCAAGATTTTCTGAGAGAAAGCCTGCGGGATGCGTAAGAGCCTTGCTCAGTTGGAACAAGTCTGTATGCGGCAGGGCAAGTAATCATAGGTTTAGTCGGAAGCACCGTCACCTGTTTCGGGGTGAGGGTGCTTCTTTTTTCAGGGATATAAGAATGTGTAAGCTCCACGCTTAAAATGCTATTTGTAGCCCATGATGCAATATTTACTTCCGGTATACGCTGGAGGTTGTGCTGTAGCTCTCTCCCGCATTTAATACGACGCCCTTCAATTGCTTCTTCGCCATTTGTTCTTCCCACTTGTTGGTGTCCTGGGTGATCAAAGGGAATGTATTGTAATGCATAGGGATGGTCAGGTCGGCGTTAAGCCATCGGGCCGCAATTACGGAGTCATCAATTCCCATGGTGAAATTGTCTCCAATGGGAAGCAGGGCGACATCAATCCGGTTCAACTCGCCAATCATTTTCATATCTCCAAATAAAGCGGTGTCTCCTGCATGGTAGAGTGTAGTGTCTCCCATCGTCAATAGAATACCTGACGCTACTCCGCCATAATGGAATCCATTGTCTTCCAGCTCAATACCACTACCATGCCAGGCGGGGGTAAGTTTAACCCGTCCCCATTCGAAATTGAAAGCCCCGCCTATACCCATCGGATGAATGGAAGCGCCTTGTACAGCCAGTTGCAAGGCCAATTCATAGCTTGTTACAATCGGACATTGATTAGCAATCGCTATGTCGATACTGTCACCGGTATGATCGGCATGCCCATGGGTAACTAACACCGCATCCACATGAATATCTTCCTTTTTGGCGGAAGCGTTAGGGTTGGCGGAGAGAAAGGGATCGATGATTACCCGTTTTCCCGCCGACTCGACAAGAAAGCAAGAATGCCCTAAATACGAGATGTTCATTTTATACCTCCTGAAAAATGGGATATATGGAGCCGCCGATCCTCTTCGATCATACGCCTGTTGTCACCGGGTGCTCTTTTGTTCCCGCGTATGCTCTTCTAATGCTCAGCAGGATCAAGGCGTATGCGATAGCGAGCAGCAGCATGAACCATCGAAAACCAAGATAGCCTAAAGCCCAGCCCCCAATCAGCAGAAGTAAAGCGTTATACAACCCATACTGCCTTTCCATAGTAGATAAGAGAGTTGTGCGCTGCTTGGGCGTCATTTCCGTTTGATTGAGATTGCTCATGGTTAAAGGTCTTATGCAGCCGGAGGCTAATCCCAATAAAATTATGGCTACAATCCCGGTAGTAATGTTCTGCGAAAGCCCAAAAACGGTGAGAGACAGAAAAGAGGCTGCAAAAGACAAGCGGGATAAAAAGTCCGGGCTTTTGGATTGCCCCCACCTCACCACATACCGGGATGCGAAAAAACCGAATAATGTAAATAAGCTCAGAACGAATCCAAACATATACAAGCTGAGGTTCTCTTTTTTATAGAAATAAAATGGGAGGAAGCCTACGAAAGGGGCCAAGGCAAAGGCGCGGGAAAACGCATAGTAGGACATCCAGTACTTTTGTTCATTGGTAAAGACAGGCTTGCCTGAGTGTGCCGGTGCGTTTTCGATAGCAGAAGAGGCGGAGGGACTTTCCCGGGTGACATCGGGACTGCGAGTTTCACGAATCAGCAATACGAACAATACAGCCAATAAATTAGAAAGAACAGAACCTGTGAATGCGTATGTAGAATGAATATGAAAAAGAATGCTGCCAACAACTCCGGAAATCAGCACCGAGAGAAACATGTAGCTGTTGGAGCCGGATTCAGCGCGCTTGTAACTTTGAGGCTCTGCAATCAGGTGACGCAGCAGGCTGGAGTCCGTACCGGCAGATAAACTGTACCCGAATCCGGAAACGATTTGACCTGCCAAGAGTACGGGGAAATGATGGCCGGACAGCAGCAGAATTAATCCGAGAGCCTTCACTAGCTCCGCTAATGCGATAACCGTTCTGTGGCGGAAATGTCCGAGTAGTCTGGCGTTGATGTTCGAAGTGACCATGATGACAACACCGTAAACGGCCAAGAGCAGTTCAATTTCCCAGAGCGGCAAACCAAGGTTATAAAAATAAATGAAAAGCACAGGTAAATGGAAATACAGTCTAGAAGCAAAACGATACAAATAAAAAAAACGAACAGATGCCGTCACGGCATTCAACCCTCTCCATAATATAATATTAAAAATGCGAATTTATATAAAACAAATTATAATATCATCAATGGAAATGTCAACAATAAAATGTTATGATTGAAAAAAGCCTGAGGAGGGACATTTATGCTGTCCGTAGAAAAACAGATTCTATATTTGATGTCCCGAACAGACGAGATGTCGGCTGACGAACTAATCAGCATCTATCAAAAACGCCAATATTCAGACCAGTATATTCGAAATGTTTTGTTCAGTCTTAAGAAACAAGGGTATATTGAGTCTCCCAAGCGTTCAAGCTACCGGATTCGGGCAAGCGGGCGGGAATACGTTCGGGCCATTAATCAAAAACCGCTGCTTTATAATAGGGAATGGGATGGCACCTGGTATGCGTTATTGTTTAATATTCCCGAGAAAGATCGTCGTAAGCGTAATCAACTGCGCAGCCGTATGAGTCAAACCGGCTTCGGCCTATTATATCCTAATGTGTTTGTTTCACCGTGGAACCATAAGAAAGAAGTGGAGGAATTCATACAGCAGCTGGAGATTACCGGGTATGTCTCCTTGCTCTACGGCCAGATGCTTTTAGGAGGCGTTGCCAAAGAGAAAGTTCCACAGCTTTGGGAGCTGGATAAATTGGCCCGCGTGTACGAAGAGAAGCGGAGATGGTTTCAAGATGAGTTTCTTATTGAAGCGGAACCGCTTAGCGCGAAATCCGATGCGGAGATATTCAATTATTTTCTCACGGTGGGTGAGGTGATTGCGGAACTGTATTTGCTTGATCCTATGCTGCCCAAATCCTTGCTCCCGGATCATTGGCAGGGGGCAAGGATACTGTTGGAACTGCAACAATATTTAAATCGAATCAGTGTCCACTTTTCTCCAAGCTCAGCCTATTATCGGTTTATGGATTTTTCAAACGCTTGATCATTTCATAATGTTTTAAATTAAATATATGGAGAGAAGCCAACGGTATATTTACGAGAAACGGTGCCGTCCTGAAAACGGGATGCGCAGCCGGTTCTTCTTACCGGTTGGTTTTTTTTTGCGTTTCTCCGGTTGAGTCCAAGGATTGACGGTAATTGGGAAATGTATCAAGCATTATTTTTTCGTTGACATCATTTGGGATTAATTATAATGTAATATATGAGATTATATATTAAAAATATTATAAAAATTGTTTAGGAGGGAATTGTATGGAGCGTCATCCTGTAGAGGAGAAGCTGGAAAAATTCCGGGTAGATGAATTGCCGGGAGAAACTGAAGTGGCACAGAACGAAAAGTTATTGGAGGCTAATGAACATAATTTTGCTTTGGCTGCCCAATGCGTAAGCGAGGGAGGGGTAATCATCGCCCCCAGTGATACGAATCTGGCTCTGACGCTTAATCCATGGGCTGATGAAGCCATTGAGCGGGCTTTTGCCATCAAGAATAGACCGGCGACCTCCGCGTTGACTTTGTTTTTTCTGAATCCCAATGATTGGAAAGAATATGGGGCCGCGGCTGATCCCGGGCTTGTTCAAGCATTCGTTGATGCATATTGGCCCGGCCCGCTCAATATTGTGCTTCCGAAGAAAGCGAATGTTCCTGATACAATGGTTCGTGGCGGTTCCACGATTGCGATGGGCTGTCTCAGCAATCCCGTATGGCGGGGAATGATGCGTCATTTGGACATTCCTGTGACCATGACATCAGCGAATCTTTCGGGTCAGGCTGACGGTGTGCTTGTGGATATGAATCTGGCTCTGAACCAAGTCGGGAGTAAAGTGGATTATATACTGGAAGGCGGAGCTCAGGGTACAACAAAGTCCAGTACGATCATCGACCTTTCCGGAGAACCCCGCGTCCTGCGGTATGGAGATATTACTGTCGCCCAACTGAATCAAATCGCCCCCGTCTTTAAGGAAATCAGTTAAGCTCCCTCTATAACCAATTTCACCTGCAAAATGCCGATATTCAAAAATCTCCTTTCAGGCCTGACCAAACTCGGCTCTATGGGAGATTTTTTTCTATTCCTGAATCAGTTGCTGTTTCCCCAGCAGATTCAGCTGCCAGGTCACCCCGAATTTATCGCCGACCCAGGCGAACTTATCGCTGAAAGGGTATTTATCCAGAGGCATGAACACCTGTCCCCCTTCGGACAGCCTAGCGAACAGATTGTTGATCTCCTCCTCGCTCTCGCAATTGACATAGAGAGAAATGGCGGGTGTAAAAGTAAAGTCATGCGGCGCATTGCTGTCAATGCACATAAACTGCTGACCGTTCAGAGAGAAGACGGCATGCATCACGCTTCCTTCAGCTCCCGCCTCGCCCGGTCCGTAACGCTGGATATGCACAATTTCCGACCGCTCAAACAAAGAAATGTAGAAGTGCATAGCTTCCTCGGCTTGTCCGTAGAACATCAGAAATGTTGTGATCTTTTGATTATCCATAACTATCACCCCTATTTGCAAACATATGTTCCTATAATAGTATTATCTGTACATCCTGGCGGTTTGTCAATGCTTTCGTGTGAAGGTATTATCAGGATATCCAATAATTAAAGCTCTTATTTATTTCCGAAGCAAGGTGCTTACTTTTGCGGCCAGAAAAGGGATAATCAAAGTCAGGGAGGGACAGATTCATGACGCAGCCGGCGGTATTTCCGCTCGCTGCTTCCGCTGTATGCATGCTTGGCACGCCTATCTTGACGCTGATCCAGCCCGGTCAATTCATATTGTTATGTGAAAGAGAGCTTGAGGAGGAGATACCCAGGTGACTGATTTGGAGCGAATCGGGCAAGGCAGAACCGCCGAAATATTTGAATATTCGAAAGGAAAGATTATCAAGCTGTACAAAAAAGGTTTCCCCGCCGAGGCAATCAATCAGGAGCTTGAGGTCAGCGGCCTGGCCAGATCACGCGGTATTTGTACGCCGGAGCCGTTTGGACATGCCTATCTGGACGGCAGGGAGGCATTAATTTTTCAGCGCATATCGGGCGCTTCCCTGCTCAGCCTTTTCATCAAGAAACCGTGGAATATTCATAAATATTCAAAATGGCTTGCGGAGCTACATGCTGAAATCCATGCTCATGAGGCAGCCGAATTGAAGAGGAAGCAAAAGAAGGTTCTCTGTAAATACATACAACAAGCTCCCTTGCTTAATGAACGGGAAAAGGAAATGATTATCCGCTATACGAAAGAATTGCCTGACGGGAACAAGCTCTGCCACGGCGACTTTCATCCGGACAACGTGATGGTTGACGGAGGCTATTGGATTGTGGACTGGATGACCGGAATGTCGGGAAATCCTGCTGGCGATGCGGCCAGGTCGATTATTTTGCTCGGCGTTGGTTCTATGCCTGACGGTACTCCGGCCCCTGTGAAGTTACTGGTTCAGTTCCTGAGAAACCGGCTAAAGAACGCCTACATTAAAGAGTATCTTAAGATAACCGGTCATCATTATTCAGCCATTGACGAATGGATATTACCGATAGCGGCAGCCCGGCTATCAGAATGGATTCCGCAGGGTGAAAAGGACGAGCTAGTATCCATCATCAGAGCCAGATTGAAGGCACTGGCATAAGACTTGTTGGAGCGAAAGGAGCGAGCTGGCATTGATTTATGTCATCAAATTTATCTACAGCTTCGTGCTGCCCCCTGGAATATTTATCGTACTGCTTGCGCTGCTGGCTATAGGGCTATTATGGAAAAAAAGGCGCGGCCCCGCAGTTGCGCTGTTCGCCGTAACGCTCTTGCTGTACTTGGCTTCGGTGCCGCTGATTTCCGAACCGCTGATGCGCAGCCTGGAATCGCGATATACCCAGCCGGAGCAGGTTCAGGGCGATTGTCTGGTGGTGCTCGGCGGCGGAGCTACGGCAGGGACGCCCGATATAGACG